>JBAQBC010000229.1:0-33956 GCA_049286035.1 Xanthobacteraceae bacterium
GCGTGGCGCAGGCGATGAATGCCGTCGCGCATCACATAGCCCATGGTGCCGGCATAGAGGTACGGCCACACCGCTTCGGAGCCGTGTTTCGCTTCGGCGCGCGTGAACGCTTCCGCCACGATATCGAACGCGTCGTCCCAGGACACCGGCGCAAATTGCCCGCTGCCTTTGCCGCCGACGCGCCGCAGCGGCTCCCTCAGCCGGTCGGGATGATGAACGCGCTCGGCATAGCGGGCGACCTTGGCGCAGATCACGCCCGCGGTATAGGCGTTATCGGGGGCGCCGCGCACGCGGCCGATCGTATGGTCGTCGAAAATCTCGACTTCCAGCGCGCAGGTCGAGGGGCAGTCATGCGGGCAGGCCGAAGCGCCGACTTTTTTTATTTCTTTCGGGCGGACAAGCTGATTCATAGGCGGAAAGTTCTCGGGCGAATGGTTCCCGTGCAGCGCGCTATCGGAACAGTTGAAACCGGCATGGTTTCAACGATACCACACGGCTCAATAGAAGTGCGACTGGAGGATCGATCATGCAAGCCGCCGTTTTGGGTGAAAAAGGCGTCGAAGTCCGCGACCTGCCGAAGCCGACACCGAAGCCGAACGAGGTGCTGATCCGGGTGCGCGCCTCGAGCCTCAACCGGGCCGATCTTCTGGTCGCCTTGGGCCATCAGCACGGCAGCGTCGGCGGCGTCGGCGCGCGGCTCGGCCTGGAATGTTCCGGCGAGGTCGAAGCGGTCGGCGGCGAGGTGCAAGGCATCAAGCCCGGCGACCGCGTGATGGCCTCGGCGCCCGGCGGCTTTGCCGAATATGTGGTCACCGATGCCGGGCGGGTGCATCGCATTCCGGGAAACAATATGAGCTACGAACAGGCGGCCTGTTTTCCGGTCGCCTTGCAGACCATGCACAACGCCGTAGTCACCGCCGGACGATTAAAGCGCGGCGAGACCATGCTGATGCAAGGCGCCAGCGCCGGCGTCGGGCTCATGGGCATGCAGATCGGCAAGCTCATCGGCGCCTCGCTTGTGATCGGCACATCGACCAATCCCGAGCGGCGGGCGCGGCTCGCTGAATTCGGGTGCGATCTTCCTCTGGATTCAAGCGATCCGACCTGGCCGGACCAGGTGAAGAAAGCCACTGGCGGCAAAGGCGTCGATCTCATCGTCGATCTCGTCTCGGCGCCGGTCGCCAATCTGAATCTCGAAGCCGCCAGCATTCTCGGCCGCATCGTCAATGTCGGCCGGCTCGGCGGCATGAAAGGCGAGTTCGATTTCGACAAACACGCGCTCAAACGCATCGACTATATCGGCGTGACCTTTCGCACCCGCAGCGCCGAGGAGGTGCGCGAGATCAATCGCGTGATGCGCGCCGATCTGTGGCCGGCGATCGAGGCCGGCAAGCTGTCACTGCCGATCTACAAGACCTTCCGGCTCGCCGACATCGCCGAGGCGCTGGCGCTAATGCGCGCCAACCGCCATTTTGGCAAGGTCGTCATCAGCGTGTCGTAAATCGAAAGCCTACTGCCGGCGAGGCTATCCACGGAATTCGGCTTGCCCTTCGCATGGGCATCCGGCATAGGTTTTACATGACTGATTCGGCGAAGGGCCACCCGCCGATTCTGGCCGCTGGGGGCATCGTCTTACGCGGAAAGTCGCGACCCCGCATCGCCGTTGTGCGATTGCGCCGGGAAAAGGCCTGGGTTTTGCCCAAGGGCAAGTTGATGCCGCGGGAGCACCCGCGAGACGCCGCCAAGCGCGAGGTGCTGGAAGAGACCGGTTATCGGGTCTCGGTTCACGAATTTCTCGGCTCGATGTCCTACGCCGCGGAAGGCAAGATCAAGATCGTGCAGTTCTGGCTCATGCGTGCGATCGGCTCACCGGCGCGCGAGTTGATGGACGACGTCAAGGCGGTGAAATGGCTGCCGCTGCGGCAGGCGATCGCGATGCTCAACCGGCCGCATGAAAAAGTGTTCCTCACCCATGCCGGGCCGATCGCGCTCGACTATGCCAAAAAATCGCGGCGCACGCATGCGCGCAGTGTGTTTGGCAACGGCACGCGGTCCCGGAAAGCCGCTCCGCCCTCGGTCGAACACGTGATCGCGCTCGATTACGAAAAGACGCGGCCCAACGCCTTCGCCAAGGCACTGGCGAATTGGCGGGCGCGCGCCGTGCAGTCCTCGGCGCGCAAGGCGAGCTGACGGCGCCACTCGCCGCGGCCGGAATTCTCAATTTTCCTCGGCCAGTTCTGCGTCGGCACTTGGTACCGGCGTGATGTCGTCTTCCGGTATGATCTCATGGAACACGCTGTAGTCGATCACCATCGTGCCTTGTTCCGAAAAGCTGGTGATGTCGCGGTAGCGGTATTTCCAGCGGATGTCCTGGTAGCTATAGAGCCTGCGCGCATAAAGGTATTGCGCCGAATTGTCGTCGACGCCGCTGACGTTGAGAGTCAAAGCCGCGTCGGCCGCAGCAAGATCGGCCGGGGTCATTCGATATAGCGGGCTGGTCTCGTCGATGACGTGGAAAATGGACCACGTCAGCATGAACATTGGATGCTCGCGGCGATCGAGCAACAGCTCGTGGTAGCGGCGGTATTCGACGCCTTCGAGTGTGGTTTCCAGGAGCAATAGCCATAATCGCGCCGTCGCCTGCGATATCGCATTGTTGCGCTCGTTGGCGATCCGGATCATCAGCGTCGGCTGGCCCTGATGAATGGTCACCACCGGATTTTGGGCGAAGATAAAGCGCGCGCGCGGCCGTGAAAAACGGGCGAAGATCAGCCCGGTCATCACGGCGAGGAACGACATCCCGGTGAAGATTTCGATCGTGGCGATGAAATGCCCGTAATGGGTCTGCGGGTGCATGTCGCCATAGCCAACCGTGGCCAGCGTCTCGACCGAGAAGTAAAAAAATCCGAGCGGTTCGTTGCCGGCAACGTTGGCGATCGGTTCGTTGCCGAGCCAATAGAGGAAGGCGAACACCGTGTTGAGAAAAACGAAAATTGCCGCCGCCGTGCCGAAGAAAGTCGGCCAGTAAACCGTCATCGAGCGGTGATAGAGATCGGTCCAGAAGCCGTCGGCGAGTCCGCGCGTCTCGATTTCGCGGCCGCTTATGCCAATGAGGTGCCTTCCGCCTTTGCGCCTTAAATTGATTTGTTTTGGAGATCTCGCCAAATCCGATAAATCCTATGCCGTCGCCGCTACCTTGGTCTTGAGCCGGCTGAACACTTTGCGTGCATTGCCTTCGAAGATTTTTTTCCGCGCGGCGTCGTCGAGCCGCGGCGACTTGTCGATATAACGTTTGGTGTCGTCGAAATAGTGGCCCGACCTGGGGTCGACGCCTTTCACCGCACCGACCATTTCCGACGCGAACAGGATATTCTCGGCCGGCACGACCTCGGCGAGCAGATTGATGCCGGGCTGATGATAGACGCAGGTATCGAAATAGACGTTGTTCTTGATGATCTCATCAAGCTCGGGCCGGCCGTTATTGAGCGCGATGCCGCGGAAGCGGCCCCAGTGAAACGGCACCGCGCCGCCACCGTGCGGGATGATCAATTTGAGCGCCGGAAAGTCCTTGAACAAGTCGGATAAGATCAGCTGCATGAACGCCATGGTATCGGCATTGAGATAATACGAGCCGGTCGTGTGCATGGCCGGATTGCAGCAGCCCGAAACGTGAATCATGGCCGGTACGTCGAGCTCGACCATTTTTTCGTAGAACGGATACCACCATTTGTCGGTCAATGGCGGCGCGTTGAAATAGCCGCCGGACGGATCGGGATTGAGATTGCAGCCGATGAATCCCATTTTCACGCAGCGCTCGAGCTCACCGATCGCATTCTTCGGCGGTACGCCGGGCGATTGCGGCAACTGGCAGACACCGATGAAGTTCTGCGGAAACAGCGAGACCACGCGCGCGATCAGGTCGTTACAGATCTGCGACCATTCGAGGCTCACGCTTTCGTCGCCGATGTGATGGCCCATGCCCGAGGCACGCGGCGAGAAGATCGTCAGATCGGTGCCGCGCTCGCGCTGTAATTTGAGCTGATTTTGCTCGATGCTTTCGCGGATTTCGTCATCCGACATTTTCAATGAAGCGCGCGACGGCATGACCGTCTTGCCGCCCGAGGTCGCGGCCGCGGTCTGTTCCTTGCGGAAGCGATGCAGATCTTTGGGCTCGGTGGTGTAGTGGCCGTGGCAATCGATGATCATAAGAGCGCGCCATTCCGGAGTTTTGACCCTGAGATGCTACGGTCCGGCGCGCGATTGTCAAACCTGCATCAGCGGACCGGCGGCAGTTTGTTTCCACTTTGCCGGATCATGCTCTAGGATGCGCCCGCTGATCGAGGGAGGAGAGGAATGGCTGAACTTCCGCGGCTCAACGGCGTCATTGCCGCGCTGGAAAAGGGCCGGCATGCTTTGACCACTTTCACGCCGGCCGATGTCGAGGCGGCCGTCGCGCTCGCCACCGCGAAATACGACGCCGTGGTCTACGAGATGGAACACAATGCCTATGACATCCGCGCCTTCCGCGATTGCCTGCAATACATGCTCAATCGGCGCCAGATCGCGCAAGCGGGATCGCTGGCGCCAGCCGTTGCTCCGTTTGCGCGGATTCCTCCGAATGGCGGGGAAAAAGCGCAATTTCACGCCAAGCAGGTGCTCGACCTCGGCGCCTATGGAATCATCTGGCCGCATATCAGCAATGTCGAACAGGCCTATAATGCGGTCGCCGCCTGCCGCTATCCGCGCTTGAAGAACAAGCCGCTGTACGAACCCGCCGGCATTCGCGGCGACGGCCCGACGCAAGCGGTGCGCTATTGGGGCCTCACTCAGCAGGAATATTACGAACGCGCCGACGTCTGGCCGCTCAATCCCAAGGGCGAGATTTTCGTGATCCTGATGATCGAGGACACCGAGGGCATCGCCAATCTGAAAGACATTCTAAAAAATGTACCCGGCATCGGCGCGATCCTGATCGGCGAGGGCGATCTGTCCCAGGAGCTCGGCTATCCGCGCCAATACGAGCATAAGGTCGTGCTCGACGCCATGGCGCAGATCGTCAATACCTGCAAAGAGGCCAATGTTGTCGTCGGCCATCCGCATGTGGAAGCGCACAATGCCGAGCGGATCGTCAGGGAAGGCTACCGCTTCCTGATGTGCGCGCCGGTGCGAAGCTACGGCCATCTTGACAAGGCGCGTGAGCTGACCGGGCGGGGGTAGTTGACTGCTCAAAGTGGCGGAATTGTCCGCTCGTCCCCGCGCAAGCGGGGACCCAGGCCCTCCCGCTTGTTCGCGACTGTGCTCGCGATTAAAGCTTGTTCTACAGACTATTCGTTAGACTATCCTTGGCGCTCGCTCCCAGCAACGCCGCTTCAAAAGCGCTGGCGATCGCTTCCTTGCTTTTGCCGGCGCGCGCGGCGTCGCCGATCACGACGACTCGCTGCCCGGGCCGCGCCAGAGGGCGAAACCGCGCTGCGCTGCCGCGGCGCGCTTTGTAGTAGAACCAGTTGCGGACCGACGACGATGTAAATAGCCGCGCAATGCCCGGCGCTCGCGCGATGCCCGTATCAAGAAGCCAGTTGGCGAACGGCCGCAGACCAAAGCGATATTGCGCGCCGGTGGCGATAATGACGGTATCGAATCCCGCCAGCAAAGCCGACGCGGCAACCGCATCGGTCGCCAGACGAAATTGCACGCCTTTGGCGCGGCAAGCGGCAACGAGATCGGCGATGTAGCGGGCAAAGCTGCGCGCCTCGGTTTCGACTTCTTGAAACAATGGAGCCTTGGCGGCGAATTTGAATGCGCCGCCGGGCTGCGCTTCTTTCTCGAACACAGTGACGTAGTTACCTTCCGCCACTAGCGACGCATAGGTCAGTCCGGCGGGGCCGGCGCCGATCACCGCGATGCGTTCGCCCTGCGGAATTTGCGGCGCCGCGAACAAGGTCTCGCGGCCAGCGGCGCCGTTGACGACGCATCCGATGCGGGCGCCGCCGCGCATCTCGTTGATGCAGGTATTGCAGGAAAGACAGCGCCGGATCGGCTCGCCGCGGCGGACCTTCTCCACCCATCCCGGCTCGGCAATCAGCGCTCGCCCGAGCGCGATGAAATCTGCTTTGCCTTGGCCGATTGCTCGCTCGGCAATTGTCGGATCGCCGAGGCGGCCGACCGCGATGACCGGAACGCTCACGCGCTTTTTCACATCGGCCGCGTAATCGAGAAAAGTGGCGTCGGGTAAATTCATCGGCGGCAGCACGACCTGCGCCGAGGGACGCGAGCGATAATGGCCGGCGGTCACATGCAGCGCGTCGGCGCCTGCCGCCGCGGCCCAGATCGCGATCTGGCGGCCTTCGCTAAACGGCAAGCCGCCGGGGAAGAAATCTTCGACCGACAGCCGGTACACAACCGCGATATCCGGCACTGCGCTTTTTACCGCGCGCAGCACGTCAAGACCGAAGCGCGCACGGTTCTCCAGCGTGCCGCCATATTCGTCGTTACGGCGGTTTTCGAACGGCGCGTGGAATTGCGAGATCAGATAACCGTGGGCGGCATGGATCTCGACGCAGTCCAAACCGGCCGTTCGCGCGCGTTGCGCGGCGGCGACATGGGCCGCAATCGTTTCCTCGATCCGCGCCTTGGTCATCTCCTGCGGGACGATGGTCTCGAAGGTGGTTTCGTAGACCGGGTGCGGAATGGCCGATGGCGCAATCGGTGTGTCGCCGCAGATGTCGATGCGGGTGTGGCCGCCGGCATGACCGAGCTGGATCGAGGCCTTGGCGCCGCCGCGATGAATGGCATCGGTGAGACGCTTCAAGCCGGGAATGAATCGGTCGTCATAAATTCCGATTTCGCGGCGCCGGTGCCGTCCGGCTTTTTCCGGCGAGGCCATCTCGACCGTGATCAGCCCGGTGCCGCCTCGCACGCGCGCGAGGTAATAGGCGATGCAATCCTCGGTGACGAAACCCTCGTCGTCAGCAGTGCGCGTCGTCATCGGCGGCATGATGATGCGATTTTTGATTTCGACCGGGCCGATCCGCGCCGGACTGAGAAGAATGTTCATTTGAAGTTGGTTCTCAATGCGTGTGTCTTTTTTCAAAACGTTGAGACGGTACTCCCTCCCCTGAAAGGGGAGGGAGTACGCGCGGAGCGCGCCGGGGAGGGGTCACTTTGATTACAACAGTCGTCGCGCAGACCCCAACCCGGCGGCTAGGCCGCCGACCTCCCCTTTCAGGGGGAGGAATTTCCTATCGTGGTTTAGTCACAACACCGGAATCTCGCCGCCGTCGAGATCGATGGTAGCGCCGTGCAGCCAGCTGGCGCGGTTGGAGACGACGAACACCACGAGGCTGCCGACGTCCTCGACCGTGCCGACGCGAATGGGATTGTTGAATTCGCGCAACAGCTGTTCGCGGATTTTTTGCTCCGGCGCTCCGGTGCGTTCGATCTCGGCCTTGATGCGCCGCCGGGTCCGGTCGGTCTCAACGATGCTGGGATGGATGCAGTTGACGCGCACGCCGTCGGTCTTGCCGCGATCGGCCAGGCATTTGGTGAACGCCGCAACCGCGGCATTGACTGAGCTGCCGATCGTGAATTCGGCGGTCGGCTTGCGCCCGCCAGTGCCGCCGATCGAAATGAGCGCGCCGCGCCGCTCGGCCAAGAGCGGCCAGGCAGCGCGCGCGAGTCGGACATGGGCGAAAAATTTCAGCGCGTAACCATCCTCCCAGTCTGCGTCCGTGAGGGTCAGAAAATCACCGCGCTTGGTGGCGCCGGCATTGTTGACCATAATGTCGAGCATGCCGAATTCACGTCTGACCTGCTCGATCAGCTTCGCCGGCGCGTCGTTCCCGCGCAAATCGATCACCGCGATTCCGGCACGGCTGCCGCATTTGCCGATCGCGGCGGCGCTGTCGTCAAGCGCGGCTCGGTCGCGCCCGACGAGCATCACATCGCAGCCTTCGGCGGCCAGCGCCAGTGCGATGCCGCGTCCGATGCCGCGGCTCGATCCGGTCACCAGCGCGGTTTTACCCTTCAGCCCCAGTTCCATAATGCATCACCTTTTTCACTCAATCTTCAATCCGAGCTTTTGCACCAACGCCGCCCATTTGCCTTCTTCGCGCGCAATATTGGCGGCATATTCCTCCGGCGTGCTCGGGGTGGGATCGGCGCCATCGTCAATCAATCGTTTTTTCATCTCATCGGACGCAAGGATCGCGCGCAGCTCCTTGTTGAGCCGCTCGACAATCGGGCGCGGCGTGCCGGCTGGCGCGGCGAGGCCGTAATACTGCACTGCCTCGAAACCCGGCAGGCCTGATTCCGCAGCGGTCGGCACCTCGGGCACGGCGGCCGAGCGTTTGGTGGCGGCGACCGCGAGCCCGCGCAACTGGCCGGCGGCGATGTTGCTGATCGATGCCGGAATGGTGTTGAACCCGAGCGGCACATGATTGCCGAGGAGATCGTTGGTGAGCGGCCCGGTGCCCTTATAGGTCACGACGGTGATCTCGGTGCCGGCCAGCAAATTGAATAGTTGCGCGGCAAAATAATTGATGGTCGGCGCCGGCGGCGTACCGGCGGAAAGCTTGCCAGGCTCCTTCTTTGCCAACGCGACTACGTCGGCGAGCGATTTCGCCAGCAGCGATGGATGCGCATCGACGATGATCGGGGTCGAGGCGACCAGCCCGATCGGCGCAAAATCCTTGTTCACGTCATAGCCGGTATTGCTGCCGAGACTTATGCCGGTGAGCAGCATGACAATCGTATAGCCGTCCGGCGCCGCGCGCGCCGCATCCCGCGTGCCGATCATGCCGCCGGCGCCGCCGCGATTCTCGATCACCACTTGTTGGCCGAGCGCAATGGAGAGCTTCGCTCCGATCAAACGCCCCATCACGTCGACGCCGCCGCCGGCCGGATAGGGTACGATCATGGTGATCGGCCTGGACGGATAATCCTGCGCAGCGGCGGCAAAAACTTGTGCGCAACACAAGGCCAGAACGGCCACGCCTGCCGTTCGTGCCACGCCGATGATCCATTTATCGATCCCGGTCATGCGATGTCCTCCCCGCGGGCACTATAGCTCCGGCCTCCCGGCATGGGCTACATTGCTGCCGGGAAACAGGAAAGCTCTTCATGCGCTTTGGCTTGTTCGGCAGCGCCACCGCGCGCCACGGCGGTCCCGATGTGGATTCCGGCCGGGGCTATCGGCAATTCGTCGAATACAATGTCGAGGCCGAGGCGCTGGGCTACCATTCGACCTTTCTGGTCGAGCATCATTTCACCGGCTTCGGCCAGGTCTCGGCCAGTCTGGCGTTGCTCACCTGGGTGGCGGCGAAGACTCGAACGTTGCGGCTTGGCACGGCGGTCTTGGTGCTGCCGTGGCACAATCCGGTGCTGCTCGCCGAGCAGGCCGCCACCATCGATCTATTGTCCGGCGGGCGGCTCGATTTTGGCGTCGGCAAAGGCTATCGGCACGGCGAATTCGCCGGCTTCTGCATCGCGATGGAGGAGGCCGATGCGCGATTCAATGAAGCGCTCGACGTCATCCTGAAATCCTGGACTTCCAAGCAGCGCTTTTCGCATTCCGGAAAATACTGGCGCTTCGACGACATCATCGTCGAGCCGCCGACCGCGCAAAAGCCGCATCCGCCGATGTGGATGGCGGCGGGAAATCCGGAATCGATCCGCCAGGTCGCCGAGCGCGGTTTTAATCTGTTGCTCGATCAATTTGCCTCGTTCGAAACCGTGGCCGAGCGCATTGCCGCGTTCAAAGCGGCGGTCGAAGCGCGCGGCCGCGCGTTCAATCCGATGGATGTCGGAGTGGCGCGCGCCTTTTACGTCGCCAAGGATCAGGCTGACAAGGAGGCCGCGCTGGAGCGGCGGCTCGAAGCGCAGCGCCGCCTCGCCGCCGCCTCGAACGCGCCGGACGGGACCAAGAGCAAATCCAGTATCATGGCGTTCTCCGACACGCGCGAGGCGAGCGAGGAGAGCGCGCTTTACGGCACGCCCGACGAAATCGCTCGGAAACTGGAAAACTTGCAGACGCTCGGTGTTGGCTATGTGCTGCTTAACGGCGGCGGCCCGGCGCAGGACAGCTTGCGCCGGTTCGCCCGCGAAGTGATGCCGGCTTTTGGCGAAGAGCGCCGTGCGCGCGTGGTCGGGTGAAGTTCATTCCGCTCATTCCAGCGCAAGCGGAAATCCAGGGGTGTCGATTATGATAGCTATAAATGCTGTGGGTCCCCGCTTTCGCGGGGACGAGCGGCTCAGCTAGCTTTCCAATGATCAACAAGATCGTGCAAACCATGGCCGAAGCCATGGCGGCCGTCCGCGATGGCGCGGTCGTGTTGCTCGGTGGCTTCGGCAGCATCGGTCAGCCCAACGCGCTGATCGATGGGTTGATCGAGCATGGCGCGAAAGATCTGACTGTCGTGTCCAACAATGCGGGCCTGGGGCGCATCGGTTTGGCGCGGCTTCTCGAGCTCGGGCGCGTGCGCAAGATCATTTGTTCGTATCCACGCACCGTCGATCCGGTGGTGTTCGAGGAGCTTTATCGCGCCGGCAAAATCGAATTGGAAATCGTGCCGCAGGGTACGCTGGCAGAGCGGCTGCGCGCCGCCGGCGCCGGCATTCCCGCTTTCTTCACCGCCACCGCCGTCGGCACCAAGCTCGCCGCCGGCAAGGAGCAGCGCGAAATTGCCGGACGCCAATATCTGCTTGAAGAAGCGCTCGCCGGGGATGTCGCGCTGATCGAGGCGTGGGAGGCGGACCGCTGGGGTAACCTGACCTACCGCTCGTCGGCGCGCAATTTCAATCCGGTCATGGCGACGGCGGCGACGTTGACGATCGCGCAAGCGCAGCACATTGTGGACCTCGGCACGTTGGATCCGGAAAAGATCGCGACCCCCGGCATCTACGTCAATCGCGTGCTGCACGTGCCCTATGGCGAACCGACTGTGACTTGATGAGGCGGCAGTGAACGAGATCGCAGCCGATGTCGTTGCGAAATGCAGACCGATGACGCGCACCGAAATGGCGGCGCGGCTCGCGCGCGACATTCCGGAAGGCTGGTACGTCAATCTCGGGATCGGTGCGCCAACGCAAGTGGCGGATCATGTGCCGGCCGACCGCGAAGTCATTTTCCATTCCGAGAACGGCGTCCTCGCAATGGGCCCGGCGCCGGCGCCCGAAGAAATCAACCGTTGGCTCATCAATGCCGGCAAGCAATATGTCACGCTGCGAAAGGGCGGCGCCTATATGCATCATGCCGACAGCTTTGCGCTTATCCGCGGCGGACATCTCGATCTGTGCGTGCTCGGCGCTTTTCAGGTCGCCGAGAACGGCGATATCGCCAACTGGTCGATTTCCGACAATGACAGCGCGCCCGCCGTCGGCGGCGCCATGGATCTCGCCGTCGGCGCGCGGCAGGTCTGGGTGTTGATGGAGCACCAAACCAAATCCGGCGAAAGCCGGCTCACTCGCCGCTGCACTTATCCACTGACCGCGCTCGGCGTGGTCACGCGCGTCTATACCAATCTCGCCATCCTCGACGTCACCCCCGAGGGCTTTGCCATGCGCGACATGGTCGAGGGGCTGACTCTTGATGCGCTCCAAAAAGTGACAGGCGCGCCGCTGCACCGGCGCTAAAAGCCCGCCCGAGCCCGTGGTTTTATCCCCGCTCGCCCGATACGAATAGTTTTCAACTCAAGGGCTCGGAACTTTTTCGCTCGCGGAAAGTGGTTCCTTTTGCTGGAACCGGGGTCTGCGCCGACGTCATCGCTCCGCCGAATCGAGTGGCGTGCGAATCGAGGGAGCACGCATATGGCAATCGGAGTCGTCGGCGGCCGAAGCAACGGGGCTGTGCGCGCCAAAGGCGTCGCGGCGTCCGCGCAACATGCCGACGACGACCGCGCGCGACGCTTCCACGAAGCCGCCTTGCCGCATCTCGACGACCTCTACACGCTAGCGCGCTACCTCATGCGCAATCCGGACGATGCCGAGGATGCGGTTCAGGAGTGCTATCTCCGCGGTTTGCGGTATTTCGACAGCTATCGCGGTCCGGTCATGAAACCATGGTTGCTCGCAATTGCTTGAGAAATCGGTACTGCGATTTAATCGAATCGGCTCGGGTCGGTCTTTTTCAGGGTCATGATTTAGAGTATGCCTCCGACACCGGGAGGACATTGGCATGCAGCACATCCGCGTCTCGACCTTCGCCGGTCCGGGCGCCAAGCCGGTGATCCACAGCGTTCCTTGGCCCAAAATTCCAAAAAAGGCGGCACTCATCCAGATCGGCGCCTGCGGCGTCTGCGGCACCGACCTCCACATCCTTAAGGGTCACTGGCCAAAGCAGTTGCCCTGGCCGTTCACGCTGGGCCACGAACTCGGCGGCGTCATCGTCGAGGCCGGCAGCGAATTTACAGAAGACTTCATGAGTAAGCCGCTGCGGGTCGGATCGCGAGTCATGATCCCGCCGCTGATGCCGTGCGGCCGTTGTTATTACTGCATCCATTATCCGGAGAGCGCGAACAAATGCCTCACGCCGGTCTATTACGGCCGCTATCTCGGCTTCGATAAGCCACCGCATTTGTGGGGCGGCTTCGCCGAATATGTCTATGTCGATCTCGAGGCGTTGCCCGGCACCAAGATCTACAAGCTCCCCGATAACATGCCGCTCCGGCTTGGTGCACTTGCCGAGCCGCTCACGTCATGCATCCGCGCCTTTAACCGCGCGGTGCGCGTCGGCGGGTTCAAATGGGGCGATACCGTGGTCATCCAAGGTTCCGGTCCGATCGGGATTCTCGCGGTTGCCGCTGCGCAGGAAATGGGCGCCGGGCGTGTGATTTGCGTCGGCGCTCCGGAGAAGCCGCGGCTTGAACTCGCGCGCAAGTTCGGCGCCGAAGCGACGGTCGATATCGAACGCTACCAAAGCGCCGACGCGCGCGTCGCGCGCTTGCGCGAAATTGTCGGCGGGTTCGGCGCCGATCTGGTGATGGATTGCTCCGGCCATCCCAGTGCCGGACCGGAGGGAATCGAGTTTCTTCGCGACGGCGGCACCTATGTTGAAATGGGCCAGTTTACCGATGCGGGTGCGATCACCACGTCCTGGCACCGCATTTGCGCCAAGGACATCAACGTGCTCGGCTCATGGGGGTTCACCGGCAACGATCTGCCGCTTGGGGTCGACATGCTCTATCGCGCCAAAGCCAAATATCCTTGGTTCGATATGCAGACACTGTATCCTTTCTCGGAAGACGGGATCGCGCGCGCGGTGGCCGATGCCATTGCGATGAAAACCGTGAAATCGACCATCGTGCCGTGGCCTGAACTCATTGACTCGACCGGTCCGATGACAAGCCGCAATAACGTTCTGCGAGACGTTTGAATGTCATGTTGCGCGCACTGAAAACCGTAACCTTTCTCTACGTGCCGCAGGAGGATCGTATCGCCGGCGCGATCAATGCGGGACATCCGGACGCGTGGTCGTGCTGGCTGACGCGGCGGCTCGCTTTGGCGGTGCTCGAGCGGGCGACGGGCTATATCGCCAACACTTCGAATCTGGCGCAACGCGCGCCGGCGGAGCTACGCGGCGAGGCGATCGCTTTCGAGCGCGAGGCCGCCATCGCGAAGACCGCGCCGGCGATGTCGCAGACGCCGCCCGAGATTCTAAAATCAAGCACGGCCGCCGCCGAGCTCGCCGACCGGCTGACGATTTCGCGTGAGCAGGATGCGTTCCGCCTCGAGCTGCGCGGCCAGAGCGGAAACGGCGCCGCCGGTGTGGTCAAACGCGAGGAGCTGCAGCGCATCCTGCAAATGCTGCACGGCGTCGTCGCGCAAGCCGGCTGGCTTGCCGCGCCCGGCGCCGTCCAGCCTGCCGCCGCAGCCGCGTCAAGCGATCCCAAGCCGGCGCGACATTAGACATAAACCTGAAGAGCCTGCCCGACGTGATCCGATGGAGTGGATGCCGGTTTCGGAATAGCTGATTGTGCAGCCCTTCATGTTCCGCCAAAATGATAACTGGAAACCAGCAAATACAGGGGAGAAGCGCCTTGACACAGCAGACATATAAATACGGTTGGGATCATGTTCATCTGCGCACCACCGATCCCGAAGCGATGGCGCAATGGTTCGAATCGATGCTCGGCGCGGAGGTCATTCGCACGATGCAGCAGGGCAAACCGCGCATCGATCTCAAGCTTGGCGGCGCCAATATCTTTATCGCTCCAGTGGCGCCCAGCGACAGCGTGAACGCAGCGCCACGTACCCCGTATCGCGGCCTTGATCATTTCGGCCTCACGGTGAGCGGCATCGACGCGGTCGCCGCCGATTTGAAAAAGAAGGGCGTCGAATTCACGCGCGAGCCGACCACTGTCCGGCCGGGCGTGCGCATCTGTTTCCTGCGCGGCCCGGAGGGCGTGTCGATCGAACTTCTGGATCGCGATCCGAAATATTGATCGCTGGTCGGGGCAACTAGTCGGCGGAATCCGCGACTATTCGCGCCCCGCGACGCAACAATATTCGCGACTCGGGATGCTCCTTGCGCGCCGCGTGAAAAATCGCGCGGGCAAGCTGGGCGTCAATTGCGCGCGAGCACGCGCTCGAGCGCGGCTGCGGCGCCGTCCCACAGTTCAATGCTGTAAGGAAGCTTCTCGGTTTGGCTGGCGACAAGGCCCAACCGCCCGGCCTTGGCTATGCGCTGGTTCATCGCGGCTCGCGGATGTCAATATCAGTGCTTGGGGCCGCTCCAGCGCGCGACGACACTGTTCTTATGGCGCAATGTGATGTGACGATCCGGATACTCACGCGTCGCCGCCTAATACGCCGCATAACCGATGCTGGCATTGGCGGTTACCGCGACAATTCGTTCAACCGAGGCGCCGGTCTCGTTCCAAATTTCGACTTTGTAAGGCAAATCTTCCCGATCCGCAGGAGCTGGCCGAGGCGGAACGCTACGCGGGATGCCATCTTCGCGGTCGCCCGGCGGCTGCAGGCGCAGAGGCCCGCTGCTAAGGGGTGTAACCGGGAGACTTCTGCAGGCGTATGTTCGCATCGCTCATCACAGGCAGGATCGCAAAGTACGGGAACCGTTAACCGCCGGAAAGGTTGGCTGACAGGCGTGAGGAACCAGCCGGTTCACGATAGCAATCAACGCCCCCTACGATAAAGCGATCCCCCACGGCGTGATGTGAGCAAAATGGAACTCAAATTCTCCGGTTCCATGCAAGACCTGTCTGACGGCGCACGGCTCGAGCTTCTGGTCGATGCGGTTACCGACCACGCGATCTATCTTTTGGATCGCGACGGCATGATCCGCACCTGGAACGCCGGCGCCGAGCGGATCAAGGGCTACCGGGCCTCGGAGGTACTCGGCCGCCATTTCTCGCTGTTCTTTACCCCTGAAGACAACGCGGCTGATGTGCCAAGCCAGATCCTGGTCCGCGCCGGACGCGACGGACGAGCCGAGCAGGAGGGTTGGCGTGTCCGCAAGGACGGCGGCCGGTTCTGGGCCTCGTCCATGGTCCAGCCGGTTCGCGATGCCCGCGGCCGCGGCCTCGGCTTCGCCAAGATCACCCGCGACTTGACCGAGCAGCGCGAAGCGCAACGGGCGCTGTACGATAGCGAGCGCAGGTTCCGCCTGCTGGTCCAGGCGGTGAAGGATTGCGCCATCTACATGCTCGATCCGAGCGGCGTCATCGTAAACTGGAATTCCGGCGCGGAACGCCTGAAGGGTTATTCGGCCGAGGAAATCGTCGGACAGCATTTTTCAAAATTCTACACGCGGGAAGATCGCATGGCCGGCCTGCCCGCGCGCGTCCTCGACGCCGCGGCCCGCGACGGCCATTATGAGGCGGAAGGCTGGCGCGTACGCAAGGACGGCGGCCGGTTCTGGGCCGCGGTGGAGGTCGATGCGATCCGCGACGAGAATAATGGACTGCTCGGCTTTGCCAAAATCACCCGCGACATCACCGAGCGGCAAGTAGCGCAGCAGACGTTGCGCGATACGGCGCGCCAGTTTCGTACTTTGATCGGGGGCGTCACCGATTACGCCCTGTTCATGCTCGATCCCAACGGTCTCGTGGTCAATTGGAATGCCGGCGCCGAACGGATCAAAGGCTATTCCGCCGACGAAATTATCGGGCAGCACTTTTCGCGCTTCTACACCGACCGCGATCGCGCCGCGGGATTGCCGGCGCGCGCGCTGCAAATCGCCGCACAAGAAGGCCGGCACGAAGCGGAGGGCTGGCGCGTGCGCAAGGACGGCAGCCTGTTTTGGGCCAATGCCATCATCGATCGCATCGCCGACGAAAACGGCACGATGATCGGCTTTGCCAAGATCACGCGCGACATCACCGAACGGCGCAACGCGCAAATGGCGCTGCAAGAGGCGCAGGCGCAGCGCGCCCAGGCGCAGAAAATGGAGGCGCTGGGGCAATTGACCGGCGGCGTCGCGCACGATTTCAACAATCTATTGATGATCGTTGGCGGCCACTTGCAGTCGCTCAAGAAGCTCGTTGCCGACGACGAAAAGGGCCGCCGCGCCGCCGAGGCGATCGAGCTCGCGACCAAGCGCGGCGCGACTCTGACGCGCCAGCTCCTGACGTTTTCGCGGCGCCAGACATTCCATCCGACGTTGACCAATTTGAGCGAACGTATCGAAGCCTTTCGCAACATGCTCGCGACCTCGCTCGATGCCTCGACGCAGCTCGTGGCCAACGTTTCCGCCGGGACTTGGCCGGTGCTGATCGATGCCAGCGAATTCGAGCTGGCGCTCGTCAATCTGGCGCTGAATGCGCGCGATGCGATGCCGCCGCAGGGTGGCGTCATCACGATTTCCGCCGAGAACGTGGAATTGACGCCGCAACAAACGCCGGCGCGCTTGCAAGGCGAATTCGTCGCTTTGAGCGTCGCCGATAACGGCATCGGCATCGCTCCGGACATTCTTCCCTTGGTCTTCGATCCGTTCTTCACCACCAAAGGTCCGAGCCGAGGCAACGGCTTAGGTTTGTCGCAGGTCTACGGTTTCGCGCATCAGTCCGGTGGCACCGTCACCATCACTAGCGAACTTGGCCGCGGAACCTGCGTCACGCTGTATTTACCGCGCGGCATGGCGGCGCCGAAGCCGGGGGCCGAACGGAATGCACCGCTTGAAATGCCTGAAGGCGGCACTGCGCTCCTCGTCGAAGACAATCCGGAGGTTGCCAAAGTCACTGAGCAGATGATCGAACAACTCGGCTATCGCGTGCGGCGGGCGGGCGGCGCCAAGGAGGCGCTGGAGCTTGCCGAGGGCACGACGTTCGATCTCGTCATCAGCGATATCGTGATGGCCGGTCCGATGGACGGTGTCGGTCTCGCGCACACTCTCCGCCAGCGTCAGCCTGACTTGCCGGTCGTGCTGGTCACTGGCTTTAGTAGCAGCGTGGCCGAGACGGAGCGCGAATTCCCGATCCTGCGCAAGCCCTTCGAAGTGTCCGATCTAGGCCGCGTGATGGCGAAAGCGGTCGCGGAAGCGCAAGCCGCCAATGCCGATAATGTCATTCGCTTGCGCGACCGGCGAAGCGGAGCCGAACGGCAGCGCTCCCCCGAGGCGCCCTCCCGCGATCAGCCGCAGCGCGATGGTTCGGACCGCGGCGATGACGGACCCGGCGACATCCCGGCCTAACGCGCATCTCGCGCATCGGTTCGTCATAGCCGCACGCTACGCAGAAATTCGAGCAGGCGCGGATTGGTCGCCGCTTCGGTCTGCGCCTCGACGGCAGCGTCCCAATAGTTAGATTGCGGCAGGCACTCTTCCAGATAGCGCGCTGCCGAGGTGGCATGCGCGGCATCGTGACCCGGCACGATAAAAGCCGGAATAGCGACGCGCATCAGCTGCTCAGGGGCCGCGCCGGGCGCGGTGTCGCGATCGAACAAAGCGTCGCGCATGCTCGCGCAGGTCGCAATATATCATTGCCTATCCTGTCGTGCATAGGCAGCGGCAAAATCGGCGTCGCGCTTGATCACCGCGGCCCATGGGCCGCCGCGTGGATCGGCGCCGAACGGCTTACCCTCCGCGCGAACGAGCGCGACCACCTGGTCGAGGCCGTTCTCGCGCACGAAGGCGATATGGTCGGCAAAACGCTGATGGCTCGAGATGCGGTATTTGGCGCCGCCGACCGGCCAATACAGCACCAGACTCGCCACCATGTCCGGGTGGGCCACCGCAAAAGCGGCGACCGGCGCGCAGCCCATGCAGCCGCCGAGGAGATGCGCGCGCGCAATCGCCAAGTGCTCCAAGAGCCCTTTGCCTTGCGCCACGTAATGCGCCCAGCTGATCGGCTCGACGCGGCCGCCGGATTGGCCGCATTCGCGGCGGTCAAAAAGGATGCAAGTGAAATGCGCCGGTAGATGGTCGAGCAGTTTGATCTTCTGATAGACGCCGAGCGTCGACCACGCTTCGACCACCGCATTGAAACCGCCGGGCGCATACATCAGTAGCGGCGGCCCGGAGCCGACGATTTCGTACCGTGTCGCGATGCCGTCGATGACTACTGTCGACATGGCGTTAAAGCGAAATGAATGTAAGTTGAATCGTCATTTCGCTTTAGGTTGGTGTCTGAGCGTGATCTTTTCCGAAAACCGGTATCCACTTTTCGGGATCATGCTGTTGCAGCCGCCCGCCCTTCACCTCGATTTCCGCGCGCGACGGCGCCGCGGATAGCCGGTGCTTTCGTACAGGCGCCGGATGTCGTCGCTGCTAAAGCGCTCGTCTCCGACCTGCATCCACGGACCCAGCGTCTGAATGGCAGGTAATTCTTCCACCGCAAAACGAATGGCCTCGGCCGCGGTGGCGAAGCGGCGATAGCTGAGCGGCTGACGCGCCCCGCGCTTGCGCTTAGGCATGAACAGTTCGGCCGATGCGGCGTAATCGAATGTCATGACTGCCTTCGATCTGAGTTGCGGCGCTATCCCACGCGATCAAGCTGGCTTTCTTTGGCCACCCGCTCATGCGGCTCAGCTGCACTTTTAATCCTGTATTGGAAATCATCGCCTTCAGGCGGCAAAAGCTGCGTGATCTGATAGACGCCGCTGGCGCTGGCGCCGAACGGCCCCGATGTGTAATTGACTGATTGGCCGATCTTGAACTTGTGGCTGGTCACGGCTTTCCCCGTCGTCGTGATTGATCGGATCCGCCGACCTGCGATAGCCCTAAGACTGGGCGTCCGTTCGGAGCACAGATTAGATGAGAAATGGGATAGCGTCGCGTATTATTTCCGCGCGAACTCCCAAAGCGCATTGGCTTCCCGCGCGCAGTCGCAGGCGATCATTCGAAGGTCTCTGACAACGCCGCCTTCCATTAACGGTCTGCTACTGCTCGTTTTGTGCCGGCACGACGAATGCTTTTTATGGTCAGTGACGGACGACCCGATTTTTCCGCAATTTCCCGATCTTGCTCGATGATGAAGCCGCGCGCGGGTTCGTCTTTTTCCAAGCCAGCGAGCAATCCGGCCGGCACGCGCCGATTGGAGCGCTGTGAACCATCCTCATAGACCACGTCAAAAAATACGAACTCGTTCTTGGGATTGGTGCCCGGCTTCTTCGGCATGTCGTTGTCCTTTACGAAAAAGAAACGCCAGCGCTTGCGCGCTGGCGTCGTGTTCCGAACGAACGTCAGACCGCCCGAAGGTTTTCGGCAGCGGACTTGCCGCTGCGCCGATCGGCCTGCACGTCAAACGAAAGCTTCTGGCCCTCGTTAAGGCTGTGCATGCCGGCGCGCTCGACTGCCGAAATGTGAACGAACACGTCCGGACCGCCGCCGTCCTGAACGATAAAACCATAGCCCTTTTGGGCATTGAAGAATTTAACGGTACCTGTGGCCATCAATAGGCTCCTTATAAAAACGCGCATTGGCGTCGTTGCCCCACACAAACCATTTCGCATGGGTCACATATCCGGATTTTGCGTGTTCTTGGCGAGGGCCGTTGAGGCCTAAACTACAAGGCAGGCGCAATCGCGAATGGCGGCTATATAGCGATGCCGCGCAGTTATTGCAACGACGGTTCGACCCTCCTGCGCGCTTCCGCTCAATCCAGATGTGTTCAGGCGGGCTTGGTTGTAAATTCAGAATGGTCTGTAAAGCGCAGGTCGGTTAAGCTTAAGCGCGTGATTGCGGGTTATTTCAGCGCAAGCCCTCGGCCCGCCGGCAGGTGCGCCCGGCGAACCGATCGAGGCGCGTGAGCTGATTGAAATCGGGAGCGCAGCATGCAGTTGCGCCACTGTCATAATTTTCATGACTTCCGTGAATTGGCCAGGCGACGACTGCCAGGTCCGATCTTTGATTACATCGACGGTGGGGCCGACGAGGAAGCAACGCTTCGCCAGAATACCGCAAGCTTCGATCGTTGCGACCTGGTGCCGAACGTTCTGCGCGGCGTAGGAAATCTCGATATTTCAGTCAGTGTAATGGGCCAGAAGCTGGCAATGCCGGTCTATTGCTCGCCGACCGCGCTGCAGCGTCTGTTTCATCATCAGGGCGAGCGGATGGTCGCAGCGGCGGCGGCAAAATTCGGAACGATGTTCGGCGTATCTTCGCTCGGCACGGTCAGTCTGGAGGAGTTACGCAAGGCGCACGACACGCCGCAGGTCTATCAGTTCTATTTCCATAAAGATCGGGCGCTCAATCGCGCCATGATGCAGCGCGCCAAGAAGGCCGGCGTCAACGTCATGATGCTGACAGTCGACAGCGTCACCGGCGGAAATCGTGAGCGCGACCTGCGCACCGGATTTTCCATTCCCTTCAGGCTCACCTTGGGCGGAATGCTTCAATTCGCGATCAAGCCGATGTGGGCGATCAACTATCTCGCCCACGAAAGGTTCAGCCTGCCGCAACTGGATGAACACGTCGACATGAGCGGCGGCGCCATGTCGATCGGACGTTACTTTACCGAAATGCTGGATCCTTCCATGAATTGGAACGATGTGGCTGAAATGGTCCGAGTTTGGAACGGTCAGTTCTGCCTGAAGGGGATCATGTCGGTCGCCGATGCGAAGCGTGCAGTCGATATTGGCTGCACCGGCATCATCTTGTCCAATCACGGCGGACGCCAGCTCGATGGCTCGCGTGCTGCTTTTGATCAGCTCGCTGAAATAGTCGACGCCGTCGGTGACCGAATAGATGTGATGATGGACGGCGGAGTTCAGCGCGGCAGCCACGTTCTCAAGGCGCTTTCGCTGGGCGCCAAAGCCGTGGGTGTTGGCCGCTTCTATCTGTTCCCGCTAGCGGCGGCCGGTCAGGCTGGCGTCGAGCGCGCCTTGAGCCTTATGCGGGCCGAGATTGAGCGGGATATGAAATTGATGGGATGCGCGTCGATCGGCCAGTTGTCGCGCGCCAATCTGCGGTTTCGGTAGTTGAAGGCCTATTGCGGTATGGCATCGGCCAAAAGTTTAAGGGCGGCGGCGGTAAAGGCACGCATGTTGGCGAGCCGCTCGGCGCTGCCCGTCTCGAGCGTAATAGTCCGCTCGACGATGCCAGTAACCGCGAGACAAGTGTGGCCAGCTGGATCGCCGTAGCGGTTGCCGGTCGGTCCGGTCGCGCCGGTTTCAGCCAGGCCCCAGGATGCGGCGAAGCGTGCCTGCGCGCCGCGCGCGAGCAACAGCGCGTGCGGCTCGGTGGCCGACCGAAATTCGGTCAGCGCGGCTTCATCCAGGCCGAGCAGGAGTACCTTGGCTTGACGCGTGTAGGCGACCGCGCCGCCGAGGAAGTAGGCTGACGCGCCGGGCAGCGCAAGCAGCGCCGCCGAGATCAGCCCACCGGTCGAGGCCTCGGCAATCGCGATGGACTCGCGCCGCGCCTTCAAGCGCGCCGCGATCGTCTCGGCCAGCGGAATCAGATCGTTCACGACATCGCTCCAGCGGTTAGGTGGCTTATTGCTTCGCGTTTAGCCTTTGATCTGCCGGCCGGCGCGGGCGTCCGCGATGAGCGCGGTGAACGCATTGAGCGCCGCCTTCGCGGTATTGGCGTAGGTGTCTGTCGTCGCGTCGAGCCACTTCACGCCGTAACCGATCGCCGTATGCGCAAGCCGCACGCGGCCGTCGAGCCACGGGCCGCCGCCGAAGCCGCCGATCACTGGAATCTTTACCGCCGCCGCCACCACGGCGCCGGCGATCGGGCCGGAATTGGTGAAGTCGAGGAGACACGCGCCGGCCGCTTCAAGAAGTTTTGCCTCTTCCACGAGCTTTTCGGCCGCTCCGGCGCTCGCCTGCGCCGCTAGTGAATTCTGCGCGCTGTAAGGAATGCCGTATTTGCTCGCGGTCTGTGGGGTGAGACCGAATTGCGCGAATACCGGAATGCCGGCGCCAACCAGTGCGCGTACGACCTGCGAAAATTCCGCGGCGGCGTCGATCTTGATCATGTCAGCGCCGCCTTCGCGCATCAGCCGCTGCGCAGCGGCAAGCGCCGCGTCGCTGCCGTGCTGCACCGGTCCATAGGGCATGTCGCAGCTGACCAGCGCGCGCTCTGTGCCGAGCCGCACTGCCTTGCAGCAGATCAGCATTTCCTCGAGCGTGACGTCGAGCACATCGGATCGGCCCCAGAGATTGACGCCGACCGAGTCGCCGACCGAGATGAAATCGAAGCCGGCGCGATCGGCAATGCGCGCGATTTGATAGTCCCAGGCGACGAGGCCAACGCTTTTTTGCCCCTGCCGCTTCATCTGTTGCAGGTGGGGAATTGTGACTTTGCCATGCATGTGAAATGCCCGCCCGAAAAGGCCAGGTTCTAGCACGAAGTTACGGGTCGGGCAGGGGCGCCTCTTCGCCCTGGGCACCTACGTCACATTTTAGTTTTGCGTGCGGTGCTCTGCGAAGCGAATTACTGCGCCGTCGTGGTGCGATCGGTGGTCTTGCCGGAGGACGGTTTGTGCTGCGCCGGTTTGACTATGGCTTTGCCGTCTTTCTTGGTTTCTTTCTTTGCTTCCGGCTTACCCTCGGTCTGCTTGGCTTCGGCCGTTTTGGCCCCCTTGTGTTTACCCTTCTTTTTGCTGGGCTCGTAAGCGGGCAGGGCGGCGAGGGCGGCGATCTGCTCGGCGGTGCGTGTCGGTCCGGTATAGACCACGACCGGCGTGACTGGCCCCGGCTCGCTCAGCAAATTCTTTGGCGCCGGCGCGCGCGGCGCGGTTACGAGATTCGAATTCTGCCCGTTCGTATCCGCCCCCGCGCTGTCGCTGCCGTCGCCGGCATCCGGGTCGGCACTGTCCGCCATGGCCGCTTCAAGTGCATGACGCTTGCGATGCGGGCCGCACATGTCGTCCTTCAGGTCGGGCGGCGCCGCTTCGATCGGCGTGAGCGCATTGACGTTGCCGAAAGCCGGCAACAACCAGGCGAACGGGCTTCGCGCAAAACCGCTCTCCAGCATTTCCGCGGCCTTCTGCGCCCGCGCTGCCGACGTCGGCGCGCCAAGCACGACGGCAATGAGCTGCCGATTATCGCGCGTCGCGGTGGCCACGAGATTGAAACCCGACGAGCAGATGAAGCCCGTCTTCATGCCGTCGGCGCCGGCGTAGCGGCCAAGCAGCGGATTGTAATTTCGCACCACGCGCCGGCCGTATTTGATCGCCGGGACGTGCCAGTAGGAATTATATTGCGGAAATTCGCGAATAAGCGCCCGGGCGAGGATGGCAAGGTCGCGGGCGGAGACGATCTGGCCATCGTCGGGCAGGCCGTTGGGATTGACGAAGTTCGATTCCGTCATGCCGAGGCGATGCGCCGTCTCGGTCATCTGCGCCGCGAAGGTCTCTACTGAACCGCCAACGCCTTCCGCGAGCACGACCGCCATGTCGTTGGCCGATTTCACCATCATCATTTTGATGGCGTTGTCGACCGTTACCTGCGTGCCGACCGGAAAGCCCATCTTGGTCGGCGCCTGCTCACCCGCATTCGGCGAGACGGTAAATAAAGTATCGGGGGTGATGCGCTGATCGCGGATCGCGTTCAGCGTCATGTAGAGCGTCATCAACTTGGTCGTCGAAGCCGGATACCACGGATAGGTTGCGTTCTCGGAGCGGAGCACTTTGCCGCTGTCGGCATCGACCAGAATGAGCGCCATGGCGCTGGCGGCGCGGATCGGCAGCACGGTTGCGAGCGCGGCCGCGCCCAATGCCAGCGGTGCGAGTAAAAACCCGAGCGCCCGCCTTCGAAACACACCGTTTATATGCACGTGCTGCGGTCCATGCGCTTGGTCGGGGCTATTGGCAAATGCTTTCAGCCCGCGATGAGTTCGAGTTCACGAAGCGTGGGTGCGTCATTATCTAACGCAAGGCGGCTCGAAGGCAAAGCCGAATGGCGCTATGCTCAAAGCCGGTTCCAACGTTGATTTATCGGACGAAACGATCCTAAAGCCTGGGAAAAGCGACCAAAATTCGGCAGGTCGAGAAAAGTCGAGAGAAATTCAGGGCGATAGAGAAATTCGGCGAGAAAAAGTGGAGATACCATGACCGCGTGCATCGTGGGCTGGGCGCATAGCCCATTCGGCAAACTCGGCGGCGAGACCGTCGAGAGCCTTATCGTGCGCGTTGCTGGCGATGCGCTCGCCGATGCCGCGATTACCGCCAAAGACGTCGATGAAATCGTGTTGGGGCACTTCAATGCCGGCTTCTCGCCGCAGGATTTCACCGCGTCTTTGGTGCTGCAGGCCTCGCCGGACCTGCGCTTCAAACGTGCCACGCGGGTGGAAAACGCCTGCGCTACCGGCTCGGCGGCTGTGCATCAGGGGCTCAAGGCGATCGCCTCCCGCTCTGCCCGCATCGTGCTTGTGGTCGGCGTCGAACAAATGACCGCGACGCCGCCCGAGGAGGTCGGACGCAATCTGCTCAAGGCGTCCTATGTGCGCGAGGAAGCCGAGATCGACGCCGGCTTTGCCGGCATTTTCGGCAAGATCGCCGCGCTCTACTTCCAGCGCTGGGGCGACCAATCGGATGCGCTTGCGCGCATCGCGGCCAAGAATCACAAGAACGGCGTCGGCAATCCTTACGCGCAAATCCGCAAGGATCTAGGCTACGATTTCTGCCGCGCCGAGAGCGAGAAAAATCCGCTGGTCGCCGGGCCGCTCAAGCGCACCGATTGCTCGCTGGTTTCCGACGGCGCCGCCGCGCTGGTGCTGGCCGATGTCGAAACCGCCCTCAAGCTCGATAAGGCCATCGTCTTCCGCAGCGCGGCGCACGTGCAGGATTTCCTGCCGATGTCGCGGCGCGACGTGCTCAAGTTCGAAGGCTGCGCTGTGGCCTGGCAGCGCGCATTGACGCAGGCCGGGATCGCACTTTCGGACCTATCCTTCGCCGAGATGCATGACTGCTTCACCATCGCCGAGCTGATCGAATACGAAGCCATGGGCTTGGCGAGCGAAGGGCAGGGCGCCCGCGCGATCGCGGAAGGCAGGGTCAACAAAGACGGTGCGCTGCCGATTAATCCGTCAGGCGGGCTCAAATCCAAAGGCCACCCGATCGGCGCCACCGGCGTTTCGATGCACGCGCTGGCCTCAATGCAGCTCACCGGCACGGCCGGCGACATGCAGGTGAAAGACGCCAAGCTCGGCGGCATCTTCAACATGGGCGGCACGGCGGTTGCCAATTACGTCAGTATCTTGGAACGGCTGCGTTAGGGCCCGACGCTGAGACCGACGCACTATCGCGCCCGAATCGCTTTCTAATCCAAAGAAAAAAGCCCGATCGCTGCTCGGGCTTTTTAGTTACCGAAGGTGATTTGTTAGTAGTCCTTGTGGATAATCAGCTTCTTGTCTCGCGATTCTTCTTTCTTTTTGATGATCACCTTCGCGCGATCGTTGTCGAAATCGCGATTCTTTTTGATAACGGTCGTGTCCTCTGCCTTCGCCGGTATTGACGCCGGCACGCTCAAGACGAAAATCGCCGCTATCGCCAACGCTAAAATCCGCATCGTCATTCTCCTTTTTTCGTAACGCGGTTGAAGATCCGTTCAGAATCCGTGGCGCGACCAAGTCAGGATCCGCCGCCAGCAATAGCCGCGGGAACTAAAAGAAAATCTGAACCACCTCGCTGCTATTGTTTTATAGCGCCGTCTGATAACGCCTTGACGCCGGTCACGTTCCGGACTTTTGCATTCGTGCGTGGAGCACACCAATCGCGGAACCGCAAAAGCCAAAATATCTGCATGCGCATTCCACTGTTTCTCAATCAAGATATTTGCCGGGTTTGGTTTCGGTCAGCGCCAACCACAGCAGCAGGGGCGCTGACGCGGCCATGGCAGCAAGAATGAGAAAGCCGTACAGATGGCCAACCTGCGCGAACAGAAAACCGCTCGCGCCAGTGCTGATCGCCGCGCCAATTGCGATGACAGTGCCAATGAAGCCTTGCACCAGGTTGAAGCGGCCCGTTCCCGTCGTCATGTCGGCAACCATCAGAACCGTGAGCACGGTGACGGCGGCGGCGCTGATCCCGCCGAGGCATTGGCCGATGAGGAGAGCCGGGTAGCTTGTATCGGCGGCGAATAACAATCCGCGCAGCACTTCGATGCCGAAGCCGATCAACAACAGCGGCTTGCGGCCGAATTTCTCGGAATAGTATCCGACCCACGGCGACAAAACCGCAGCGATGATCTGTGGCGTAACGATGAGGCCCGCCATCAACAGCGATGCGGACTGATTTTTCGCTTGAGCGAGATCTTCGCTGATCACCGGCAGCATGGTGGCGTCGGCAAGCTGGAACAGGAAAATGCAGCCGGCAAAAATGTAAAGCCGCCGATGTTTTGTCAGTTCGAAAATGCGCTGGAAATTCGCCGCGCTGCGGCCGATGCCCGCATTGCGCGCGCGCGCATAGTCGATCTCGTCGCTGCGGATCAAGATAAGCGCGATCAGCGCCGGAATGCACAGAGCCGCCGCGCCAAGGAATATGGCGCTCTTGGCAATGTACTGGCCGGCGGCGCCCATGGCGCCGGCGGTGAGCGCATTGCCGGCTGCATCGAAAGCGTTGTTGCGCCCGGTCCGCGCCGACATGGCGCCGCGTCCGACCAGGCCGAGGCTGATAGCGGCGATTGCCGGTGTCACGATGCCGCCGGTCACGCCGTGCAAAATTTCGGCGGTGAAAACCAGGACGAATGTCGGCGCGAAGGCCAAAATGAGCGCGGACGCCGCAATCATCACAATGCCGGTCGCCGCAATACCCCGTTTCCACGGTACCCAGTCGACGATCGCTCCGCCGGGCAGATGCGAAATCAAACCGGCGACGGTGCCGGCCGACAGAGCGAGCCCGACCTGACCTTTGTCCCAGCCCAGATCCGCCAAATAAAAGGCGACGAAAGCGCCAAACCCGGTCTGAATATCGGCGAGAAAGAAATTCAGCCAATCGAGGCCGTGCCGGCTCTGCTTGGAGATCGGCCCGCGCAACACTTTGCGGGCGCCAAGAAAATGCGCAAATCCCGTCACAGCCGAATGCCATGCCGATTTGAGGCTTCGACCAATCGACTCTTCGAACGCGACCAACGCCATAGCCTAACAAGAAGGCGCCAGAGGGCGTCGGCGTTCCCCGCAGCAGGCTCCGCGCAGCGTCGCATGGGGCCGCCGTGTGCGCGCAAAGCAGAAACGCGACAGTCGCGCTTTCGGGGGTAGGCAAGCCCGGAAATGCAAGGAGTCCCGACCGGTAGCGGGACTCCGTGGCCGGGCATGTCATGACAGGTTAAGCCGGCCACGAATCAACGCCGCGGCGGAACGCCGGTTCCAGTCGGATATCGATATTTCCTCGAATTGGCGGAGCCTGATTGCTCCGCGAATTTCCTCTGGCGCTTCGGATTCGGTACATAGCGAGGCCCCGGACAACAGCGGAGACCCCATGGCCGATGCACTTGCGCTTCCGCTGGCCGAAATCGCGGCCTTGCTTGGCGAGGGCAAGCTCAAAGCCCGCGCGCTCGTCGAAGCGGCGATCGCGAACCATGAGCGGTTTGGCGGCAAGCTCATGGCCTATTCGCAATGGGCGCCGGAGCATGCGCGGCAATGCGCCGACGCGGCCGATGCCGCTTTTGCCATCGGCTCGCGCGCGGGCTCCCTGCAGGGCATTCCGACTTCGATCAAGGACCTGTTCGCGGTCTCCGGCTTCCCGACCTATGCGGGCTCGCCCAAGAGGCTGCCGGCGAAATTCGAGATCGATGGCCCTGTCGTCGCCACTCTGCGCCGACAGCTGGCGACGGTCATGGGCAAGACCCATATGGTCGAATTCGCCTTCGGCGGCACCGGCCACAACGCGCACTATGGCGCCCCATACAATCCCTGGGACGCGACCGCGCATCGTTCACCCGGCGGCTCGTCGAGCGGCGCCGGCGTGTCGCTGTGCGAAGGCTCGGCTTTGCTAGCTTTCGGTAGCGATACCGCGGCTTCGGTGCGCCTGCCCGCGGCGATGACCGGCAATGTCGGCTTGAAAATCACCAAGGATCGCTGGTCGACCGACGGCATCGTGCCGCTGAGCTTCACCTTCGACACACCCGGAATCTTGGCGCGCAGCATGGCCGATGCGGCTTTCAGCTTCGCCGCGCTTGACCCCCGTCTCGGCGACAGTTTTGGCTTTTTGCGCCGCGTGCCGGATGGTGTCGGCGGCGTTCGCATCGGTGTCGCGGATTCCTGGTTTTGGGAGGATTGCGAAAACGGCATTGCTGATGTCGTTCGCGGCGCGATCGATGAGCTTGCTCGCGCGGGCGCGGTGCTCAAGAAAACGCCGCTGTCGGAAGCGCGCGAAGCTTTTGCGGTTTTTTCCGAGGGCGGCGTGTCCGCCATCGAGCTTCGCGCTTTTCTCGATCGCGAACTGCCGGATTGGCTGAAGACCATCGATCCGGTCAACGCGCCGGCGCTCAAGAATGCGGAGAGTCTTTCGGCGCGCGAATATCTGACCCGCCGCTTGCGGCTGCAAACGGTAGCGCAACGCGCCGCCGCGCATTTCGACGATGTCGACGTCATCGCGACGCCGACGGTGATGTTCTCGCCCCATGTGCTGGCCGAAGAAACCGGCGCGGAGCAATTCTGGGCGCGCAACCGCAAGATCGTGCATAACCTGGTGCCGGTGAATTATTTGAGCCTGTGCGCGGCGACCTTGCCGGTCGGGCTCGATCGGCTCGGCATGCCGGTCGGCCTGCAGCTCATCGCCAAAGGCGGCGATGACGAGCGGCTCGTCGCAACAGCTTGCGCCGCCGAGCGTGTCCTCGGCACCCCGCGCGACATTCTCGGTGTGCCGCCGATGTGCAGGGGGTAGGCCTATTCGGCTGCGGCCGCGAACTGCGCCGCCACCAATTCGGCAAAGAAGCCACCGCGCTGCTTGAGTTCCCCGAACGTGCCGCTTTCGGCGATCCGCCCGTGGCGAAACACCAGAATGCGGCTCGCATTGCGGACGGTCTCCAGCCGATGTGCAATCACGAAAGTGGTGCGGCCTTTCATCACTTCATCGAGCGCGAGATTGACGCGGCTTTCGGTGAGCGGATCGAGTGCGCTCGTCGCCTCGTCGAGAATCAAGATCGGCGGATCCTTGAGCAGCGCGCGGGCGATGGCGAGCCGCTGACGCTCGCCGCCGGACAAAAGCCGCCCGCGCTCGCCGATGCGCGCGTGGAGGCCATCCTTGTTGGCGTCGATGAAATCGAGTGCCTGCGCCCGCGCCGCGGCCTCGCGCAATTCCGCCTCGCTGGCGTCGGGCTTGCCGACGCGCAGGTTCTCGGCAATCGAACGGTTGAATAACAGCGTCTCCTGAAACACGACGCCGATATTGTGCCGCAGCCCTGAGAGCGTGAGATCGCGAACATCTACGCCGTCAATCGAAACCGCGCCCGATTGCGGATCGAAGGCGCGATGCAACAACGCCAGTGCGGTCGATTTGCCGCTGCCGGTCGGGCCGACCAGCGCAATGCGTTCACCTGGCGCCGCGGTGAAACTCAGATCGACCACCGCCGGGCGCCTGCCGTCATAGGAAAACGACACGTCTTTGAATTCGACCAGACCGCGGACGCGGCCCGGGTCGATCGCACCGGCCCGGTCGCGCACGGCGGGCACGGTGTCGAGCACGCCGAAGAAGTCGGCGAGCTTCGGCGCGTCGAGGAACAGGCGGTTGGAAAAGCCGACGGCCTGTTCCAGGCGGGAAATCAGGAGCGCCGCGATGCTCATGAAGCTGACGATCTCGCCGACCGAGGCAAGCCCGACGAGCTTCAAATAAGTGCCGAGCAGCAGGATCACGAGCAGCGTGAGCGTGGTGCCGGCGCGGGTGAGCACGGCTGCGACCGCCCACCACGACAGCACCGGCATCTGCGCGCGAAGGAGCGAGTTGACGAGGCCCTTGACGCCTGAGACTTCGCGCTCGACCAGGGCGTAGCTCTGCACCAGCGCGACATTGCCGAGCGCGTCGGCGGCGGTCTCGGCGAGATCCGAATAATGCCGCTCGACCGCGTTCTGCAGGGCAAAAGCGCGGTGCATCACTGCCATCGTGAGTGTGACGAAGCCAACGCACAGCGCGATCAGTGGCAAAGCGAGCCGCCAGTTGAGCGCGAGCGAAGCCGGCAGCAAGAGCGCGATGAAGACGAAGGCGGCGAAATGCTCGCGAAAGAACGATACCCACAGCCACCACAAAGTGTCGGTGCCGGCCAGCATCACTTTGATCTGCCGCCCGGAATGGGCGCCGGCATGGTAGGCGAGCGGCAATTGCAGCACGTGCTCGAAATAATCCGCCAAGACCATGTTGCGGCGATGGTGCGCGAGCCGGTCCGCGAACCAGGCAACCAGCGTGCTGGCGAAAATGATGAACAGGCCGAAGCCGACCCAGGCGCCGACGAGCGGCGCCAGCGCGCGCGCGGCCGCTCCGAGCCCGGCCGGCAGCGTGCCCGAGAGCGCATCGACGATGCGGCCCAGCAGTACCGGCTCGACGAATTGCGCTCCGGCAAGCGCGATATTGGCAAGCGCCAGCGTGACCGCGAGCTTCGTCTCGGCGCGAAGGAGCGCCAGCACGCGCAGATAGATGCGGATGAAAGCCATACGGAATTCTAAAACGTGCGAGCAAAAAATACAGAAGTCGCACCGTACACCTCCCCCTCCAGGGGAGGGTAAATCACAATTCGTTTCGCGCGCTTCGCCCGCAGTTGACCATTGACAGGCGCGGCGAACCGCCGTATTTAACCGATCAGTTATTTAACCGGATAGCTAAATGTCGCTCGATACCGCCTTCGCCGCGCTGTCCGATCCGACCCGCCGGGCCATTCTGGCGCGGCTCGCTTTGGGCGAAACCGCGGTGACCGAGCTTGCCAAGCCGTTCGCCATGAGCCTCCCGGCGGTTTCCAAACACCTCAAAGTGCTGGAACGCGCCGGCCTGATCGCGCGCGGCCGTGAGGCGCAATGGCGGCCGTGCCGCATCGAGCCGCGCGCGCTCAAGGACATCGACGACTGGCTCAACCATTACCGGCGTTTCTTCGACGAGAGCTTCGATCGCCTGGATGCCTACCTGCAAAAGCTGCAAGGGCAAGACCGCGACCAGGAGCGTATTAAGGAGCGTAGCAATGACCAGCCAAACGCGAGGAAAAGAAAAAGTCGCCGCAACAAGCGGAGTCGATCTTGACGGCGATCCGCGCGCGATCGTCGGCACGCGCGACTTCGATGCACCGCGCGCGCTGGTCTTTTCCGCCTGGACCGATCCAAAGCATCTGGCGCAATGGTGGGGGCCGTACGGCTTCACCACGACCACTTACAGTTTCAATTTCCGTTCCGGCGGCATTTGGCGCTTCGTCATGCACGGCCCCGACGGTCGCGACTATCAGAACCGCGTCACCTTCGAAGAGATCGTGACGCCGGAACGCATCGTTTACCGCCACGGCGGCGGTGACGATGTGGAACCGGTGCAGTTCCGTCAGACGGTGATTTTCAAGGACCTCGGTGCCCGCACGCGCATCACCTGGCGCGGCGAGTTCCCGTCGGCGGCGGAACGCAATCGTGTCATCAAAGAATACGGCGCCGACAAGGGTTTGGCCGAGACGCTTGCCCGGCTTGGCGATTATGTGGCGGCGGCGGCTCAAGCGTGATCTAAAAAATGACACGGCTTTTTTGCAAACATCGAACATCCAGTTTGATCCAAGGAGCGATTGAGGACTTCGCTCCAACGCCACAAAGCAACAGGAGTGCGTAATGAACGTGCAACCGTATCTGTTTTTTGACGGCAAATGCGACGAAGCGCTAGCTTTCTACAAATCGGCGGTTGGCGCCGAGCCTAAAATGCTGATGCGCTTTAAGGAGGCGCCGGACCAGTCGATGATTTCGCCAGGTTCCGCCGACAAAGTGATGCACGCCCAAGTTCAGATCGGCGATGCGACGGTTCTGATGTCGGACGGGCGTTGCACCGGCAACACCGATTTCAAGGGCTTTGCGCTGACGATCGCGGTCAAGAACGAAAACGAAGCCGACAAGACTTTCAACGCGCTCGCTGCCGGCGGGCAGGTGACCATGCCGATGGCGAAGACGTTCTTCTCGCCGCGTTTTGGCATGCTGACCGACAAGTTCGGCGTCGGCTGGATGGTTCTTGTGTCGCAAACCTGACGCCGCACCGAAATTTACCGAGGGGACGATCATGCTGACCCAAGCCAAAACGGCCGACTTCGTCATCACGCGCGTGTTCGACGCGCCGCCCGATGTGTTGTGGAAATGCTTCACCGAGCCGGAGCGGATGAAGGAATGGTTCGGCCCGAAAGGCTCGGTGGTCGTCGCCGCCAAAATGGATTTGCGCGTAGGCGGCACCTATCACGGCGCGATGCGCGGCCCTGACGGAAAAGTCATGTGGGCCAAGTTCGTTTATCGCGAGGTCGTGCCGCCGCGCCGCCTGGTCTGGGAACATTCGTTCTCGGACGAAGCGGGCGGTCTCACGCGGCATCCGCTCAGCCCGACCTGGCCGCTGCGGCTATTGACCACGGTGACGTTGCAAGAGGCGCCGGGCGGCAAGACGTCGCTCACGCTGACCTGGTCGCCGCTCGACGCAACCCCGCAAGAGCAGAGCACGTTCGACGCGGCGCATGATGGCATGCGCGGCGGCTGGGGCGGCTCGTTCGAACGGCTGGATGCCTACCTCGCCCATCGCAAATAGCGGCTCATCCCGCCGCTGCAACGGAGGCGCTCATGCCGATCGCCAAGCAGAAAATTACTCCATGTCTATGGTTCGATACGCAAGCGGAGGAGGTGGCGAAGTTCTACACCGCGATCTTTGAGAATTCGCGCATCAATAAGATCAGCCGCTACACCGAAGCCGGCCGCAACGTCCATGGCAAGGAGGCCGGTTCGGTGCTGACTGTCGAATTTGAACTCGAAGGCCAGACCTTCACCGCGCTCAACGGCGGGCCACATTTTAAGTTCAGCGAAGCTGTCTCGTTTCAGGTGATGTGCGACGGTCAGGCCGAGGTCGACCATTTCTGGCAAAGACTGAGCGACGGCGGTCAGGAAGGCCAGTGCGGCTGGCTGAAGGACAAATTCGGCGTCTCCTGGCAGGTCGTGCCGCAGGTTTTGCCGCAAATGCTGGCCGATGCCGACAACGCTACGCGCGAGAGAGCCATGAGCGCGCTGATGGCCATGAAGAAATTCGACGTGGCAGCGCTGCAGCGCGCCTTTGCCGGCCAAGTGTGACGCTCGGGGAGGAAAATGTGACCATCGCGGCTGAAACGAAACCTGCCGAACGCGAGATCACCATCACTCGCGTGTTCAATGCGCCGCGCGTACTCGTGTTCAAGGCTTGGACCGACGCCGATCAACTCGCGCAATGGTGGGGACCCAAAGGGTTTACTAATCCGGTTTGCGAGATTGACGTGCGTGTCGGCGGTGCGATCCGCATCCATATGCGCAGTCCTGACGGCAACGTCTATCCGATGAAAGGCGAATTCCGGGAAATCGTCGCGCCCGAGCGTATCGTCTTCACCAACATCGCCGTCGATGCGGCGGGCAACCCCATTATCGAAGGGCTCACCACGGTGACCTTCGCCGA
>JBAQBC010000230.1:0-2189 GCA_049286035.1 Xanthobacteraceae bacterium
ATCACCATCAGCGCGATGATGCTGAGCAGCGCGGTGGCCATCAAGTAATAGGCGGGCGACAGCGGATCGCCGGTCTGCGCGATCAGCCACGTCGCCGTAAACGGGGCGAATCCGCCGAAGATCGTCACCGATACGCTGAAGCTGAACGCCACTCCGACGGCGCGCGTCTCGACTGGAAACTGCTCCGTCAGCACCGACGGCAAGACGCCGCTGTAACCCGCCTTGATCAGGTTGAGGAAGCCGACGGCGAATATCGCGGTGGCGAGCGAAGGAAAGGTGACCATCAGCCAGAATGACGGATACGCGGCGAGCAAAAACAGCCAGGCAGTGATCAGCATCAGCTGCGTGCGCGGCTTGGTCCGGTCCGAATAGTGTCCAGCAATGACCGAGAAGACGGCGAGGATGATACCCCCGACCAGTGTGGCGGCGAAGGTGGTATAGGCGGGCAGATGCAGCGTCTTGACGCCGTAGGTCGGGATATAGAGCAGCAGGTAATAGGAGCTGTTCGAGATCACGGCAGCGCCGAGCGCCAGCAGGACCGAGACCGGCTGTCGGCGCAGCAACTCGCTGATCGGCATCCGCTGCGGTTTTTCGGCATTGAGAAACTCGGGGGTCTCGGCCATGCGCGAGCGGATGTAGAGCCCGGCGGGCCCAACCAGCAGCCCAAACACGTAGGGGACGCGCCAGCCCCAATCGACGAGCTGCTGATGCGAGAGCTGCGAGGTCAGCACGAGGCCGAACAGCGAGGCGATGATCGAGGTCATGCCGATCGTAGCCCATTGCCAGCTCGCGCTGTAGCCGCGGCGCTCGCCGCCATGCTCGACCAGGAAGGTGACCGCGCTGCCGAACTCGCCGCCGACCGAGAAGCCTTGCAGCAGGCGCGCGACGGTGATGATGATCGGCGCGGCGAGCCCGATCGTCGCGAAGCCCGGCGTGACCACCATCAGCGTCGTACCGATCAGCATCAGCCCAATCGAAAGGGTGAGCCCGGCCTTGCGGCCGGCGCGATCGGAATAGGTGCCGACGATGATCGCCCCGAGCGGTCGCACCAGGTAGGCAAGCCCAAAGGTGCCGAAGGTGATCAGCAGCGAGACCGTCGGGTCGCCGACCGGAAAGAACACTTCCGCGATCGTCACGGCGAAGAAGCCATAGACCAGGAAGTCAAACCATTCGAGCACGTTGCCGATAGTGGCGGCGACGATCACCCTAGGGAGCCCCGGGCGCGCCGACGCCGTGCTGCTAATTGTGGCTTCCATGGCCATTGCCCGCTCCTGTCGTTTCCTGCCCTCCCACTCGCAACGGAACCCAGATTAGCGCATGTCGCGAAACGGCGGGAGGCGGTTTGGTGGAGGGATGGCACAAGACTCAAGAATCCGGCGGCTCACCGACGATCTCGCGATCTGCGCGTCTATCCTCCTTGCCGAGGAATGGGTGATGCCGGCGGTTGCGGTGCATGACGGACATTCCAATGCGCCCAGCCAATGTCTGCTTTTGGGGGCAAAGCGGACATCAACCAAACGAACCTTAACTGGCGACGAAGAGATTCGATGTCGGCGACTTTTCAAGCACTGCGGCCGCGGTATTGCCAAAGAATAGGAGGTCGCCCGGCCGCCGGCTGACGCCGAGCACGACGAGGTCGTAGCCGCGACCGGCTTCGCGCAGGATCGCCGTGTTGGGCGCCATGTCGGCGCGCGTCGAGCTGCGCAGGGGCACATCGTAGCGTTCTGCCAAAGCGGCGACGTCCTTTAGGACGGCCAATTCATCACGGCGGATAATCTGGCGGCGGGAGCTGCTGTGGTGGCTTGCGCCGGCATTTTCCCGCGTGACGTAAAGCGCCGTGACTTGCGCATCGGTGGCGCGCGCGAGTGTGAGCCCGACCTCAACGCCGCGACGCGATACCTCCGTACCGCTCACTGGGATTAGAATCCGGCCGTGCCGGCGGCCGGCCAAAATTCGTCCGCCGTCGCGGGTATCTTAGTCTTATGAGGGGCCGGGGTTTTCTTCGTCATGCCAAGTACTCAGTGCGTGGGGGCTTAATTGAAACCCAACTCCGAGCACAATTGCATCGACATGCCTGTATCAAATTGCTCACTTCGAGCAAATGGTACTTCCGTCGTTGGCACTGTTGGCTGATGAAGAGGCCCGTGCTGGGGGCTCGAGCATGTCTCTTTCTGACACAAAGCGGACAT
>JBAQBC010000231.1:0-28796 GCA_049286035.1 Xanthobacteraceae bacterium
GACCCGAGCCGAGCTCACCGAAAAGCTGCTCGGCATCAAGCGCGAAAACGACTGGACCTGGAAACATATCTGCGCCGAGATCGGCGGCATGTCGCCGGTCCTCGTTACCGGCGCCATTCTCGGCCAGATGAAACTGACCAAGCCGCAGGCGGCGAAGGCTGCCGAATTGTTCGGCTTGAGCAAGACCGAGCAGGCGCTCCTCAACGAGGTTCCGCACCGCGGCTCGTCGATGCCGCCGACCGATCCGTTGATCTATCGCTTCTATGAACTGGTGATGGTCAATGGCCCGGCCTTGAAAGTGCTGATCGAGGAGGAGTTCGGCGACGGCATCATGTCGGCCATCGATTTCGATCTGGTGATGGAACGCCAGCCCGATCCGAAAGGCGATCGGGTCAAAATCTCGATGTCAGGGAAATTCTTGCCGTACAAATATTACGGCGCGAGCGGCAACGTGCCGACCTATGGCTATCGGGAAGAATAGCGGCCGAAAGACCTATGGCGCACCGGCGATGGGCCGCCCTGTCACCATGGCCCGTGGGATTTTAGAACAAACTACATTCCCGCTTTGCGGGAATGTGGTGGTGTTGCCGATTCGCTCAGAATGAGCGGCTCACCAGTTCCTGACGTGGCTGCAGTGGCGATGAAAATTGCTATCGGTCCAGCAGTGACCTTTGCTGATCGAGGGTCCCCAGAACGGTTTGCCCCAAACAGCCCCGACGACGCCGCCGACCACAGCACCGGGAGGCCCGGCGACGAGAAGGCCGGTTCCGGCGCCCGCCACCGCTCCAACCGTATCGGCCTGCGCGGCCGAAACCCCGAGCGCCCCCGCAAGAATTGCCGTCGCCACCAGCAACTTACACATCAGGTCACTCCTCTTCCCCGCGTTATCGGCACATCCACGCATTAACTATCACACTATACCTTTTCATAAGGTTGACGGATCGGTCCGTCCGCGATCGTGTCACGATTGATGTCGGCGATCCGCGTGACACCCATCAGTGCCATGGTGATATCGAGCTCGTTGCGCATGATTTCGATGGCACGCGCCACACCCGGCTCGCCGCCGGCGCCGAGACCATAAATATAGGCGCGACCGCTCATGCACGACCGCGCGCCAAGCGCCAGCGCCCGCGCGATGTCTTGACCCGAGCGGATGCCGCCGTCGAACATCACCTCGATATCGCCGCCGACCGCATCGGCAATCGCCGGCAAGGCCGAGATCGACGACGGCGCGCCGTCGAGTTGCCGGCCGCCGTGATTGGATACGACCAAAGCCGCCGCCCCGCTCTTGACCGCGATGCGGGCGTCCTCGACATCGAGGATGCCTTTGAGGATGAGCTTGCCGGGCCACAGGCTCTTGATCCATTCAACGTCTTTCCAGTTCAGGGTCGGGTCGAACTGCTCCGCGATCCATTTCGACAGAATGGTGACGTTGCTCATGCCGGGATAATGGCCGGCGATATTGCCGAAAGTCTTGCGCTTGCCGCGGGCGACGCTCAACGCCCATGCCGGTTTGGTGACGAGGTCGATCAGGTTGATGAACCGAATCTCCGGCGGCACGGTCATGCCGTTTTTGATGTCGCGGTGGCGCTGCCCGATGACCTGCAGGTCGACGGTGAGCACGAGCGCGCTGCATTTGGCGGCGGCGGCGCGCTCAATCAGCGCGCGGATGTATCCGCGATCCTTCATGACATAGAGCTGAAACCAGAACGGCTTTTCGACCGCGTCGGCGACGTCTTCGATCGAGCAGATCGACATTGTTGACAACGTAAATGGAACGCCGGCGGCTTGAGCCGCGCGGCAGGCGAGAATTTCGCCATTGCCGTGCTGCATTCCACAGAGCCCGATCGGCGCCAGCGCCAGTGGCAGCGCGGCCGGTTCGCCGAGAATGGTGGTTGCGGTGCTGCGATTGCCCACATCATGGAGGATGCGCTGGCGGAACGTGATGCGCTCGAGATCGGCGCGGTTGGCGCGCAGCGTTTGCTCGGCATAGGAGCCGGACTCGGCGTAGTCGATGAAGGCGCGCGGCACCTTGCGGTGCGCAAGCTGCCGCAGGTCCTCGATGCAGGTGATAGTACGCATGGGTCCCCCAGCGCTCCCGAAACCGCTTTGATAGCACAAAGCCTAGTGGTCTTGCGCCGCCTGGAAACCGAGGAACACGCACCGCGGTAATGGGTTATTGCAGAGCGGCCAGGCGATGCCTGCCGGACCTAATGCTGGCCCGCCCGGTCGGGCGAAACGAAGCCGCCCGCAATCGGCGGTCACAGGTGCGGCGTATGGCGCGACGCACGGATTGTCACAAATAATTGTCACGGCGATCGTCACAATGCGAAAAGGACGCCGAAACAAGGACGCCAATATGGATCGACACGGCAAACATCGCGGCGGCAAGCAGCGCGAGGATGGCGAGCGACAGAATGAGAGGCTCGACGACGCGCTCGAACGCGGCTTGGAGGAAACCTTTCCCGCTTCAGATCCGGTGTCGGTGATTCAGCCGCCGCCGAGCGCCCGCGATAAGCACGAGGTACGAAAACATTAACGGCAATCTTCGCTATCCCTTTGATTCACATGGCCCTTAGGCTGAATATTGCTCGCCCAGACTGGTAAAATTAGCCAATATTTTTTGCAGCGGCCGAGACCAAGAAGGGGCTAATATCGCCGGCCAGACAGGGGTGGGGCCGTCAATCATGGTTCGCAAATATTTCGGTACCGATGGGATTCGCGGCCGCGCGAACGGCATTATCACGCCGGAGCTGGCGCTCAAGGCCGGTCAAGCGGCCGGACTGGTGTTCCGCCGCGGCGATCACCGGCACCGCGTCGTCATCGGCAAGGACACCCGGCTGTCCGGCTACATGATCGAGACCGCGTTGGTCGCCGGTTTCACCTCGGTCGGCATGGACGTGCTCTTGCTCGGTCCGATGCCGACGCCGGCGGTGGCCATGCTGACGCGCTCGATGCGCGCCGATCTCGGAGTGATGATATCGGCGTCGCACAATCCCTATGACGACAACGGTATCAAGTTGTTCGGACCGGACGGCTACAAACTCTCCGACGAGGTCGAGCAGCAGATCGAGACGCTGATGGATGCCGACAAGGCCAAGCGGCTTGCCAAAAGCGGCGAGCTCGGCCGGGCGAAGCGGATCGACGGCGTCCACGACCGCTACATCGAATTCGCCAAGCGCACCATGCCGCGCAATCTATCGCTCGACGGCTTGCGCGTCGTCATCGATTGCGCCAACGGCGCTGCCTACCGGGTCGCGCCCGAGGCATTATGGGAACTCGGCGCCGACGTGATTTCAATCGGCGTCGAACCGGATGGCTTCAACATCAATCGCGACTGTGGCTCGACCGCGCCGGAAGCGATGTGCCGGAAGGTCCGCGAGATGCGCGCCGATATCGGTATTGCACTGGACGGCGACGCCGATCGCGTGGTGATCGCCGACGAGCGCGGCCATCTGGTCGATGGCGATCAGCTGTTAGCGGTCATCGCGGAAAGCTGGGCCGAGGATCGTTTGCTCAGCAAGCCGGGCATCGTCGGCACGGTGATGTCGAATTTGGGGCTTGAGCGGCATTTGCAAACGCTCAACCTGTCGTTCATCCGCACGCCAGTCGGCGACCGTTATGTGCTCGAATATATGCGCGAGCACGGTTACAACGTCGGCGGCGAGCAGTCAGGCCACATCATTCTGTCGAATTTTACGACCACCGGCGATGGCTTTGTCGCCGCATTGCAGCTGCTTGCGGTGGTCAAAAAGCGGAACAAGCCGGTCGCGGAGGTCTGCCACCGCTTCGATCCGCTGCCGCAAGTTATTCGCAATGTGCGGTACCGCAGCGGCAAGCCGCTGGAGAATTCCAAGGTGCGCAGCGCCATCGCCGACGCCGAGAGCCGGCTTAACGGCCACGGCCGCTTGGTGGTGCGCCCGTCCGGCACCGAGCCGGTCATTCGCATCATGGGCGAAGGCGACGACAAGGCCATGGTCGAGGAAGTCGTCGACGGCATCGCCGAAGTAGTCGCCGCGCACGCGGCGTGAGTCAGGCTATAGAATCTTTTGTGTGCGCCGCTTTATTCGCTCGTCCCCGCGCTATGACTCGCGTTTCGTAACCTCGGTTAGGTACTTTTCGTACTCAGCTCGCGAGATCAGACCGCCCTCGCGTTCCACGCGCGCGCGATCTCGCGCCGGCAAGGACGCCTGGATATCGTCGACGCATTTCCATGGTGCAATCGGCGTTTCGCCGGTGGCATGCGGCACAAATTTCGATAGCTCAATTTTTTTGTAGTGGTGCACATAGCGCGGGCAGTTGCGGAAAATCTCAGTGACCGTCACCCGCACGATCAACTGCGCCTCATCGTATTCCGTCAGCAGCGGATCGTTATCGTCAACGCCAGCAATGCCCTGCAGCCGCAGCCGATGCGGCTTCTCGAAATTAATGAACAGCATGCCGACATGCTGATTCCCGAGCAAGTTGCCCATCGAATAGAACATGCCGTTGCCGTCATAGCAGGGAAAAGCGACGGTCTTGTTGTCGAGGACGCGGACGAATCCCGGATCGCCGCCCTTATATGAGACCGTTGGCCGGCCCTGGTGATCGATCGTCGACAGAAAGAACATGTCGCGGCTTTCAATGAAGGCTTTGTGCTCCGGCGGAATTTCGGTGAGCACGACGCGCGCTTCAGTATTGTCGGCAAGCCGGCGCGTGTCGAAGCGGTCCTGCAACGAACGATGCAGCGGTCCATACAATCGGCTCATTGTGAGGCGCTCCTCGTAAGGCGGACGATACTATCGCGATTTGAGAAATTGCGCGAAGGCTCTAAGCGTGTGCTCGGAAACGTAATGTTCGATACCCTCGGCATCGGCTTCGGCGGCTTCGCTGGAGACGCCGAGCGCGCGCAGCACATCGACCACCAGCCGATGGCGCAGCCGTACCCGCTCCGCCAGCGCCTGGCCTTTTTGGGTCAGAAACACGCCGCGGTACGGACGCGCGGTGGCGAGACCGGCACGCTTGAGCCGCGCAATCGCCTTGATCGCGGTGGCGTGGGAGACGCCGAGCCGGCGCGCGATGTCGGTCGGCCGGGCCTCGCCTTCGCCCTCGAGCAGATCGGCGATCAGCTCGACATAATCTTCATGCAGCGCGCTTGACTGCGCGGAGCGCGTCTTGCCGAAGCGGCGCGCCTGGGTTCCTTCCGCCGGAAGCTTGCCCATCAATTTCATCCCGGAGCGTACACCTGAAATCCGGTCCTGTTCCTCCCGGACCATAACATTCTTGCTGTGTCAAAATGTAGTCTTGGCTACAATATGAGCCATTGACCCAAATCAGCGCAATACTTATGCTGTAGCTCGTGCTACATTTTGGAGTAAGGGCTGCAGCCAAGCTTTGGCCCGGCGAAACGATGCGGCAGGATTTAACGGCCAATCCAACGGTACTCGAGCCGGCGGTGGAGCGATCCACGCTGACCGGGCGCACCATTGGCCGTGCCACGGAGGCGCTCGCCGGCGGTCCCGGCGGGCTGCGCACCGCGATCGCCTTCGGCGGCCCCGCGGTCATTGCCTCGATCGCGTACATGGACCCGGGAAATTTTGCGACCAACATCCAGGCCGGTGCCAGATACGGTTACGGCCTGTTGTGGGTGGTGCTCCTCGCCAACATCATCGCGATGCTGTTTCAGGCGCTTTCGGCCAAGCTCGGCATTGTCACCGGCCGAAACCTGGCCGAGCTGTGCCGCGACCACTTTTCGCGCCCAGTGGTTCTGGCAATGTGGGTGGCCAGCGAGATCGCCGCCATGGCGACCGATCTCGCCGAATTTGTCGGCGGCGCCATCGGGCTCTCGTTGCTGCTGCATATCCCGCTCCTTGCCGGAATGACGGCCACCGCCGTGATCACCTATGGCTTGCTGACCTGCCAGCAGCTTGGCTTCCGTCCGCTCGAACTCATCATCGGTGCGATCGTCGGGCTGATCTGCGTTTGTTACCTCAGCGAGATGTTCATCGCTCCGATCGATTGGAGCGCGGCTCTCTTTCACACCGTCACGCCGCAGCTTGCCGACGGCGAAGCGCTACTGCTTGCGGTCGGCATCATCGGCGCGACCGTGATGCCGCATGCGATCTATCTGCACTCGGGTTTGACGCAAGCGCGCGTGCCGGTGCGCAGCGATGACGACCGCCGCTTGGTGTTACGATATTCGAACCGTGAGGTTATCATCGCGCTCAGCATGGCCGGCCTCGTCAATATGGCGATGGTGATGATGGCGTCGAGCGCGTTTCATGCCGGCCATCCTGAAGTGGCGGAAATTGAGACGGCTTACCACACGCTAACCCCGCTCCTTGGCGGCGCGGCAGCCGGAATTTTCCTGATCTCGCTGATCGCTTCCGGCATCTCGGCATCGACCGTCGGTACGCTTGCCGGCCAGATGATCATGCAAGGCTTCGTCGGATTCCGCATCCCGCTATGGCTGCGGCGGCTCGTCACCATGCTTCCCGCATTCGCGGTGATCGCGGTCGGCGCCCATCCGACGCGCGCTCTGGTCATCAGTCAGGTGGTGCTGAGCATTGCATTGCCGCTGCCGATGATCTCGCTCATCATTTTCACCAGCAGAACCGACGTGATGGGAGCGTTCTCGAACAGCAGGTTGACGGGCGTCCTGGCAATCTCCGCCACGGCGCTGGTGCTCGCACTCAATGCGGTTCTGATCTATCAGAGTTTGTTATGAGCGCAGCGCTCGGTCGGACTGCGCGCCAGCCAAGTCATCTGCCAGCCAGCCAATTCACCGCTGAGCAAATAAAGAACCCCGGACCGCATTATGCAATCCGGGGCCAAACTGCAACGTGATCGATGTTCTCGACCACGTCGAGGCATTACATCGCTTTGAGGTTTTCAGCAGCCGACTTGCCGGTCTTACGATCCACCACGACTTCGAAGGAAACCCGCTGACCTTCGCGCAGTTCGCGGAGGCCGGCGCGTTCGACGGCGCTGATGTGGACAAACACGTCCTTGCCGCCGCCCTCAGGTTGAATGAATCCATAACCCTTCTGCGCGTTGAACCACTTCACGGTGCCGTTGTTCACGAGAGTCTCCTCATAGACATACAGATATGAGCCGCGCGATTGTGCCCGGCCCGGTTCGCTCGAGATTTTGGTGAAAGATCGTCAGTCAGGCGCGCTTGTTCAGTCGCTGCAAGGCCGAGACATTCGGCCGAAAGCTCGATGGCCCTATTTAACGGGATGACCCGCCATTCGCAAGACCATCATGACCTCAATTATGACAGCCCTGCAAAAGTCTTAATGATTTGAAGCGGCTTTTCCCGCGCGTCGGCGGGCGCCAAAACGGCTGCGTTTTGTTTGATTCGCGGCGCTGTTGCGCTTGCCGATCGGGGATGCGACAAGGCCGAGACGCCGGAACGCCACCCTCGCCCGTGGCAAGACGGTCCGGCCGCCGCTAGTTGGGAGGGAAATCGTCGATGCGTACCGTCGCCCTTGAGGAGCACTTCGCGGTGCCCGCGCTCAGTGCGCGCATTGCCAAAGACATTATCAGCCGCCGCGGTTATCGGCCGCGTAATCTCACGCCTGGTGCGCCAAATCCGGTGGAGCTGTTGCCCGAGATCGGCGAGATCCGGCTCAAGTCGATGGACGAGACCGGCATCACCGTCCAGGTGCTCTCCAACAGCGGCCCCGGTCCGGATTTGCTTCCCGGCGCTGATGGCGTTGAGCTCGCGCGCGAGCTCAACGATCATCTGGCCGCCGCGATCGCGCGCCGTCCCGACCGCTTTGCCGGCTTCGCCTCTTTGCCGATGCAAAGTCCCGAGGCAGCCGCGGTCGAACTCAAGCGCGCCGTGAAAGAACTCGGCTTCGTCGGCGCCATGGTCAATGGCACCACCGAAGGCCGCTTCCTCGATCACCCGAGCTATGATGGCATCCTTGCCGCTGCGGTCGAACTTGACGTACCGATCTACATTCATCCGCACATTCCGCCCGAGCCGGTGCGAAAGGCTTACTTTTCGGGCCTACCGGACGGCGCCGACCGCGTGCTCGAGACCGCAGGCTGGGGCTGGCATTCGGAAACCGCGGTGCATCTGTTGCGCATGGCGGTCGCTGGCACGCTCGATAAGCATCCGCGGCTGCGCCTGATCGTCGGTCACATGGGCGAAATGCTGCCGATGATGATGGCGCGGATCGATCAGGTGTTTAAGCACGACATCGGTCATCTGAAGCGGCCGATTACGCGCGCCATTCTCGATCAGGTCTGGCTCACCACCAGCGGCATTTTCGACGAGCCGCCGTTCCTCACCGCGCTTTTGACCTTCGGCATCGACCGCATCATGTTCTCGGTCGATTATCCTTATGCGCCGAATATCGCCGGCCGGAAGTTTCTCGACCGCATCGCGCTGGCGCCGGACGATATGGCAAAGCTCACCCACGCCACCGCCGATCGGCTGCTCAAATTGAAGGTCCCGGCTGCAGTAGAGGGCCGTCATCGAGCAGCCGCGCACGCATAGATTGAGCTATGTGATTTTTCCTCGCAAATTCGATGAGCCGGGCTCATTGTAGTGAGCCCGGCCATCGGCAGCATTTCCCCCTAGTCCGCTATACAACCTGTGATAGCATCACCCTCCGCGGCTCTGTGCGGGGGATGTTACGATGACAAATGTGTCGCGTGTGTTGCTGGTTGGGTTTGCTTGCTTCGCGTTCAGCGCAACAAGTTTCGCCGGAGGTCCGTTCGGCGTCATCCACGTCGGGAAATGGCAGGGCGCCGCCTATACGACCGACAAAGGCGCGTTTTCCCACTGCACCGCCATCGCCAAATTTGACAGCGGCCTTGCCATCATCCTTGCGCAAAACGCCAATCGCTCCTGGATCATCGGCGTTGCCGCTCCGTCCTGGCCGTTTCGCGATAAGCAGTCTGTTAAACTCGTTCTGACCTTCGACGGGCAAGCGCAATTTGACGTTTCAGGCACAGCCGCGCGTGACAAGGCCGTAGTCGGAGTTCTATCCAGCCAGGCGATCAGTGCATTGGGAAAAAGCACACCAGCTCGTTGTCACTGCGACCAACCAGACGCTGCAGTTCGACCTCGGCGCAGCCGGCAATGTCGTGCCGTCGATCGAATATTGCGTCGATAAGATCAACACCAATGGTATTGCCGCGGCCGGCGATTTTTCCAATCCCAAGGCCAAGCCGTCGACGGCGAAAGCTTCGGCCAAGTCGGATGACGAGCCTGCGGAAAAGCCGTGCGAACCAGACAGGCTGGTCTCGGTCTCAGGCAGCGGTTTCGTCGTCAGCAAAAACGCGCATATCGTCACCAATAATCACGTCGTCACCGACTGCGTCGGCGACATCCATGGCAATCTCGTCGGGCAAGCCCCCGTTAAATTGCGGATCGTCTCCACCGACGAAGAAAACGACCTCGCGCTCCTGCAAGGAACAAAGAAATTCAAGGAAAAGGACATCGCGACGATCCGCGGCAGCGCGGTGAATTCCGGCGACCAGGTCGTCGCGATCGGCTATCCCCTGCATGGTCTTCTCACCTCCGATCTGACGGTGACGACGGGGATCATCAGCTCTTTGGCGGGGCTGCATAACGATACGCGGTTCCTGCAGATCAGTGCGCCGGTTCAGCCGGGAAACAGCGGCGGACCGTTGCACGACAGTAGCGGCAATATTGTCGGCGTGGTCAGCGCGAAGCTCGATGCGTTGCGCATGGTCAAGGCGACGGGCGATATTCCGCAAAATATCAATTTTGCCATCAAGACCGGAGCGCTGCGCGATTTTCTCGACAACAGCGCGGTACCGTATCAGACCGCCGACGCCGGAAGCGAAATGAAGACCGCCGACATTGCCAGCGCGGCGCGGACCTACACGATGCTGATTTCGTGCTCGGCACAACCGCACGCCCGCGGCGAGCGGAAATAATTCCGCCCATTTTTAAGGGCGCAGCGACGATTCGAAGCGCTGAGGCGCGCCGGGCGCTTATAGCTGACACAGATCGGTCGCACTGCACCGGCAACAATGACGTTTAAAGCCGGCATTTCGTCTTATGCGCGCAGGTAATATGTTTGAGCGGACTTTGCGCGATCGACCCAAAGCAATCGGACCCGAAGGCATCGGATTCGAAGGCACCGGACCTGAGGGCACATGTCGACCTATCGCCTCGACCGGCTATTTGCGCCGCGCTCCATCGCCGTGGTCGGCGCCAGCCCGCGCGCCACATCGCCCGGCCGCGCGGTCCTGAAAAACCTGAAGAGCGGTGGCTTTGCCGGCGCCATTCATCTCGTCAATCCGCATTACGCCAGTATCGAAGGCATCGCCGCGGTCAAATCCTATGAGGCGCTGGCCACGACGCCGGATGTCGCGGTCATCGCCGTGCCGCCAGCTGTTGTCGCGCCGGTGGTTCGCGCCGCCGCCGCCAAGGGAACTGCCGCCGCGATAATCCTGACCGCCGGGCTCGGGCATGGCTCAGGCTCGATTGCCGATGAATGCGAGCAAGTCGCGCGCGCCGCCGGCATGCGCATCGTCGGCCCCAATTGCCTCGGCGTGCTGGCGCCGCGCGTCAACCTCAACGCCAGCTTCGCTGCTTCGACGGCGCAGCTTGGCGACCTCTGCGTCATCTCGCAATCGGGCGCGATCGCAACCGGGCTCGTCGAATGGGCGGCGCTGCGCGGCATCGGCTTTTCCGCGATTGTTTCGATTGGCGACAGCCTCGATGTCGATTTTGCCGACCTGCTCGATCACTTTGCCGTCGACCGCGGCACGCGCGCGATCCTGCTCTACATCGAATCGGTCAAGGACGCGCGCAAATTCATGTCGGCGGCGCGCGCGGCGGCGCGGGCCAAGCCGGTGCTGGTCGTCAAATCCGGACGCCACGCCGCCGGCGCCAAGGCGGCGATGACTCATACCGGCGCGCTTGCCGGTTCAGACGCGGTCTATGACGCCGCCTTCCGCCGCGCCGGCTTCATCCGCGCCCTCGATCTCGACGAGCTGTTTGCCGCCGCCGAGACGCTCGGCCATGTCACCTCGGATGTCACCTTAGTTTTCACCTCGGATGTCAGCTCGCTTGTCGGCAATCGCCTCGCGATCCTCACCAATGGCGGCGGCATCGGCGTGCTTGCCGTCGATCGGCTTGCCGATCTCGGCGGCACGCTCGCCGAAATTTCACCGGCGGCGATGGCCAAGCTCGATGCGGCATTGCCGCCGATCTGGTCGCGCGCCAATCCGGTCGACATCGCCGGCGACGCGGACGCGGAGCGCTATGCCGTTGCGCTCGAGCATTTGCTCGCCGACGACGGCAATGACGCCGTGCTGGTCATGAACGTTCCAACCGCGCTTGCTTCCGCTGCCGATGCCGCGCACGCCGTCGTTGCCGCGACCGAGCGGCACCGCCGGAAAATCGTTTCGCCGAAACCGCTATTCGCGGTCTGGGTCGGCGGCGGTGAGCGCGCCTCCGAGGTTTTCGATCGCGCCGGCATTCCCGATTACGCGACCGAAACTGAGGCCGTCGCCGGCTTCATGCGTTTGGTGCAATACCGCGAATCGCGCCGGCAGCTGATGGCGGTGCCGCCGAGCCTGCCGCAGGATTTTGCGCCGGATGACCGTGCGGTGCGGCCGCTCATGGAGATGGCGCTGCGCGAGCATGGCCGAGATAGCTACGCCTGGCTCGATCCGATCGCGATCGGCAAAGTGCTCGCCGCCTACGGCATCGCGATCACGCCGGCAAGTCTCGCCCGCGATCCGGACGAGGCCGCGGCGGCGGCGCGGCCGCATCTCGCCAAAGGCGATGCGGTGGTCCTGAAAATCCAATCGCCGGAGATCGTGCACAAATCCGAAGTCGGCGGCGTGCGGCTTAACCTGACGACCGAGGCGGCGGTGCGCCAAGCGGCCGCCGATATTTTGCGCCGCGCGCGCGCCGCCAAGCCCGACGCGCGTATTGCCGGCGTGACGGTTTTTCCGATGGTGGTGAGGCCCAAGGCGCGCGAGCTCATCATCGGCATCGCCGATGATCCGACTTTCGGTCCGGTCATGGTGTTCGGCCAGGGCGGCACGGCGGTGGAGGCGATCGATGACAAGGCGCTGGCGCTGCCGCCACTCGATCTCGCGCTCGCGCGCGGCCTGATCGCGCGCACCCGCGTCTGGCGCATTCTCAAAGCCTATCGCAACGTGCCGGCCGCCGACGAGACGGCGATCGCGCTTGTTCTGGTCAAGCTGTCGCAGCTCGCCGCCGATTTTCCGGAAATTCGTGAAATCGACCTCAATCCGGTGCTCGCCGACGAAACCGGCGTGATCGCGGTGGATGCTCGCATCGCGGTCGCGCCGTCTGAACGGCGATGGGCCGGGCCATTATCCGGCAATCCGCGCTTTGCCATCCGGCCCTATCCCAAAGCCTGGGAGCGCCGCCTGACGCTGCCCGACGGCAGCAAGATTTTCGTGCGTCCGATTCGGCCCGAGGACGAGGCGCTCTATCCGGCGTTCATGAGTGCGGTGACGGAAGACGATGTGCGGCTTCGTTTCTTCGCGCCGATCAAGGAATTCAGCCATGGCTTCATCGCGCGGTTTACCCAGATCGACTACGCCCGCGCCATGGCGTTCATCGCCATCGAGGAGGCGACCGGGCAGATGCACGGCGTCGTGCGCATCCATGCCGATTCCGAATATCGTACCGCTGAATACGCCATTCTCGTGCGCTCCGACCTGAAGGGGCACGGCCTCGGCTGGCTCTTGATGGAGCTGATGATCGAATATGCGCGCGCCGAGGGGCTGCAGTCGATTCGCGGCCAGGTGCTGGCGGAGAACAGGACAATGCTGCAAATGTGCCGGCAGCTCGGCTTTCATATCGCTCCCGATCCCGACGAAACCTCTATCGCGATCGTCACGCTGGCGCTGAAGCCCTAATCAAAGCGACCTAAATCGTCTGCCTGAGAGGACTGAGGCACGTGAAAGAAATTCACGCTACTTCTGACCGCATGCCGTCTTTTTCACAGTCGAGACTATTTCGGCGCGTAGCCTCGGGTCTTTTATCATCAAGAAAGCCTTCAAGAGTTCCAAGCCTTCTTCGGGTTTGACTGCAGCGGCTGGCTTCGCGTTCTGCTCATCCTGCGTTTCATTCATGGCAGTCCCATCCCCGCGGAGACGCGCGGGTACTTTAGTTGTGCCACGGTACCGACGCTCAGGTAAATGGGCTGACGTTACCGCTCAGTCTTGCGAGGGAGGATCCTCGGAACGCACTGCCAGTTCGGAGGCGTTCAGACTGTCCGCTTCCAAGACGACCAGAGAAAGCAAATAAGCCAGCAAATCCAGGGAGGCGTCATTAGCCATTTTTGCCATTTCGCGTCCCATGTCGCGGATGTAGCGGACGAGTTTTGCCTGGTCGGTGGGCATCGGGCGACTGTTTATTTGTAAGATCTTGGTCACGCAGTAATTCCAGTGACTAATCTCCACTGCGTAGCGACGCACACACGTCCGACGATGCCATGAAATGCGCGTGTTGACGCGAGGGTGTTCTCGTCAATTGCCATTTTCACGGCGATCGACCACTCGCCGTTTATCAGTTCGGGAAGTCCGAGCGGGGTCAGATTCCAGCCCATCGAGTTGAATAGCGGTAACCAAAACATCTCAATGAGAGCTGTCAGGCCGGTGATACCATTATCGAGGCAGTGTTCGAGCACGCCGCAGATCACCATCCCCCGAGTCTGCCCACCCATCGTCCGACCGTCGCGCCGGTTCTTGACGACAAACATTCGTGTCCACTCGTAGATATCAACCGCCCTCGGCAAACCGCGAACGGATGCAAGATACGGAAACACTTCACTGAGCAGATGCGGCCGAGTTGTGGGCACCAGGCGCGAACCGCCTATGATTTGGCCTTTCTCGCTCGCCAGGATATAGGTGGCGTCCTCATTATCGAATTGGTCACGCTCCAATCCGTCAGGACGGGTCAAATTCGTCCAGTTCCGCTCCACCACATAAATCTCATGACGTAATCGAAAATGGGCCAATAATTCGAGCTCGTAGAGATGCCGATTGGCGCCCGTGATCACATGGATCATGCCTTCGCCTCCACGCTATTCACCGTGGAGCAAAAGCACTTTTGCCGGATTAGACGACTGTCAGAACTGCCAGTTGACGGCTTAAATCTCGCCCGACCGAAGCGCCTTTATCACCGCCTGGATTCGCGTCACGGCGTCCAATTTCTTCTTCGACTGCTCAACATGCCAGTTCACGGTGCGCTCACTGACGCCGAGGATAGTCGCAATTTCCCAACTGGATTTGCCTTCTGCTGCCCATGCCAGTACATCGCGCTCTCGTTCGCTTAGAACGCGCCGACGCTGACCATCAGACTCGCAACCCATCAGCGCCGCACAACGTGCATGTGCGTACATGGCGACGAGATGAAGCGCACGCTTGGCCCTTGGTTCGCAGTCGGGTTGTTCGCCGGCCATCGTGACGCATGCCTGAAATCCCGTGCTGCGAACGATAGGCACTAGGAATCCTTTATTGAGGCCAAATTCTCGAGCAACGGCCATGACCTCGGCGGCGCGCGGCGAGCGAGCCGCATCGAAGGGCGCTTGCGACCATTCGAAGGGATTCACTGTTCGGCGACACCACGCTGCCACTGGATCGTCTGCATAATAGTTTGATCTGGTGTAGTGCTCGGTCCAGCCCTTGGGCCAACCGTTGAGCAAAATATAAGGCTCGAGCCACTGTGGTGGCTCAGGCAAACCCGTTATTAGAAACGACGTGTATCCAAAATCGGCCAAGGTCGCCGAAACGCGACTCATCACCCTATCGACCTCGGTCAAACGATCGAGGTCGTCGATGAGATCGAATGCCACTTTTACGTAATCGTGAGCGTGGCCCATCACGCGCCGCCGGCGCAAAATGCTCTACGCGTTCAAAGTTACAGCAAAGCGAGACTACTAAGCGAAACTTTATCGACTGTGCACTGCGCACAAAAGTGAAAACGCCTACATTTTCAAATGAATTTATTTCTTCCATGCTCGGTGTCGTGCGCGTCCATGCCGATTCCGAATATTGCACCGCTGAATACGCCATTCTCGTGCGCTCCGATCTGAAGGGGCACGGCCTCGGCTGGCTGTTGATGGAGCTGATGATCGAATAGGCGCGGGTCGAAATTGCCCAAAGCTTTTCCAAAATGTCGGTTGAGCGGAGCTGCACTGCGGCGGTTTGGCACTTCTCAGTCGCGAACCTTGATTTCGCCATACCGGTCGCCTACCTGCAGATGAATAACTGAATCCGGGCCCCTCTGGCGAGGACGCCGAAACGTCGGCCAACCTCGCGATGTCGGATCAACTGTTCCGCGCCAAGTGGCATGGATCCGCTGACGTCAGGGCCAAAACTATCTGCCCCTCCCCTGATCTGCCTGATCTGAGCTCCTTGGGCGCGCACACGCGGCGTATCTGCGAGGAGAGCAACATGGCTATCTACACCATCCGCCCTGACATTTCGGGCGAGTTGCGCAACCCGTTTGATTGCGACGAACTGATCGTCAAGGCCCTTGTCACCGTCAGCGCTTTCGTGGCGCTTGCGGACGGACGCCTTGATACGATCGAGCGCGACGAGGCGGTGAATTACATCGAACGTCAGCAGCTTGCGCCGACCATCTCGGGCGAGCGCATTGCTAAATTCTTCGACGCTCGCGCACGGGATCTCGAAGACAGAGATTTCGCGGACTTGATTGCCGAGGCGCTGCGACCGGTCGCGGCTTTATCGCTGACCTTTGATGTGGTTCGAATTGCTGAACGGGTCGCGGCGGCGGATCGGCGCTTGGATCCTAACGAAGCACAAGTGATTAGCCTTATACGCCTCATCAATATGGCTCCCGCAGGGTCGAAGGCCGCCGACTCCGGTGGATTGGGTCGATTGATCCTGGAACAGGAGATCGACAAGTGAAGGGGTTTTTCAAAACCCGTCCCGGTACGAAAGAGATCCCGGCGGAAACGATCAGCGCCGATGACTGGCGTCTCGAGCGACTTATAGAACGCTCGCCGCAACGAGTTCGCTCAACCGTTCGTTTCCTGAGACGGCCATCCAGCCGTTGGCTTCGGATTCCGGCGGGACTGTTTCTCACGGTCGGCGGCGTGCTTTGGTTTTTGCCGATCGCCGGATTGTGGATGCTTCCGATCGGTTTGGCGCTGCTCGCCGAAGACGTGCCGCCGTTGCGATCGCTCCGGCGCCGAACTCTGGATTGGATCGAATGTCATCGACCAGATTGGCTGGCTCATCGATCCCGTTCGCAATAATGCGTCATGGCCGATCTCATCACCGGCGCCGCCATCACGACCTTGATTCAGGTCGTCATGATCGACTTGGTGCTGGCCGGAGACAACGCCCTCGTCATCGGCCTTGCCGCCGCCGGCCTGCCCGCCAAGCAGCGAAAACGCGCAATCGTATTCGGCATTCTTGCCGCGACCGCCCTTCGCATCATATGTGCCAGCGTGGCAACGCAGTTGCTGGAGATAGTCGGGCTTCTGCTTGCCGGTGGTATTGTTCTTCTCTGGGTCTGCTGGAAGATGTGGCGCGAGCTTCGCGCGCCATCGCAGGATCTGCATCGAGCAGACGAGATGCCGGTGGACTATTCCGTCGGGCGCGACAGCACAGTAGCCGCGGGGTTGCATCGCAAGACTTTCGGTCAAGCCGCGTTACAGATCATGGCGGCAGACTTCTCCATGTCGCTTGACAACGTGTTGGCCATTGCGGGCGCGGCACGCGAGCATCCGTTCATCCTTGTTTTTGGCCTGCTCCTGTCCATTGCCTTGATGGGGCTTGCCGCGGGCTTGATAGCCCGCTTGCTTCGGAAGCATCGCTGGATCGCGTATATCGGTTTGGCAATCATTCTTTATGTGGCCTGTGAAATGATTTATCGCGGCGCTTACGAGCTGAAGCCCGTCATCGAGTAGAATCGACGCGGGTCCCTACCCTTTTGTGTTCGCGAGCGTGGGGATTCATGAGGGGCTACACAGACCGTCGCGCCACTACAAAAGAAGCCTTCCGGGTATATCTTCATCTGACCGATGAAAATCCAGTCAATCGAGCGACTGGGCCGTTCATTGAACCAAGCTAAGGCGTATACGAGGCGCAAATGGCGACAACCTTGAAACAGATGATGGACGCCGCCAATGCGGCGGTGCCGCGGATCACCCCGGCGCAGGCGCGCGAAATGATCGCGCAAGGCAATACGCTCGTCGTCGACGTGCGCGAGCCGCCGGAAGTGGAAAAGACCGGCAAGGTCGCCGGCGCGGTCAACATCTCGCGCAGCTTTTTGGAATTTCGCGCCGACCCCGACTCGCCTTCGCACGACAAGAATCTCAGCAAGGACAAAAACGTGATCGTTTATTGCGCTTCCGGCGGCCGCGCGGCGTTGAGCGGCAAGGCGCTCAAGGAGATGGGCTACGAGCGCGTCTACAATCTTGGCGGCTTCAAGGACTGGGCCGACGCCGGCGGTGCGGTGGAGAAGTGAGCGGTTGAGAAAATTCTCGGCTCGATCACCGCGATCGCGGATCGAGCGCGTCGCGCAGACCATCGCCGACCAGATTGAACGAAAGCACGGTTAGGAAGATGGCGAGCCCCGGCCAGATCGCCATCCACGGCGCGTTGACGAGAAACCGTTGCGCGGCGTTGAGCATGCTGCCCCATGACGGCTCCGGCGGTTGCTGCCCGAGACCGAGAAACGACAATGCGGCTTCGGCAATGATAGCCGCGGCGATTGACAGCGTTGCCTGCACCAGCAATGCCGGCAGGATGTTCGGCAGGATGTGAACAAGCGCGATGCGCCAGTGCGGATTGCCGACCGCGCGCGCGGCCTCGACATAATCCTCGACCTTCACCGCCATCACCTGGCCGCGTGTCAGCCGGATGAAGATCGGCGTCGTGGTAATGCCGATGGCGATCATCGCGTTGCCAAGGCTTGGTCCAAGGAAAGCGGCGAGCGCAATCGCAAGAATAAGAAACGGACAGGCCAATAGCGCGTCGGTGATCCGGCTGAACAGCGCGTCGATGAAGCCGCCGAGGTAACCGGAAATCAGCCCGACCGGCACCCCGACGAGGAGCGCGATTGCGACCGAGATAACGCCCGCCAGCAGGGAGGCGCGCGCACCGTAAATCACCCGCGCGAGCACATCGCGCCCGACATCGTCGGTGCCGAACCAGTGCAAGGCCGATGGCGCCTTGCGCACCGCCGTCCAGGTCTGCAGGTCCGGATTGTAGGGAGAGATCAGAGGCGCCAGCACCGCCGCAGCGACAAAAATCGCGATCACGGCAAGCGCAAACACCGCGGCCTTGCGGCGCTTGAACCGCCGCATCGCGCGCGCCGCCGGCGTCTCGACGTTTTCGGCTGACGTCGCGCCGGCAGTCGCGGTGAGCGCCGTTTCGACCATCGCTCAACCGCGCAACCGCGGATTGACCAGGATGTAGGCCATGTCCGCAAGAAGATTGAGGGTCATATAGGCCGTAGCCGTCACCAGCACGACGCCTTGCACCACCGCGTAGTCGCGATTGAACACGGCGTCGACGATCAACTTGCCAAATCCGGGAATGGTAAAGATCTGCTCGGTAAGCACCGCCCCCGACAGCAGGGTGCCGAATTCGAGCGCGCCGAGTGTGATCACCGGTGTCAAGGCATTGCGCAAGGCATGTTTGAGAATGACGCTATGTTCGAGCAGCCCCTTGGCGCGCGCGGTGCGGATGTAGTCGCTTTCGAGAACGTGCAGCATCGCGCTACGCGTATGCCGCATCAAAACCGCGGCAATCGCATTGCCGAGCACAAAAGCCGGCATGATCATGGTGGCGAGGCTTGCCCGCCAGTCCTCCGTGAGCGGCACGTAACCGGACGCCGGCAGCCAGCCGAGCTTCACCGAGAACAGAAAGATCAGCATGATGCCGAGCCAGAAATTCGGCGTGGAAATACCCCACAACGCGAAAACGTTTGCCGCATAATCCCAGACGCTGTCCTTCTTGACCGCCGAGACGATTCCGGCGCCGACACCGATGACGAGCGCGATGACCATGGCCATGGAGGCGAGCGTGATGGTGACCGGCAGTTTGGTGATGATCAGCGAAAGCACCGGCTCCTTGAGCCGCATCGATTCGCCGAGATCGCCGGACAGCGCAGCCCTCACCCAATAGACGTACTGAACCGGCAGCGGGCGATCGAGATGATAGTGCTGGCGTATTTGCTCGATCGCCGCGGGATCGCGCTCTTCGCCGGCCATGACCAGCGCGGGGTCACCCGGCAAAAGATGTTGCAACGAAAAAATGATCACCGACACGAAGAACAAGGTCGGGATCAGCTGCAACACTCTCCTGCCAACAAAGGTCAACATCGACGCGATGCTTATTTCAGCGTCAAGCCGACGACGCGCACCATACCGTCGGGCAGCTGGCGATAGCCCTCAAGCCGCGCCGTGTGGGCGATCAGCATGCGCCGGTGATAAAGGTAAATGATCGACTCGTCGTCGACGATAAGGAGCCGGGTCAGCTTTTCATAGATCGCCTTGCGCTGCGCCCGATCGGACGGAACGCGCGATTCGTCGAGCAGCTTATCGACATCCGCATCGCACAACCCTGTGTAGTTCAACGGCGCTTTGCATTTGTAGAAGCTGTACAGATTGCCGTCGGGATCGCTGCGGCCGCTCCAGTCCAATAGATAAGCTTCATATTCGCCGGCCTCCGCCTGCTTGAGCGAGGTCGCGAATTCGGTCACGCGGATTTTCATTTTGATGCCAATCTCGGCCGCCATCGCTTGAATGACTTCCGCGACCGACTGCGGCTCGGCGCCTTTCGGCACCATGAAATCGACATCGAAGGGGATCGTCACCCCCGCCTGTTTAAGCAGCGCCTTGGCTTTGGCCAGATCGCGCTTGGGGACGGGAAAATTCTGCTGGTAATAAAAATTCTCTGGGTTCACCCATTGATCGCCCGGAACAAATTCGCCGTTGAAGACGACTTGATCAAGCGCCTCGCGGTCGATCGCGGCGTCGAGCGCCTGGCGCACCGCGGCCGACTTGCCGAGCGGATTATTCGCTCGCTCGCCTTTGCCGATATTGATGTCGATGCCCATGTAACCAAGCCCAAGCGCGGTCGCGAGCTTAAGTTTCGGGTCCGCGCGGATATCCTTGATATCGTTCGCTGGCGCCCGCTCAATCAGATCGAGACCGCCGCTCTTGAGATTGGCCAGCCGCACGGTCTCGTCGCTGATCGGCAGATAGACGACCCGGTCGATATGGACGTTGTCCTTGTTCCAGTAGTCGGCGAATCTTTCGCCGACGATGCGATCCTGCGGCACGCGTTCGATAAATCTGTACGGCCCGGCGCAGACCGGATGCAGTCCGAATTTATCACCGGCCGCCATCGCCGCTTTCGGTGATACCATCATGCCCGAGCGATCGGTGAGCTGCGCAATCAGCGGAGCGAACGGCGTCTTGAGAACCAATTTAATCGTCAGCGGATCGACAACTTCAACATGATCCACGACCGCAAGCTCCGGCTTGCGGAACGAGCCGGCCATGGTCATGTGCCGGTCGAGCGAATATTTCGCCGCTTCGGCGTTGAATGGTTCGCCGTCGTGAAATTTCACGTTCGGGCGCAGCTTGATCGTCACCGACAGCCCGTCCGGCGCAGTCTCATAGCCAAGCGCAAGCTGGGGAACGACATTTAGCTTTTCGTCGATGTCGAACAGCTTGTCGCAGAACGACGCAAAAACGATGCGGCCGACATAGGTGCGCGCGAGCGTCGGGTCGAGAATATCGGGATCCTCCGCAAGCCCGATGCGCAGTGTCGTCTGCGCACAAGCAAGGCCGGCGGATGCAATCAAAAGCATCGCCGCAGTCGCCAATCGAACGGCTTTCATCGGATTTCCCCCCGCGTTCTCGCCCACACAAGCGGCTATTTCGAGTGTACCAACACCGCCACCGCCCTGCCTATCCGGTCCGCCGGAACGCGTTGACGAGCCGCTCCAAACTCTGCGACCGGTTCCATTGATTCACCCCGAGATTGGCGGGCGGCAATTCGTCTGAGCGGTGACAGGCGGCCGCGTGCACATTGCCCACGAGCTCCGGCCGCACCGTTCGGCAATGCGCGATTGCGTGCGGGCATCGGGTATGGAACGCGCAGCCCGCGGGCGGATGCAAAGCGCTCGGCATCTCGCCGTGAAGAATAATGCGTTCGCGCTTGAGGCCCGGCGCGGGCAGTGGAATGGCGGAAAGAAGCGCGCGGGTATAGGGATGCCGCGGATTCGCAAACAACGCCTCGCTTGGCCCGATCTCGACAATGCGGCCGAGATGCATCACCGCAATGCGATCGGCGACATGTTTCACCACGGCGAGATCGTGGGAAATGAAAATGTAGGCAAGGCCAAGCCGGCGCTGCAAATCGCGTAACAGATTAAGCACCTGGGCTCGGATCGAGACGTCAAGCGCGGACACTGGCTCATCGCAAACGATAAGTTTCGGCTCGACCGCAAGTGCCCGCGCAATGGCGATACGCTGGCGCTGGCCGCCGGAGAATTCATGCGGATAGCGGCGGGCCGCGCGCGGTTCGAGCCCGACCAGGTGCAACAGTTCGCCGACGCGCTCGGCGCGCCGCGAAGGCGGCACCACCGCGTGCAAGGCCAGCGGCTCGGCAAGAATCTGGCCGATGGTCATGCGTGGATTGAGCGAAGCATAGGGATCCTGGAAAATGAGCTGCGCGTTGCGGCGGAGCGGCTTGAGCCGCCGCTCTTTCAGGTCGGTCACATCGCGACCGTCAAAACGAATGCGGCCCGCTGTCGGGTCGATGAGGCGAAGCACCAGCCGTCCGAGTGTGGTTTTGCCGCATCCAGATTCGCCGACCAGCGCCAGCGTGGTGCCGGCTTGAAGCGAAAAACTCACCGCCTCGACGGCCGTCACCATGGCGGTCGGACGGCCGAAAGCCGAGCGCCGCGCGACGAATTGGCGGCCGATATTCTCGACTTCGAGGAGCGGAGCGTTCATGCCACGACCTGCTCAAGCGGTGCGCGGATGCAGCGCGATCGATGGCCGGGACCGACGGAGGCAAGCGGCGGCGAAGCTTGCCTGCAGCGCTCCCGCACGAACGGACAGCGCGGCGCAAAACGGCACCCGGTCGGGAGCTCGGCCATGCTCGGCACCATGCCCTCGATTGCGGCGAGCTCCTCGGCTTTTGCATCGAGGCGGGGAATGGAGCCGAGAAGCCCGATTGTGTAAGGATGCTGCGGGGCCGCAAACAACACACCGACAGGTGCGTATTCAACGATTTCGCCCGCATACATGACGGCGACATGGTCGCAAATTTCGGCAACCACCCCGAGATCGTGGGTTATCAGAATGATCGCGACGCCGGTCGAAGCTTTTAGATCGCGCATCAGCGCGAGGATCTGCGCCTGAATAGTGACGTCGAGCGCGGTCGTCGGTTCGTCGGCAATAAGGAGCTCGGGATCGCAGGCGAGCGCGAGAGCGATCATGGCCCGCTGCCGCATGCCGCCGGAAAGCCGATGCGGATAATCGTCGACGCGCTGCTCGGGGGATGGAATTTTGACGAGCCGCAGCAACTCGATGGTTCGTGCTCGCGCTTGGCCTCGCGACAGGCCACGGTGGTGGATCAGGCTCTCGGCAATCTGTTTGCCGATCGAATAGGACGGATTGAGGGACGTCATCGGCTCCTGGAAGATCATGGCCAGGCGATCGCCGCGCAGATTGCGCATCGCGCGATCCGACAGAGAGAGTAATTCGGCGCCGTCGAACCGAATTCGGCCAGACACCTCTGCCGAAGCTTTCGGCAGTAATCCCATCACCGATAGCGCGGTGACGGTCTTGCCGCAGCCTGACTCACCGACAAGACCCAAAGTCTGGCCGCGCCCAATTGTCAGATCGAGGCCGTCGACCGCATGAGTGGCGCTGCCGCGATCGCCATGAAAAATGACCTTGAGATTTTCGATTTGCAAAAGCGGATCGGAGATCAGCGGATTGGAGGCGCTCACGAAGTGCGCTCGTGGGCTTGTGCGAGTTTGCTCTCAATGGCACCACGATCGGTGATGCCAACCCGATCGCTTCGGTTCGGCAGCATGCGCATGAAATGCACGAAGCGTTCCCGGCTTACGCTTTCGAGCCGCTCAAGCTCGGCAAGCGGATCGGAATGATCGTCGACACGCAGGTCGAGATCCGGCCATTCTTCCTCGCCGCAAATGACGAGCGCAGCGGATTGCTTGCCGCGTTTATCGCCGCCCGCCGTCTCGCCGGCGCGCATCGCAGCGATCAGGCGGCGCGGAAAGGACAGTGCGGCATTCTTTGTATAGGCGGCCGCCGTATCCTCGACGACGCGCGCGCCCGCGAGCATGTTGCCGGCAACCGAGAAATTGTCGCCGGCCAACTGGCCGCACCAATCGACGCAGCTCTTTCCGGTATGGGCGGCGATGCTGCCTTGGGCGTCGATCAGATGGACTTGGCGGTGGTCGCGGCCCGCATCCGCGGCGACGACCGCGGTGACAACGTCTTTCGCGCCAGCGCCCTGTTCCAGAAGGCGCAAGCCGTCGGTGCCGTAAAAAACATTGACCAGTGCTTGGGTCGCGATCGCGCCGACGCGCGACTTGAGGTGCGGCGCCAGTGCGCCAACGGCAAAGAAGCGCGTGGCAACCGCAATTCCGAATTGCCCGGTATTCTTATCGCGCGCGATGATCGACCAGGTCATGTGTCAGGTCATGCCGGACCGTCGCTGCTTGGGCGATCGAAATCAAGCGCTTGGCGCTCCCTAGGGGACTCGAACCCCTGTTTTCGCCGTGAGAGGGCGACGTCCTGGGCCGCTAGACGAAGGGAGCGACCAATTCGGAATAGCCGCGATGGCGCGGCGGCGCAAGCTGCGCGATCGTGCTGCGCGCGAATGCGCCGGCTGAACTCCCGCTCATTCCCGCGCAAGCGGGAATCCAGCCGCAGCGAGGCGTGCTGGGTCCCCGCTTTCGCGGGGACGAGCGGCAGATTCGTGCAAACTCGTTCTTTTAAGGCTCGCGGGTAAAGCGCAGCCGGCCGGTCTGCTTGAGCGTCTTGATGTCGAAGGTGCGCAATTCATTGCCACCGTCGATTTCGATCAGCACCGCAAGACGCCCCGCCGAGGCCGAGGTCGAGATCAAGCGCGCGCCTTTGGGCAGCGAAACAAGATCGTCGGTGGCGACGACGGGGCCGGCGCCGCCAAACATCCGATAGCCGATCACAGCGGCCACCGCGCCGATCGCGAGCGCCGTGGTCAGCGCCGAGATCAGCATGATGATGCGCGCGCGGGCCACCACTTGCGCCGCCGCGGACTCGGCGGGCTCGCCCGCGATTGATAGATTGGCGCGTCGCCGCGCGCCGGAAACATTCATGACACCCCCCTCGGCATCGCCTTCGCCCACGACGGCATCCGTTCTGGTCGCCCCCGATGAGGCCGGCCAAAGACTCGATCGCGTGCTGGCCCGTCACCTCGCCGAGCTGTCCCGCTCGCGTCTTAAAACCCTGATCGAGGCGGGCACGGTCGAGGTCGACGGCCATACGATCCGCGATCCCAGTCACCGCGTCAATTCCGGCGCTGCAATCAAGGTTGACGTGCCGCCGCCGCGTCCGGCGCGCCCGGAGGGCGAGCCCATTCCGCTTAAGGTCGTTTACGAAGACGACGACATGATCGTGATCGACAAGCCGGCCGGCCTGGTTGTTCATCCGGCTGCCGGTAACTGGACCGGAACGCTGGTGAACGCCTTGATCGCCCATTGCGGCGACAGCCTTTCCGGGATTGGCGGCGAGCGCCGGCCCGGGATCGTCCACCGGCTCGATAAGGACACGACCGGCCTGATGGTTGTCGCGAAAAACGATCGTGCGCATGCGGCGCTGGCGGCGCAATTTGCCGATCACGGCCGCAGCGGTGCGCCGTTCGAGCGCGGCTATCTCGCCTTCGTCTGGGGTGCGCCCGACCGCCCGCACGGCAGGATCGACCGTCCCATCGACCGCGATCCGCGGGCGCGGGACCGCATGGCGGTGCGCGAGGGCGGCCGCGCAGCGGTAACTCATTGGCGAGTGCTGGAGCGCTACCCCGCTGCCAAGCCGGCGCGATCCATGGCACGATCCATGGCACGATCCACGGCGAAGCAAAAACGCGCGATTGGACCACAGGCAGTGGCGAGTCTTTTGGCCTGCCGACTAGAAACCGGCCGGACCCACCAGATTCGGGTCCATTTGGCCTCGATCGGGCACTCCCTGTTAGGGGATCCGGTATACGGGGGCCGATTTCGCACCAAAGCGGCGCTTTTGCCGCAGCCGGCACAAGCAGCGCTCGCTGACCTTGGCAGGCAAGCACTGCATGCCCATATCCTGCGTATTAAGCATCCGTTAACCAGCGAAATCCTTGAGTTCCGGTCGGAACTGCCGCCCGACCTCGCCCGTTTGCATGATGCGCTGGTCGGGAGTCGGGCCGGCACTGGCGGTGAGTAGTCTGGCGGTAAGTATTCCGCGAGTTTTCAGCGCCATTTGAGCGAAAATCAAGCTGGCATCGCGGCGAAGTGATGCCGTTTCCCTTCCGCTCGCCTGATTCGACCGTGTATGTTGCGGGTGCGAAATGATGGAACCGGAGCCGTCGGCTCGAAGAGCGACGGCTCCGCCCGCCCGCCGCTTCGCGGGGGCTAGAATATGGAGGGCGCTGTCATGGCCCAAACTGCTGCACTGCCCATTTTATCGGGCGAAACCGGCCTCACCCGGTACCTGGAAGAGATCCGGCGGTTTCCGATGTTGGAACCGCAGGAAGAATTTATGCTGGCCAAGCGCTGGCGCGAGCACGGCGACCGCGACGCGGCGCATAAGCTCGTCACCAGCCATTTGCGGCTCGTGGCCAAGATTGCCATGGGCTATCGCGGCTATGGCCTGCCGATCTCCGAAGTCATCACCGAAGGCAATGTCGGGCTGATGCAGGCGGTCAAGCGCTTCGAGCCCGACAAGGGATTTCGGCTCGCCACCTATGCGATGTGGTGGATCAAGGCCGCGATCCAGGAATACATCCTGCGCTCATGGTCGCTCGTGAAAATGGGCACCACCGCCAACCAGAAGAAGCTGTTCTTCAACCTGCGCAAGGCCAAGAGCCGGATTTCGGCGCTGGACGAAGGCGACATGCGCCCGGATCAAGTCAAGCTCATCGCCAAGCGGCTTGGCGTGACCGAGCAGGATGTCATCGACATGAACCGCCGGCTCGGCGGCGATGCTTCGCTCAACGCCCCGATCCGCGAAGACGGCGATTCCGGCGAATGGATGGATTGGCTGGTCGACGACAGCGTCAGCCAAGAAAGCCGGCTGGCCGAAAGCGAGCAGTCAGAGAACCGGCACAAGGCGCTTGGCGAGGCGCTTACCGTGCTCAATGACCGCGAGCGCCGGATTTTTGAGGCGCGGCGGCTCGCCGACGAGCCGATCACGCTCGAAGAACTCGCCGACGAGTTCGGCGTATCGCGCGAGCGCGTGCGCCAGATCGAGGTGCGCGCCTTCGAGAAAGTGCAGAAGGCGGTCAAGAACAACATCGCGCATATGGAAAACCCGCACGCCGCTGTCGCCGCGGCCGCGGCCGCGCGGTAGGCACGGATCATCCTTGTGAGAACGTAATCCCGAGGTGCCCGCCGTAGGCGGGCCTCGAAGGATGCGAGCCGCCGGTCCTTCGAGGCTCCCCCGACAAGTCGGGGTCGCACCTCAGGACGACGGCGGATTTTTACTTCCCCGCCGCCTTGCGCAGCGCCGCATTGATGCGGTCCTGCCAACCGGGGCCGTCTTGCTGGAAAAAGTCGAGCACGTCGCGGTCGATCCGCAGCGTCACTGTTTCTTTCCCGCCCGGTAAGGCTGCCGGCGCCGTCGTCGCCGGACTTTCGACCGGCTTGGTCGTCACCGCTTTGAAGGCTTTCTCGGCGGCGGCGCGCGCATCGGGCTCGCGCCGCGTCTTCGGCGTGTCCCGCCAATCTCTCGATCGATCCCTCGAATCGTCCCGTCCCATAGACTGATAATGACGCCTGCCAAGGCTTGATGCAAAGCAGGTTTGATGCAAAGCGAGCGCCGCCAGCAACGGAACCTTAGGCGCCTATTGCATCGTTGATCGCCCGCAACAGGGTGAGCAGCGCGCGATTGAGCGGCATTGCCATGCCGTGGCGGTCGCCGGCCGCAACGATCGCGCCGGTGAGCGCCTCGACCTCGAGCCGGCGCCCGGCGAGGCGATCGAAATACATCGAGGTGCCAAGCTCGCCGGAAAAATTATGCAGTGTGGCGATCGTGCGGGCGGTTTCGTCTTCCGCGAGCTTAATACCCTCGGCACGGGCCGCCGCAACCGCTTCGTCGAGAACGCCCCGGCACAATTCCTGAACGTCGGGACGACGCAGCACCACCTGCCGCTGCAATGTCAGGGCAGTGATCGGATTGGCAACCGCATTGATCAGAAGCTTGCGCCAGGCCAGCGTCGCGAAATCGCCGCTGCGAATGATGCGAAGCGACGTGTCCTCGAACAAATCGACGAAAGCGAGGCCGGGCTCGTCATCGGCGACCACCGCGTCGTAGGAGCCGGCGTGGCGAATCCGTACGCGCTCCGGCGCCAAACGCTCGCCGTTATAATAGACCAGCACCGGCACGATGGTGCCGCCGCGTGCGAGTGGCGCCACGCGGGCGACGTGATCGATGCCGTTCTGCAAGACCGCAACGCGCGTGGCCGGCGTGCACAGCCGCGCCAGCCATGGAGCGGCGGCCGCGGTCTGATGCGTCTTGGTGCAGACGAGCACCCAATCGACTGGTTTGGCTGACGCCGGATCGGTCAACACGCGAAGCGGCGCCTCGACCGTCCCTTCCGCCCGCTCCAGCGTAAACCGCGTGATCGGCTGGCGCGTGCAGGCCAAGATATCGTGCCGCCCGGCGGCGGCGAGACTGCCGGCGGCGCCACCGCCGACGCCGCCAAGCCCGATCACTGCGACGGTCAACCGCCGCGCCGGTGCCCCCGTTGTCATGGTTGAGATTGCTCGACCCGATCAGGAGAATATTGCGCGCTGAAGGACGGCGAGAAAACCCCCAGTCCGAGAGGACCGGGGGGTTAGTTCGATATTTTGGTCGGTCAATCTATCGCGAACGGCGGCCTACCAGCCACCTGATTTCCGTCGTGCCGCGGCAGTGCCGCTATAGGGTTCGCCATAGGTGTCGCCGCCGCCAGGCGAATTGGGTCCGTAATTCGGCTGGCTTTGTGCAAAACTCGGCGTCGGCGCCAGAAAGCTCGTCGCCGCCACGCCCGCGAACAGAGTCAAAGCCAGGACGAACCTCGCGGCGTTCATCGTTGCGACTCTTCGTTGTTGCCTCGCCCCGGCCCGCTGGACCGGTAGTACAGCCAATTGCGGTCAGTACCATAAGGGTCGTAACCATAGGCGATCGGCGGCGCCGCACTGGGCTCGCCGACATAGTTATAGAGTCCCGGCGGGAAATAGCCCGGCCCATAAGCTCCGTAGCCATAAGGCGTGGCGTAATGGTAGCCCTGCGCCGCAGCCGCCGACGTCGCGGCGATCAGAAGGCCAGCGCCAAAGAGAAGTTTCTTCATGGTTCCGGCTCCGTTTTCACTTTAGTGGCAACGATCTGCGCGGCGATCGGTTCGCTCCCACAAGCCTTTGTGGTCAGCGTTGGAACAGTGTTGTTCCCGCCACCAAAAACGCGTTTCAATCAGCGGCTTGCGGCAGATGGGAAATGGAGTTGCGCGCGATCGGTCGGTCAGACGGCGGCTAGGGCATGGCCGGTCAGCGCGTAGAACAGAACGCCTGCGGCGATCACGAGCGCCATCAACAAGAGGGG
>JBAQBC010000232.1:0-7692 GCA_049286035.1 Xanthobacteraceae bacterium
GTCATGAAGGCGGTTAATCCGATGGGCGCCTTCCTTGGGTCGTTGATCTATGGACCAGCGTGGATATTGATCCGACTCATAGGCGTTTCGGCAGAAAGCCTCTCAAGGGACCATCGCGATGATCCCGTCTACAAGAGGAATCTCCAGAGGCTGATCGAGCGCAACTGGCAGTTCGAGAAAAAAGAATGAGCCGCATACCGAACTTTGCGGATATCGCCTTTGAAAAAGCCGCCGGCGCGCAAGTCGCCTGCAAGGCGGAACCGTGGCTCACGCCCGAAGGAATCCCGGTCAAATCGAGCTACGCGGAAGGCGACCTCGAAGGCATCGACTTCCTCGAGACCTGGCCCGGCATCGCACCCTATCTGCGCGGTCCCTACCCCACCATGTATGTCAACCAGCCCTGGACCATCCGGCAGTATGCCGGCTTCTCCACGGCGGAGGATTCCAACGCGTTCTATCGCCGCAACCTCGCCGCGGGCCAAAAGGGCCTCTCGGTCGCCTTCGATCTTGCCACCCACCGCGGTTACGATTCCGATCACCCGCGCGTGACAGGCGATGTCGGCATGGCCGGCGTCGCGATCGATTCGATCTACGACATGCGCACGCTGTTTGCCGGCATTCCGCTCGACCAGATGTCGGTGTCGATGACGATGAATGGCGCGGTGCTGCCGGTGCTTGCGCTCTATATCGTCGCCGCCGAAGAGCAAGGCGTGCCGCCGCAAAGGCTCGCCGGCACGATTCAGAACGACATCCTCAAAGAATTCATGGTGCGCAACACCTACATTTATCCGCCGCAACCGTCGCTGCGCATCATCTCCGATATCTTCTCCTACACTTCGGCGCACATGCCGAAATTCAATTCGATTTCGATTTCCGGCTATCACATGCAGGAAGCCGGCGCGACCGCTGATCTCGAACTCGCTTACACGCTCGCCGACGGCGTCGAATATGTGCGCGCCGGGCTCGCCGCCAATCTGCCGGTCGATCGCTTTGCGCCGCGGCTGTCGTTTTTCTTCGGCATTGGGATGAATTTTTTCATGGAAGTGGCGAAGCTGCGCGCGGCACGGGTGTTGTGGGCGAAGCTGATGAAAGAGTTCGAGCCGCAAGACGAGCGTTCGCTGTCGCTGCGCACTCATTGCCAGACCTCGGGCTGGTCGCTCGCGGCGCAAGATGTCTTTAACAATGTCGCGCGCACCTGCATCGAGGCGATGGCGGCGACGCAGGGCGGCACGCAGTCGCTGCACACCAATGCGCTCGACGAGGCGCTAGCGCTGCCGACGGACTTTTCCGCGCGCATCGCGCGCAACACGCAGATCGTGCTGCAGAAGGAAAGCGGCACCACGCGCGTGATCGATTCGTGGGGCGGTTCGTTCTTTGTCGAACGGTTGACCGGCGATCTGGCGGCGCGGACCTGGGGGCACATTCGTGAAGTCGAGGAACTCGGCGGCATGGCACGCGCCATCGAATCCGGCTTGCCAAAGCTGCGCATCGAGGAGGCGGCGGCACGAACGCAAGCGCGCATCGATTCCGGCGCCCAAGCGGTGATTGGGGTCAATAAATTGCGGCCGCACGACGAAAAGCCGATCGACGTTCTCAAAGTGGACAATGCCGCGGTGCGCCAATTGCAGATTGATAAGCTCAAGCGGCTCAAGCGCGAGCGCGACACCGAGGCGCTCAAGCAGGCGCTCGAGGCGCTGACTCGCAGCGCCGCGGGCGGCAACGGCAATCTGTTGGCGCTTGCGATCGACGCGGCGCGCGCCAAGGCGACCGTGGGCGAGATCTCACTGGCGCTGGAAAAAGCGTTCGGGCGCCACCAGGCCGAGATCAGAGCGATTTCCGGCATCTATGGACGGGAGGTCGGCATGGCTGACGGAAGAATGGCGGATGCCGTCGAACGTGTTCAGAAGCTCGTCGCCGAGTTCGAAGACAATGAAGGCCGCCGTCCGCGCATCCTGGTTGCCAAGATCGGCCAGGACGGTCACGATCGCGGGCAAAAAGTCATCGCCACGGCCTTTGCCGATCTTGGTTTCGACGTCGATATCGGCGCGTTATTTGCAACGCCGGTCGAGGCGGCGCGCCAAGCGGCTGAGAACGACGTCCATATCATTGGCGTTTCCTCGCTTGCGGCCGCGCATCTCACGCTCGTGCCGGAACTCAAGGCCGAGCTGGAGAAGCTCGGCCGCGGCGACATCATGATTGTCGTCGGCGGGGTGGTGCCGCCGCAAGATTACGCGACGTTAAAAGCAGCCGGCGCTGAAGCGATCTTCCCGCCCGGAACGGTGATTGCCGAAGCCGCCGAAAGCTTGCTCTCGACGCTCAATCTGCGGCTCGGGCACTCGAAAGCGGCGGCGGAATAAAGCTGCAATTCACCGCGTAGACAGATGCAATCCGCAATTCAAAGCCGGATTGCATCGCTCACAATGGCAGAGATCGCTAGCCCGCCACGCTGCCCCAATTCTTCGCTAGCTGTTCCGCGCCGCGCAGCGACAGCGCGAGAATTGTATAAGTCGGATTCGGCGCGCCGCTGGTCGGGAAAATCCCCGGCCCGGCGATCCACAGATTGCCGATCTCGTGCGTCTGGCCAAAACTATCGGTGACCGAGTCGCCGGCGGTTTTGCCCATGATGGTGCCACCCATAAGGTGGATGGTTGGCATCGGTCCTTTATTCGGCCACACCTCCTTGGCGCCGGTTGCCTTGGCGATTTCGACGCCTTTGTCGAAATTGGCATTGAACAGCGCCACAGCCTCGTCGTTGAAACTGTGCGTGATCTTGCCAAGCGGCATACCGAACTCGTCCTTGTCGTTGGCAAGCTCGATACGATTGTCGATCGCCGGCACCTCTTCAGCGAACGCGTTTAGCCGCGTATAGCCGCGCGCCGCGCGTTTCATGAACGCCGCGAGCTCGGCACCGAACAGATCAAGGCGGGTATTGGCGACGCCGCCCAACGCGCTATAGCGCGCCGCCGCGCCCGCGACCATGAAGGTCGAGCCGAATGCGCCTTTATCCTTGTGCGCATTCTTGTCGTAGAGATCGTAGGAGAAGTATTGCGCGGCAATGGTGCCCATGTATGGCTGCAAGTCCTCGTCGAACAATGCCGAGGTGCCCGACGCGAAATGCGCCGTCAGATATTTGCCGACAAGCCCGCTTGAATTGGCAAGTCCGTTCGGGTGCTTGTCAGTCGCCGAGCCAAGCATGATGCGCGGGTTCTGCGCCGACCACGCGGCCAGAACCACGACGCTCGCCTCCTGAACCTGCTTTTGTTTGTTAGCATCGTAATATTCAACGGCGGTTGCCTTCGCTCCGTCAGCGCTCGTAAGAACGCGGGTCGCTGTCGCATAAGGCCGAACCTCGGCGCCCGCTTGTCTGGCTTCGGCCAGATAGGTGACCAGCGGATTAGACAGCGCGCCGATCGGACAGCCGACATGGCACCAGCCGTCATAGATGCAGGCCGGTCGACCCTTAAAATCCGTCGAGTTGATGCCGACGGCTGCGGGAGTAAGCCGCATGCCAAGCGTGTCAAAGCCTTCCTTCCACGCGTCGCCACCCGGGAACGTCCGCATCGGCGGCATGGGATATGGCTTTCCGGCCGGACGCCAGATTTCTTCCGCCTTGGCGTCGCCGGAGACGCCGACATCGTCGGCGACCTTGTCCCAATAGGGCGCGATGTCGGCGTAGTCGATCGGCCAATCCAGGCCTTTGCCGTAAGTGCTTTTGACCTTGAAGTCGTTGGGCAAGAGCCGGGGGAAATTGGCGAAATAATGCAGCGCCGCGCCGCCCGTGCCCCAACCGGCCTGATACACGTAGCCATAAGGATTTTTGCCTTCGAGCAAGAATGGCGGCCCGGCCGGCTTGATACGACGTCCCCAAATGTCCGAACTGATCAAATCACCGAGTTGCCAATCGGGCCCCGCTTCTAGGAGCACGACCTTCTTGCCGGCTTTGGCCAGGACTGAGGCAAATACCGAGCCCGAGGCGCCGGCGCCGACGATGACGACATCGACTTTGTCGTTGTTTGCCGTGTTACCGTTTGCCATCTCACCAGCTCCTCGTCGGCGCGATGTGCGGCTGATAGGGCACGCCGAGATGCGCATAACCATCCATGGTGCCGTAAACCACGTCCACTGCGTCGCTACGCAGCAGGAAATACACAAAGCCGGCGGCGGGGCCTTTCCAGCCATCAAGCTTGTTTTGCCGCATCAGATCGACGAACTCGTGCTGCTCGTTGCCGGCGAGCTGCGCAAAATTGCGGCCGCCATAGCGTGCTGAACTCGCGCCATCGATCGCACCGAGCGCGGCGCGATAGAAATTCGCAAAGGGCGGTTTCACGTTCATGATCCGCGCTTCGAGCAGCGCCTCTTGCGGCGCGATCGAGATTTGCTGATCGACGAAATGAACGATGCCGGCGTCTTTCGCGCCGGGCACCAGCGTTTCTCCCATTGCGTCGAGAATGGCGGCCTGATCGGCCGTCAGGGTGCGCAGCGCGACGCCCTGTGCGCGGGCTTGGCGGGACGTGAGCATGACTTCGGCACCGCCAACCGTAAACGCGAGCGTGCCGATTGCCGCGCCCTTCATGAAGGCGCGCCGTTGAATGTCGTCCATGGACTATTCCTCCCGCATTCCGCCGACGATACGATCGCGACGGGTGCGGGAAAATTCAACGCCGAAGCGAGACCTGAATCAAGCGGCAGACGCTGCCAGGGGCCGGATCACTCCGCCAAAGCGTGCTGGGTACCATCGCCCGACGTCGCGACCGGCGCGGCCGGCGGCACGGGCGGCGGCGTGCGGCCCAAAGAGGTGACGAAGGCGCGGAATTTCGGATTGGTGTTAAGCGCGTCGCGGCCGGCGGTGACCAGCATGTCAATCTGATCGGGCGGCAGCTGAAACCGCGTCTCGACCCGGTTGAGCGCGGCGGCGCGGTTGGGACCGAGTTGGTCAAACGATATCCTGCTGATGAAAAACTCCAGATCGCGGCAATTCCAGCCGGGCGGAGCGCCAAAACGGTGCCGGTCGGCCTCCGACAGCCCGCAGCGCCAGCTCACCAGCGTCTTGCGCCAGTCGGACATGGTGGCATCGAACGCCGAATAGCTGCCGATCGCGCCGGATTCCGTGGCGGTGTCGGAGGTCGCCATGATGAGGTCGATTCCGGATGGACCCGGAACCGTCTGCGCCCACTCGCCCGACGGGTCGCGACCGGAATCGACCACCAGGAACAAAAGCCTGCGCAACTTCACGGCCTGTGACGGCACCAGCGGACCAAACGGCGTATTGGCCGCAAGCCGCGCCACGGTGAAGCCGGCCAAACCGAAATTGTCGACGAGACCGCCATCAAGCAGCTTGACGTAATTGATCGCGCCGGAGCGATAGCGCTCCAACGCGTCGGCATAGGATTTGATTAGCGGCGCGGCATTCGGATCGTTGTGCACGCGGGCAACCCAAGCCGGCAGCGGCGTCGAACAGGTGCCGTGGAAGTTCTGCACGACGATCGGCGCGAATACGACCGGAACGGCGGCGGAGCCGGCAACCGCAAGTGAAATCGGATAACTCGCAAGATCGCTGCACAAGGCGCTGAACGTCACCGGAGCAAAAATGAAGGTGGTCCGGTTAAAGATGTCGGCGGCGTTGATCCAGACGCGCGGCCGCGAGCGGCGCAACAGATCCTTAAACGTCGCCTGATTGTAGAGATGGGCGTCGAGCCAAACCGGAAATCTGGTCGCGTCGTTCACGCCGCCATTAAGCCCGCGGGCGATATTGCCGAGACTGAGATTGGTTTGCAGCGACTCCTCGGCATTCACATCAAGAAAACGTTGGCGGAAGTCCGCCATGGCCGCGCGCCCCTTCAGCCCATAGTAAGCCGCAAGGATCGATCCGCCGGATACGCCGGAGAGAAAATCAAGCCGGTCGAGCAGCGATGCGGCGCCGGCCCGCGCCGGCACCCGCGTCTGATCGAATCCTTCCAGCACGCCATAAGAAAAAGCGGCGGCGCGCATGCCGCCGCCGGAAAACGACAGCGCGACGACCATGTCGTCGTAATTGGTCTCGACGCCGGGTGCGAGTTCGGCCTCGACCTCGCGAGGATTGGCGGAGAGGCGCTGATTGACCGGATCGTTTTGGATCAGGGAGGCGCACGCCGTCAGCAGGGCCGCGCCCGCAATGACGCGCCCCGCGCGGATCGCACCATGCCACCACGCCCCAAACATTTACAAAAGGTTAGTCGCTGCCCCTCCTGCCCCGCAAGTAAAGCTAAGCCGGCTCCAAAAGTAAGACTTCTTTAAGGTTAATGTGAATGGGCCTCATGCTCGAGACCAAAAAAGCGACAACCAGAGCGCGCCGCTCGCCACAACTTGGTCCGCTTGCACGACCGCGTTTTGGCAGCAACGAGTCGCTTGTAGATTCAATAGCTTACAGTGAGACGCTGCGCGCCTTTAGGCGGAAGTGGCGGGATTTACGCGTTATTTCACTCAGAATCGCCGGGAAATCCCCTGGTTACGTGACGAAAGCGTGACGGCTCTTTCGGACGCTCCGTCGGCTGAGCCATCCCATCCACACTCGCATCCACCACCGGCACGAGCATCATCGCGGTACGATTCGGGTGTGTGCATGATTGAAAGCGGGACTACGCACGCAACGCTCTTTCGGATTCTCCGCGAATCTTCGATACTTCTGCATCCCCTCCCGATTCTTCCCCGTAATCCCCACATTTAGTAGTTGATTCAGAAATTCGTACTAAGTCTTGACGCGCGTCACCGGACTGTCTTAGCTTTCGAAAGTTCGGCGCGCGGGTACCGGAGTCCGCCGGGCTCTCCAAAAAGGGGTTTGCGGGACTGCTCCGCGCCGCGTGCGGCGCGTGCGTGGATGCGTGTTGCCGGTTACGTGAGGGGGTTTCCGGCGGCGTCGAGGAAACGGCCCGCCGGACAGGGACTCGGGCAAGATTGGCTGGGGCGAGGTTGCGAAATGTTGCACAGACAACGCTACCGCAACCCGGACCAGCCAAGGGAAATCCCGGAAAAGAGAAAACCGGGACGAGATGGCGTCGGGTGGAAACAGGAAACGGAGTTCGGCGCGATGGAAGATCCTCCGTCGCGTCGCGGGGAAACAGCCGGTGACCTATATTGAGCTAGTAGGCCACCGCGACCGAAAGCACCAAGATCAAGGGGCAAAAAAATGCGGATCGAGCGGCGCTACACGAAAGAGGGACAATCACCCTACGCGGACATCGCTTTTCGTCTCACCACAAGCGAGATCCGCAATCCGGACGGTTCGGTCGTTTTCCACGCCGAAAACGTCGAAGTTCCGGAACAGTGGTCGCAAGTCGCCTCCGACGTATTGGCGCAGAAATATTTCCGCAAAGCCGGCGTGCCGACTCGACTGAAAAAGGTCGAGGAGGAGACGGTCCCATCTTGGCTGTGGCGCAGCATCGCCGATGACGCGGCCTTGAAGGAATTGCCGGACGCCGAGCGTTTCACCGGCGAAGCGTCCTGCAGGCAGGTCTTCGACCGGCTGGCCGGCACCTGGACCTATTGGGGCTGGAAGGGTGGCTATTTTTCCTCGGAAGCCGACGCGCACGCCTTCTTCGACGAGCACCGCTACATGCTGGCGATGCAGATGGTGGCGCCGAATTCGCCGCAATGGTTCAACACCGGCCTGCACTGGGCCTATGGCATCGACGGCCCCGGCCAGGGCCATTTCTATGT
>JBAQBC010000233.1:0-35136 GCA_049286035.1 Xanthobacteraceae bacterium
GCAGCGACGGCGCATAGCGGCCGCCATTGCACAGCGCGGCAATGGTGCCGGTATCCAAGCCGCGCTCGCGCCGCAACATGCCGAGCAGCGTCGCGCGTGGACTTGCCTCGCCCATCAGCCAGGCGGAAGAGGATTTCCGGCGCAAGGCGTCGTAGACGAGGCCCGCGATCGCGGCGCGATCGCCGGAGCCGGCGAAGCGGTGCGACAGACCCCAGTCTTTCAGCGCATCCGCCGCCGGCCGCCGCCGCGCTTCGATCTCGGCGAAGACTTCGATCGCAGCGGATAGTCGGGCCGAGGGAGTCATGAGCGGACTGCTTCGAAGCGCTACTTAGCCGCGCCCGACACCGCGGCGGCGCGTTGCGCGCCAAGCGTGCCGTGACGCCGCACCCGGCGCTGCAATTGCCGGATCGCCTCCGCCAGATCGCGCACATGCAGCCCTTTCGGCGCTTTGCCGGCTTTCACACTCGCCAGCATGCGCCGCAATAGATCGTCATCGTGCTCGTCGCGATAGGGTTTGAGATCGAGATCCTTCGGTACTTTGGTCAGTCGTTCGTCGCCGATGGTTTTGACGTGTTTTTGCATGAAGCGGTCATAGTCGCGCCAGGTGATGCCGGCGGCGCGGACCGCCGCCTGCTCGGCCCGGGTCGCGATCTGATGCGCATGCAGATAGTGCAGGCCGAGCTCATCGATCAGCGTCTTCTCGACTTCTTCATGCAAGATGAGAAAACGGTCGGTCTCGACACTGCGGCCGCGAAACTTGAACGCGCGCGGCATATGGCGGTCGATATAGATCGTCTTGCCGTCGAGGCTATAGCCGGCGAGATAAGGAACATCGTGTGCGCGGTCGAGCTTTTTGACCCGCCGCACCACGGCGTCAAGCGCGCGATCCATCATCAGGCTCGAGACGTACCATTCCGGCAATCGAAGCCGCTTGTGCGGCGCGGTGGGATGGCAAAAGTCGAGCGGCATCGCATCAGATCCAAATATCGGAGCGCAATTTCAAACCCCAATTATTAGACCCACGGAGCGGTCAGTATCTCGACAATGTAGATGAGCCACATGATCGCCAGCACAACCGCCGAAACACCGAAGAACGCGCCGCGCAGCCGCACTTGATTGTTGGTCACATGCACACAGGCCTGCAGATAGCGGAAGATCACGAATATCCAGGCCAGCAGCACGAAGATGAGATCCGCATGCCGCGTCACCCAGGCCAGGATCGTCAGCACGTAAAACAGGACCGGCAGTTCGAACTGATTGCTGTAGGAATAACTGACTTGCAGACTGCGTTGCGACCAGTTCGGTTCGCGCAGCGCCACGTTCTCCGGCCGCGCTACCCCTGAACTGAAATCGCGTCCGCGCAACGGCGCGAGCCAAAACAACAGCACAAACGTCAGAATCACTTCCAGGAACAGCGGCAGCAACACCTCTTGGACGGTCATGATCTCGCTCCCCCAGTATGGATGTCCGCCAGCTCGGCTATGCGGGCCGGCTTAAAATCGGCGCTACAGCTTCACACTGATCGCCGTCTCGCCGTTGTCGTCGACCAAGGCGCTGCGCCACGTTTTTCCCTCGAACAAGGCTTTGCGCACGGTGTCCGCCGTGCCGCCGTGATTGAGGTTGGCGGTGATCAAGGTGCCGCCGGTGCGCAAAAGCCCCCGCAAGGCCTTGTGCAGCGCCGGCACCGGCGTGCCGCCGTCGAAAAAAGCAACGTCGTAACCGGGATCGAGCGTCGGCAGCACGCTTGAAAATTCGCCCTCGTGCACGGTGATGCGGTGATCGAGGCCGGCGGCGGCGATATTTTCGCGCGCCAGCACAACGTGATCCGGGTCGCGCTCGATCGTGTCGACGGTCGCGTCACGCACGCCCGATGCGAATGACAGGGCGGTGTAGCCGAGCGCCGTGCCCAGCTCCAGGATCCGCCGCGCATTGGCAGCGCCGGCCAGCGCCGCGAGCAGCGGTCCGTTTGCGTAAGGAAAGGCGCTGCAGCCGTGGCGCTCCCGATGCGCATTGGTGGCGTTGCGGATCTTGGCGAACGGATCGGGCGCCGGCGCTGACATCGGAGAGGCCCTTTAATCCCGGCTCGGGTAATTGGGACTCTCGCGCGTGATCGTGACGTCGTGAACGTGGCTTTCCCGAAGTCCGGCGCCGGAAATCCGCACGAACTCGGCCTTGTTGTGAAATTCGGTGAGGTCTTTGGCGCCGACATAGCCCATGGCGGCGCGCAAGCCGCCGACCAGCTGATGCACGACATGGGCGACTGGACCTTTGTACGGCACCTGCCCTTCGACGCCTTCGGGAACGAGCTTGAGCGTGTCCTTGATCTCCTGCTGGAAGTAACGGTCGGCGGAGCCGCGCGCCATCGCCCCGACCGAACCCATGCCGCGATAGGTCTTGTAGGAGCGGCCCTGATAAAGAAACACTTCGCCGGGCGTCTCGTCGGTGCCGGCGAGCAAGGACCCGACCATGGCGCAATCGGCGCCGGCGGCGAGCGCTTTCGCGAGATCGCCGGAATATTTTATTCCGCCATCGGCGATCACCGGCGTGTTGGTCCGTTTCGCCACGTCGACTGCATCCATGATCGCGGTAAGCTGCGGCACACCGACGCCGGCAACGACGCGCGTCGTGCAGATCGAGCCCGGACCAATACCGACCTTGATCGAATCGGCGCCGGCCTCGATCAGGGCTTTCGCACCTTCCGCGGTGGCGATATTGCCGGCCACGACCTGCACCGCATTCGACATGCGCTTAATTCGCGTTACTGTGTCGAGCACGCGCCGGGAATGGCCGTGGGCGGTGTCGACGACCAAAAGATCGACGCCCGCGTCGATCAAGCGCTCGCTGCGCACGTAACCGGCTTCGCCCACCGAAGTCGCGGCCGCCACGCGCAATCGCCCCTGCTCGTCCTTGCAGGCATGCGGATGCGCCACCGACTTTTCGATGTCCTTCACCGTGATCAGGCCGACGCAACGATAAGCGCTGTCGACGACCAGAAGCTTCTCGATCCGATGCTGATGTAGGAGCCGCTTGGCCTCATCCTGCTTGACGCCTTCGCGCACCGTGACGAGCCCTTCCTTGGTCATCAGCTCGGCAATCTTTTGCCGCTTGTCGGTGGCGAACCGCACGTCGCGGTTGGTTAGAATGCCGACCAGCTTGCCGGCCCGTCCATTGCCGGCGCCTTCGACCACCGGAATCCCGGAGATGTGATGCTCCTGCATCAAAGTCAGGGCTTCGGCGAGGGTTGCTTCCGGATTGATCGTGACCGGGTTCACGACCATGCCGGATTCGAATTTCTTCACCTGCCGCACCTGCACGGCTTGCGCCTCGGGATCGAGATTGCGGTGGAGCACGCCGATGCCGCCCGCCTGCGCCATGGCGATCGCCATATGCGCTTCCGTCACCGTATCCATCGCCGAGGCGACGATCGGAATGTTGAGCAGAATGTTGGGTGTGATGCGCGATCGGATATCGACGTCCGACGGCATGACGTCGGAAAGGCCCGGCTTCAACAGCACGTCATCGAAGGTGTATGCTTCGCGCGGTAGGTCTCTTGAATTCGTTGCCATTGCCAACTCCGGCTGGCCCGAAATGGCGGACGCCGCGCGGGCGAGCGTATGGCCGCTCGTCCGAGTCGATAGCCCGCTTGGGCCCACTTTGGGGCCCGCTTTTGGGTTGGCGGCGGTCGATAGCACGCCTTGGTCACAATTCATAGGCCTCCAGCGCGAAATGCCGGAGGAATCACATGAAAAAGGCTATCGATCGTCGCCAGTTCGGGATTGGCGGCGTGGCTGCCGCGGCCCTGGCGGCGGGAGGCCAAGCACGCGCCCAGGGTGGGCCCCTCAAGATCTGGATCGGTTGGGTGGTAGTGCCCGCATCGTTGGGCCCTTTGGTGCTCGAGAAAAAAGAGCTCCTAACCCATTTCGGCCGCTCCTATGTCGCGGAAGCCACGCGCTTTGAAGGCACGCCGCCGGTCATCACTGCGCTCGCAGCCGGCGAACTCGAGATCGGGCCGCTGGCGTTTTCGTCGTTCGGTCTTGCCATCCAGAACGCGCATATGGATGACCTGCGCGTCATCTGCGATGAAATCCAGGATGGCGTGGCGGGCCATGGCACCAACGAGTTCATGGTCCGCAACGACGGGCCGATCCAAAGCGCAGCCGATGTCAAGGGCAAGGTGCTCGCGACCAACGCCATGGGCAGCGCCGTCGACATCGCCATGCGCGCGATGCTTCGCCGCAGCGGGCTTGAAGCGAATAGAGACTCCACCATGGTCGAGGCGCCATTCCCGGCCATGCGCGCGATGCTGGCCGAGAAGAAAGCCGATCTGATCAGCGCGGTGCCGCCGTTCTCGCTCGATCCGGATCTTCGCGCCATGGCTCATACGCTATTTACGCAGCGCGATGCCTTCGGCGTCACGCAACTGACGATGTGGACGGCCCGCGAAAGCTTTATCCAGAAGAACCGCGCCGCATTGGTCGATTTTCTCGAAGATACCGTGCGCGCGATCCGCTGGTACACCGATCAAAAGAATCACGATGAAGCCGTCGCCATCGTCGCGCGGCTGAACAAAGCGCCGCCGGCGCGCATGGACTGGGCCTTCACCAGCCGCGATCAATACCGCGATCCGAACGGCACACCGAACTTGGACGCGCTGCAAAACAATCTCAAACAGCAAAAAGAGGTCGGGTTTCTCAAGGACGACCTCGACGTCAAGAAATATTCCGACCTCAGCATGGTCGAGGAAGCTGCGAAGCGGCTTGCATGAGATTGGCGCACAGGCGGCAGACAGGGTACAGGCGGCAGAGCGCGTGCCCTAAAGCATGATCCCGAAAAGTGAAGACCGGTTTTCGGAAAAGATCATGCTCAATCAACAAGCTAAAGCGAAATAGCGAATCAACTTAAATTCATTTCGCTTTAGGAATCGATAGCCGCCCAGAATGGAATCGCCCCCTTCCGATCGTATCGTGCCGCTAATCGTGGCGACCGCGCTGTTCATGGAGAACATGGACTCGACGGTCATCTCGACATCGCTGCCGGCGATCGCGCAGGCGCTGGGCACCAATCCGCTCGCCTTGAAGCTCGCCGTCACCTCTTATCTGTTGTCGCTGGCGATCTGCATCCCGGCCAGCGGCTGGACCGCCGACCGGTTCGGCACGCGCAACGTGTTCCGCACCGCGATCGGCGTTTTCGTGCTGGGCTCGATCGGCTGCGCCGCCTCGCACTCGCTCGAGGAATTCGTGCTGGCTCGTATCGTGCAGGGCGCTGGCGGCGCCATGATGACGCCGGTCGGGCGGCTGATCATGGTACGCAGCATCGACAAACGGCGCCTGGTCAACGCGATGTCGCTCGTCACCATCCCGGCACTGATCGGTCCGATCTGCGGACCGCCGCTCGGCGGCTTTATCACGACCTATGCGTCCTGGCACTGGATCTTTTTGATCAATGTGCCGATCGGGCTCGTCGGCATTGCGCTAGCGTCGCGCTTCATTCCGAATATCCGCGTCGAGCGCCCGGACCCGTTCGACTATGTCGGCTTTTTGCTTTCCGGCTGCGCTATTGCCGGATTGGCGTTCGGTCTTTCGGCCATGGGACTGGAATTCTTGCCGACAAGTGTTGTGGCATCGCTGTTGTGCGGCGGCGCCATTTCCGCCGGCGCCTACCTGATCCATGCCAGGCGCACGCCGGCGCCAATTCTCGATCTTAATCTGTTCCGGCTGCCGACCTTTCGCGCCAGTATTTTTGGCGGGTTTTTGTTTCGGCTCGGCATCGGCGCGCTGCCGTTTCTGCTGCCGCTGTTGTTGCAAATCGGCTTTCACCTGACTCCGTTCGAGTCAGGGCTCATCACCTTTACCACCGCGCTGGGTTCGATGTTCATGAAGGCCGCGGTCGCGAGCGTGTTACACCGCTACGGCTACGGCAAAGTGCTGATTTACAACGCGCTGATCAGCAGCATCTTTTTGACGGCCTGCGCAACTTTCGTGCAAGGCATGCCATTTGCCGCGATGATCGCGATCCTGTTGTCCGGCGGCTTTTTTCGTTCGCTGCAATTCACCAGCATCAACACCATCGCTTATGCCGAGATCGAACCGGCGAAAATGAGCCGGGCCACGGCGATGGTCGCTGCCGCGCAGCAACTTTCACTATCGACTGGCGTTGCAATCGGCGCGCTGGTGGTCGAGCTGACGCTGCGGCTGAAACATTCCACCACCATGGGCATCAACGATTTTCCGCCGGCCTTCCTGTTCGTTGGGCTGTTATCTGCCAGCGCGGTTTTCATTTTCATGCGGCTGCCGCCCGATGCCGGCGCCGAGCTTGCGGGGAGAAGGAGCGAAGCCGCCGAATAAGGCTAGCCGCGAAACCCTTTGGCCAACAGATAAAGCTCGGCCGAATCGGCCCGGCTCGCCGGCGGCTTGACGTGCTTGACGCTTTCGAACTCGCGCTTGAGCCCGGCAAGGAGCTTCGTCTCGGTGCCGCCTTGCAAGACCTTGCACAGAAACGCCCCGCCCGGCGTGAGCACCTGGCGCGCGAAGTCGGCGGCGGCCTCGGCGAGCGCCATGATGCGCAAATGGTCGGTCTGGCGATGCCCGGTCGCGTTTGCCGCCATGTCCGATAGAACGACATCTGCGGTTGCTTGTCCCTTCCCTCCCACGCTGCCGCCGCCGAGCATCGCTTGGAGACGCTCGGGTGCAGACGGATCGAGAAAGTCGAGCTGCAAAAATTCGACGCCAGAGACAGGCTTCATGTCCAGAATGTCGAGCGCGACGACGCGGCCGCCGGTGCCAACGCGTTGCGCGGCGATCTCGCTCCATCCGCCAGGCGCGGCGCCGAGATCAACGACGCGGGCGCCGGGTTTGAGCAACTTATAGCGCTCGTCGATTTCGGCGAGCTTGAACGCCGCCCGCGAGCGGAAACCCTCGCGTTTGGCTCGCGCCACATAAGGATCGCTGATTTGGCGCGTGAGCCAGGCTCGCGACGACGCGGTCCTGCGTTTTTGGTCCTTGAGCCGCGCCATGACCGATTACAGCTCGATCCGATTAAATTTGATCATGGTGCGTCGCTAAATATTTTGTTTGCGCATGATCTTATCCGAAAACCGGTTGCCACTTTTCGGGATCATGCTCGATTTTACGCTTCGCCCCAGACGCCGTCCGCGCGCATCATTTCGACCAGCATGCCCTCGCGCAGTCCGCGATCGGCGACGCGCAGCCGCGGGCATGGGAAGGCGCGGCGGATGGCATCGAGAATGGCGCAGCCGGCAAGCACGAGATCGGCGCGCTCGGCGCCGATGCAAGGATTGGCGGCGCGCTCTTCGAAACTCATCGCCGTGAGTTCGGCGACCACGCGCGAAATTTCATCGTCGGTGAGCCAGCAGCCGTCGACGCGCCGGCGATCATAGCGCGGCAGGCGCAGGAAAACGCCGGCGATTGTCGTAACGGTGCCGGAGGTACCGAGCATGTGGAAAGCGCCGAGATCGCTGCCATGTTCGACGGCGAAGCGATCGACCAGGATAGCCACCTCCTCAACCATGGCTTGATAGATTTCGCGCGAAACGATCTTTCCGCCATGCCGCTCGGCCAGCGTGACGACGCCAACCGGCAGCGAGGCCCAGCCGACAATGTCTGGGCTTGGCGGGCCACCTCTTCCCGGACGCGAGCAATTAAGCCGCACCAATTCCGACGATCCGCCGCCGATATCGAACAGGATGATGCCGCTCGCCGCCGGATCGAACAGTTCGGTGCATCCGGTCGCCGCCAGTCTCGCTTCGGTGGCGGAATCGATGATTTCAAGCTCGAGCCCGGCTTCTTTCGCCACTCGGGAGCGAAACTCCTCGCCGTTTTCGGCAGCGCGGCAAGCCGCCGTAGCGATCAAACGCGCCCGGCCTACGCCGCGGGCGCGCATTTTCTGGCGACAGATCAAAAGCGCCTCGACGGCGCGCATGATCGCCGCTTCGCTGATGCGCCCGGAGGCGGCGACACCTTCGCCGAGACGGATAATGCGGGAGAATGCATCGACGACGCGAAAGCCATCGGGCGTCGGGCGCGCCACCAGCAAGCGGCAATTATTTGTGCCAAGATCGAGCGCGGCATAAGTCGCAGCGTCGTGTGAAGCGACCGGCGTGCGCCAATACTCGCGCGGTTCGCGACGAATGCCATAGGGCGTTCTTCGACCCCAGCGAGGCCGGCGCTTGGCCCCATTGGCGTCGAGGCCGCCGCGCGGGGCCTCGTCGTTCATTCCAATGCCTTCCTGCCGCGCCGGAACCGCAATGATGCGGGCTCGACGGCAGCGGTCTATTGTTCCAAAGCCTAAATCGAGAGAAATGTAACAGGGGTGGAATACAGGGCAATACCGTGCTTGGCGCGCCTATGAGCTATGTTTGGCGGCCGGTTGCTGGGGTGGGCTAAGTTCTTTATCTCAAACGGGTCCAAGACCTTAATCCAACCTTATCCAAGACCTTCCGGATCTGATCGTCATGAATCTGCATGGAATTCCTAATCGGGCCGAGCAAGCGGCCGAGGACCGGCTGGCGACCGAAAAGTTTGCCGTCGGACAATCCGTGCCGCGGCTCGAAGATCCGATGCTGGTCCGCGGCCAGGGACGCTACACCGACGACGTCAGTCTTCCCGGACAGGCCTATGGCGCCATGGTTCGCAGCCGCAATGCGCACGGCATCATCCGCGGCATCGATACCAAGGCGGCTTCGCAGATGCCCGGCGTGCTCGCGGTCTATACCGGCGCCGATCTGAAAGACTACGGTCCGCTCAAATGTCTTGTGGGCCTGAATAATCGCGACGGATCGCCGCTGAAGAAACCGCGGCGCGATGCGCTACCGACCGATCGCGTGCGTTACGTCGGCGATCCCGTTGCCTGCGTGATTGCGCAGACGCTGGCGCAGGCGAAAGACGCGGCGGAGGCAGTCGTGGTCGATATCGAGCCCCTGCCCGCGGTGATTTCCGCACAGGAAGCCGCGCGCGACGGCGCGCCGCAGCTCTACGACGATGTGCCGGGCAATGTCGCGCTCGATTATCACTACGGCGACGCCGAGGCGGTGAAAGCCGCGTTCGCGCGCGCGGCGCATGTAACGCGACTTACTCTTGTCAACAGCCGGCTCGTGGTCAACTGCATCGAGCCGCGAGGTGCGGTTGCTTCATATGATGACGGCCGATTCACGCTTTACGTTCCGTCGCAGGGCGTGTTCGGGATGCGCTCGCACCTCGCAGACGCGCTCGGCGTCGACCCCAAGCAGATGCACGTGCTCACCGGTCAGGTCGGCGGCTCGTTCGGCATGAAGGCCGGGGTATTTCCGGAATATATTTGTCTCCTTCACGCGGCACGCGCGCTCGCCCGGCCGGTGAAATGGACCGACGAGCGCTCGGGCAGCTTCGTATCGGACGGCCACGGCCGCGCCAACGAAGTGATCGGCGAACTGGCGCTCGATGCCGAAGGCAATTTTCTGGCCGTGCGCCTGACGAGCTTCGCCAATATGGGAGCGTATTTATCGCCGTTCGGGCCGCTGCTCGGCACGCTTAATGCGGTGAAAAATATGCAAGGCATGTACCGAACGCCGCTGTTGGAGGTCTCGACCAAATGTGTGTTTACCAACACCACACAGGTGACGGCCTATCGCGGCGCCGGGCGGCCGGAGGGCAATTACTACATGGAGCGTCTGATTGATGCCGCAGCGGCCGAAATGGGCATCGACCGCATCACCTTACGGCGACGCAATCAGATCCGCCGTCAAGAATTGCCCATGAAAACAGCGTCAGGCTCGGATTATGACTGCGGCGATTTTGTCGGCTTAACCAAACACGCGCTCGAGTTCGCCGACAGCAAAGGCTTCGCGCGCCGCAAGCGCGAGAGCCGCAAACGCGGCAAGCTGCGCGGATTGGGCGTGACCAATTATCTCGAAGTGACGGCGCCGCCGGTGAAGGAGCTGGCCGGCATCACTTTCAATGCCGACGGCACCGTGACGCTCACCACCGGCACGCTCGATTTCGGGATGGGCCACGCCACGCCATTCGCTCAGGTGTTAAGCGATCAACTCGGCGTTCCGGTCGAAAAAGTGAATCTCGTCCAAGGCGATAGCGACAGAATTCCGATCGGCGGCGGCTCCGGCGGTTCGAAGTCGCTGATGCATAGTGGCACCGCGATCGTTCAGGGTGCGGCGAAGGTCGTCGAAAGCGGCAAGCAGTTGGCGGCGCATGTGCTCGAAGCCGCGCCCGCGGATGTCGCATTTGAACGCGGGCGCTTTGTCATTGTCGGAACCGATCGCGCCATTTCTATTATGGAGCTCGCGCAAAAATTGCACAGTGGTCTCAAGCTGCCCGCCGACGTTCCGCAATCGCTCGACGTGGTGCACATCAGCGACGGACCGGGCGCGTCCACCTATCCGAACGGCTGCCACGTCGCCGAAGTCGAGGTCGATCCACAGACTGGGTTTGTCGAACTCGTCGAATATTCCTGCGTCAATGATTTCGGCACGCTGGTCAATCCAATGATCGTCGAAGGCCAGATGCATGGCGGTGTCGTGCAAGGCATCGGCCAAGCCTATATGGAACAAGCGGTCTATGACGAGGAAGGTCAGTTATTGACCGGTTCGTTCATGGATTATGCGATGCCGCGCGCCGTCGACGTTCCATCCTTCGCGGTCGCGGATCATGGCGTGCCGACCAAAACCAACCCGCTCGGTGTCAAAGGTGTCGGCGAGGCCGGCTGCGCCGGCGGTTTGCCCTGCGCGATGAACGCGGTCCTCGACGCGCTGGCCGATTCCGGCGTGCGGCATGTCGACATGCCCCTGACACCGTTCCGGATCTGGCAAGCGCTGCAGACGGCAAAATCATCCCGTCTGCAATGACGCAACTCATTTCTGTTCGTACCATGCCGTCCGCCGGCTCGCGGCTGATTGCCGGCGTCTGCGCCGCGCATATGATGAGCCACTACTACATGCTCATGTTGGCGCCGCTCTTGGCTTTCATTCGCGCCGATTTCGATGTGAGCTACACGCAGCTTGCGCTGGCGCTCACGGTATTCAATGTAGTCTCCGGCGTGTTGCAGACGCCGGTCGGATTCCTGGTCGACCGGATCGGCGCTCGCGTCGTCCTGATCGGCGGACTGGCGCTGAGCAGCGCCGCTTATGCCATCGCCGGTCTATTCGGTTCGTATTGGATATTTATTGCTATGTACGGCGTGGCCGGGCTTGGCAACACCGCTTATCACCCCGCGGATTATTCGCTGCTGTCGCATCATTCGCGGCCTGACCGGCTCAGCCAGATTTTCGCCTTCCACACCTTTGCCGGCATGCTCGGCTCCGCCATCGCGCCGGTGACGCTCTTGGCCATGCAGAGCTTCTTCGGCTGGCGCGGCGCTTATATCGGCGCAGCGATCTTCGGCTTGATCGTTCTAGCGGTGCTGCTCGCGCAGCCGGAACCGATCGCCGAGCACCGGCGCGAGTTACGCAGTGGCAAGTCGAGGGCACCCGGCGCCGCCATCGGCTGGCGGTTTCTAGTCGCGCCCACCATTCTTATTAACCTCGCATTCTTCACGCTGACAGCGCTGACGGGCAATGGGCTGAACACCTATCTCATCGTCGCGCTCGGCGCGCTGTATGGCACGCCGGCCGCTATCGCCAATATCGCGCTCACCAGCCTGCTCGCCATGAACGCCATCGGCGTGCTTGCCGGCGGCGTGCTGGCCGGCCGCATTCGCCAGCATGCGCTGATTGCCGCCTCGGGTCTGACCGTTGCCGGCGCGGTAACGGCGCTGATTGGGCTGTTTGATCTTCCTTCTGCTCTGCTCATTGGCTTGACCGGATTGAGCGGCTTTGCCGTCGGCTTGACCTATCCATCGCGCGACATGCTGGTGCGCGCAGTCACCCCGCCGGGCGCTTTCGGCGCGGTATTCGGCTTCGTCTCAACGGGCTTCAATATTGGCGCGAGCATTGCACCGATCGTTTACGGCATGCTGATGGACCACGGACAGCCGCGTGGAATTTTCTTCTTCTCGGCCGCCGTCAGTCTGGTTTGCGTGTCGACGGTGACGTTCGGATTGTCGCGGCGCCGCGCGGAGTGAGCCTCGGTTTGGTGGTGTGCTTGCTAGCAATTTGCAAGCGCGGGACAATATGGCGACAGCGCCGGCATTTGCCCGAGGACAAAATTCAACTAGATCCGGCTCTCCTCAACGCGGCGCACTTTCTGAACGCGAAAGAGCACAAGTGCAACGAAAGCAAACTTTTCTAGAGTGGTTAGAAATACACAAGGACCTGGACGCGTACATAGCGCGCGGAGGAAAGCTTATGGATTTGAATCTCCTCGATGACGCAACACACAAGCGTCTCGAAAGTGTAATAGCCGCCGAGCTTGGCCAAGCGGCGAACCTGAGACTAACCCGATTTTACAAGTCCATCATGGATTCGATGCATAGCAAAAGAACTGTGGGTGAAGGCTGACCGAGTCGAAGCTGCGGGCGCTATGGCGCAAAACCGCATCGAATCTAAAATGAAGCTTCTCTCGACATGTGGTTTGTCGGTTTTGCCTGCGCCAGCAATCGAGAGGATAGCGCACCTGGAATTTCACGCGGCGTGTCGACCACCACAACGCCGGCGCGCTCCAGGGCAGCGCGTTTGCGACTATAGCTGCCAGAACTTCCGGCTACGATGGCACCCGCGTGGCCCATTTTTTTGCCCGCAGGCGCAGCACGGCCGGCCAAGAAAGCAACTACCGGCTTGCTCATGGCGGCGGCATATTCGGCCGCCTCTTCCTCCATCCTCCCACCAATCTCCCCGACCAGCACCACCGCAGCAGTGCCGCCATCCTGATCAAGCGCCTGCAGCGCGGCACGCGCGTTAGTGCCTAGCATTGGGTCGCCGCCGATGCCGACAAAGGCCGATTGCCCAATGCCGGCGCGCGTCAAGTTGAGCGCGACCAGCGTCCCTAGGCTGCCGCTGCGCGAAATTACTCCAACTGAACCTGGGCAAAACACGTTGGAATTGTGGCCTGGCATGATACCGACAAAGCCTTCCCCCGGCGTGACCAGGCCTGCGGTGTTCGGGCCTACGACCAACGTTCCATTGCGCGACGCTGCAAGAAGGATTGCCATTACGTCTTGCGTCGGAATGTGCTCAGTAAGCACGACCAGAAGCTTGGCGCCGGCATCGATCGCATCGAGCGCGGCAGCCTTGGCCATCGATGGCGGAATGAACATGACCGCGACTTCAAACGGCACTTGCCGCATCGCCTCCGCGGCCGATGCATAGATCGGCACTCCGAGATGATTTTCGCCGGTGCGTTTCGGATTGACCCCGCCGATGACGGTAGTGCCACACGCCATCATCTTTTCGGTCCAGAACGTGCCTTGTTTGCCAGTAATGCCCTGGACCAGCACGCGATGCGCCCTACGATAAATGATCATCGCGCGGCTTCGACCGCGGCCCGTACCGCGTCCTCCATAAAATCGTATGGTTCGAGGCCAAGCCGGTCACGCACAAGCTTCACCGCCTCTTCCTCTCCAGTGCCATGGATCGAGAAGAATACCGGAATCGTGGGTTTAAGCTTTTCCCATGCTTTGACGACACCTTCGGCCATGACATCGGTGCGGGCGAAAGCGCCGCAAAAATTGATGACCATGCTTCTGACATTACCGGCGGCGAGCACTAGGCCTAGCCCGGCCTCTGCTTTGGTATAGGCTTCGCCGCCGATTTCGAGAAAATTCACCGGCTTACCACCGAAATGGGTAATAAGGTCCATGGTCGTCATGGTCAGGCCAGCGCCGTTGGCGAGCACGCCGACATTGCCGCCAAGCTCGATGAATTTCAGGCCCGCCTCGGCGCCTCGCCGCTCCAGGGCGCTGAGTTTCTCCTGCGCGCCAGCAGCGGCGAGCTCGCTCTGCCGGAAGATCGCGGCATCGTCGAGTGTGAATTTGCAGTCGAGCGCGACGACGCGCCCGTCCGTTAACAGCGCCAGCGGATTGATCTCAACAAGTTCGGCATCGCGCTCACGATAGATTTTATAAAGCGACACGAGTACCTCGGAAATCTGCGCCTGGGCGCCATCGAGCTCAAGACCGCTAAGCATTTGCCGCGCCGCACCGGGGTCGAAGTTCTGGTCGATGTCCAGCGTGTGGCGGCGGATGGTGTCGGGGCGAGCCGCTGCAACTTCTTCGATATCCATGCCGCCTTCGGTGCAGAACAGGATGAGCGGGCAGCGGGCGGCGAAATCCGTTAACACCGCGGCATAGAACTCGCGCGCGATGTTGGCGCGCTCCTCGACGAGCACCTTCTCCACCGCGTAGCCGTCGATCGACATGCCGAGAATGGCTTGGGCCGCTGCCGCCGCCTCGCTAGCGGTGTCGGCTTTGCGGACGCCGCCGGCCTTGCCGCGCTTCCCGGCCGGCACTTGTGCCTTGACCACGCAGGGCCCGATTGCGCTGAATGCTGCTCCAGCTTCCTCAGGTGAACGGCACAGCGCCCCGCGTGGCACGGCAATCGATGCCGGCGCCAACACCTTGGCTTTGGCGGTATGCTCCTCGAAATTCATCGCTCGCTCCGCGATCAGCGCCCGTATTTCTGCCAATGCGGACCGAACAGCTCCACCTCGCTCGGCTTGTCCTCGGGAATCACCGTGACGAGATGAGTGATGTTGAGGAAATGCTTGTAACTCAGGTTTTCCGAAATGCTGTTCTTCTGCCAGGAACCACTGCCCATGCTCAACGTAAAACCGAGGCCGGTGTCGAAGCCGCCGCCATTGCCAAATGTATGCGCAAAGTTTACCAGAACGCGCACAACGTCGAGCTCTTCGGCAAGTTCGCGGGCGTGCGCCATATGCTTGGTGTGGATGCCGCAGGAGTGGCCTTTGCCCTGGTAATCGAGAACGGCGCGTACTTGGTCCTTGGCCGCGGCAAAATCTTTCACGCGATAGACCGTAAGAACGAGCGACAATTTCTCGCCGGAGAATGGATGCGCCGTGCCGGCGCCGCTGTCCCCGACCATGAAGAAATCGGCGCGATCGGCGGCTGGCGGTAAGCCGAAAGCGCGCGCCAAGATCCTGGCGTCGCGGGCAATGAGATTGCGGTTGAGCTTGCCGTTTTGCCACAGCGCCTGCTGAACTGCCAATTTCTCGGTCGCGCTGCACAAGTAGCCGCCGACCTCCTGCAAGGCGGCAATAGCCTTGTCGTAGATTGAATCGAGAATGATCACTGAATTCTCGGATGAGCATGAGGTCGAATTGTCGAAAATCTTCGATGCGCGGATTTTGCGCGCCGCATCGGCAAGATCAGCACTTTCATCGATGATCACTGGCACGTTGCCGGCGCCAACGCCGATGGATGGCGTGCCGCTCATCGCAGCGCGACGCACATTGTCTTGCGAACCGGTAACGACAACGAGATCGGCGGTCTTCATCAGTGCCTCGGTCGATTCCTTGGTGATCGGCGGCGGCAGGATCTGAATGAGATCGGCCGGAAGGCGAACAGCCTCCAGCGCGGCGCGCATAAGCTCGACGGTACGTTTGGTCGTTTCATAGCCGAGCGGCGATGGCGCGATGACGACGGCATTGCGCGACTTAATCGCCATCATCGTCTTGTTGACCGGGGTCGCCGCTGGATTCGTCGAAGGCGTCAATGCGGCGATGACGCCCATCGGTTTGGCATATTTTACGATGCCCTTGGCCTTATCTTCCTCGATGATGCCGACTGATTTGGCGCGCAACAGATCGCGCAGCGTGCCGAATGTCTTGCGCTGATTCTTGACGATCTTGTCGGCCACATTGCCGAGACGCGTATCGGCTACGGCCAATTCGGCAAGCTCGCGGGCGCGATCGGGCTTGTACACCGACCACGCAAGCGCGCGCACCGCTTCATCGGCGCGCTCTTGGCTGACGTCGCGAAAGGTTTCGAACGCATCGCGCGCCCTCCGCATGATCTCGTCGATGGCGGGGGCAAAACCGGCCGTTAGGGATGACTTAGCTGCACTCGTTGTCATTTCCTCCCTTTCATTTAATGCGCCATCTCCTGCGGGCGCATGTCCTCGCGGCGAATGCCCGCGACCCGCACCGGCTTCTTCATGGCGTCGCGCCGGAACGGTTCGCCGAGTTCCTGATTGAGAATGACCTCGATGAAAGTCGTCACGCGCTTTTTTTGCGCCTCGCAGGCCTGACGTAGAGCATCGGTCAGCTCCTGCTGGGTTCTCACCGTCACGCCCTTCAAGCCGCAGCCTTCGGCGACTTTGGCATAGCTAAGATTTGGATGTAGTTCGGTGCCGACGAAATTGTCGTCGAACCAGAGAATTGAATTGCGCTTTTCCGCACCCCACTGATAGTTACGGAATATAACCATGGTGATGCCGGGCCATTCTTCGCGGCCGATTGAACTCATTTCGTTCATTGAGATCCCGAACGCGCCGTCGCCGGCAAAGCCGACGCAGGGCGTGTCGGGGTTACCGATTTTGGCGCCGATGATCACTGGGAAACCATAACCGCACGGGCCGAACAGGCCTGGAGCCAGATATTTCCGGCCCTTTTCGAAGGTCGGGTACGCATTGCCGATGGCGCAATTGTTGCCGATGTCGCTCGAGATGATCGCGTCCTTCGGCAAGCCCGCCTGGATCGCGCGCCAGGCTTGGCGCGCCGACATGCGGTCGGGATGGCGTTTACGCGCATCCTCATTCCAGGTGGTGCCCGGATCGTCTTCTTCGTGATCCATGCTGGAGAGCGTCTGAAGCCAGCGGGACTTCGTGGTGTGGATCAGCGCCTTGCGCTCCTCGCGTCCGGCCTCGCCGGCATTCGGTGAAAGCTGCGCTAGGAGTGCCTTGGCGACGAGCTTGGCGTCGCCGCAAATGCCGACCGTTACTGGCTTGGTGAGGCCGATGCGGTCTGCATTGATGTCGACCTGGATGATCTTGGCGGTCTTCGGCCAATAATCGATGCCGTAGCCAGGAAGCGTCGAGAACGGATTGAGCCGCGTCCCGAGCGCAAGGACGACATCGGCTTTGGCGACCAACTCCATTGCCGCTTTCGAGCCGTTATAGCCGAGTGGGCCGACTGCCAGTCGATGATCGCCGGGAAAACTGTCGTTGTGCTGGTAATTGTTGCAAACCGGCGCGTCAAGTCTTTCGGCCAGCGCGGCGCATTCGCCGATCGCATCAGCAAGAACGATGCCGGCGCCGGCGAGGATCACTGGAAATTTTGCTGCGGAGAGAAGTTTTGCAGCCTCCGCCACCGCGTGAGCACCGCCCGCCGGAGGTTCGAAATCGACGATCGCAGGTAGGTTGATGTCGACGACCTGAGTCCAATAATCACGTGGAATATTGATCTGCGCGGGGGCCGATAGCCGCTTGGCTTTGGTGATCACGCGGTTGAGCACTTCAGCCGTGCGCGCTGGATCACGGACTTCCTCCTGATAGCAGACCATGTCGCGGAATACCGCCATTTGCTCCACTTCCTGGAACCCACCCTGCCCGATCGTGCGGTTAGCCGCCTGTGGGGTGACGAGGAGCATCGGGGTGTGATTCCAATACGCCGTTTTGATCGCCGTGACGAAATTGGTAATGCCCGGCCCGTTTTGCGCGATTACCATCGCGATCTTGCCGGTTGAGCGTGTATAGCCATCGCAGATGATCCCGCCGTTGGCCTCATGAGCGACGTCCCAGAAGGTGATGCCCGCTGACGGAAACAAATCCGAGATCGGCATAAAGGCCGAGCCGATAATACCGAAAGCATGTTCAATCCCGTGCATCTGCAGGACTTTCACGAAGGCTTCTTCCGTAGTCATTTTCATCGGTGTTCCTCCCTGTGATCCTTTCGTAGTTGCGTAGGTCCAAATAAAGCGGGTTCAGGAGATGCCCTGAAAGGTCTCGGCCAGTTCCTCGGCGGCCCAGCGCAGGGCAGGAAGATGGTCGAGCGCGGCGCGGACGTTGATCCGCGCTTTGGGCGCTTGGATCGCGATCGCGGCCAGCGTCTCGCCGTTGCGTCCGATCACCGGCACCGCCATGCAGACCACGCCGACCAGATATTCCTCACGGTCGAAGGAGACCTGTTCCTTGCGGATCTGCTTAAGCTCGGCTTCAAGCCGCGATTGTTCGGTAATGGTGCCCTTGGTAAAGCGACGCAGTTCCAGGCTCTGCAGCAGGCGGCGGCGACGGAGCGAGGGCATCAGCGCCAGGAACAGTTTGCCGATCGCGGTGCAGTGCAGCGGTACCTTGGAACCCGCGTGATATTGCAGCCGCAGCGGCCAGTGTTCGCTCTCGACGCGATCGAGATAGACGATTTCACCGTGCAGCATGATGCCGATATTGCACGTCTCGTTGACCTGATGGACGAGCCGCCGCAGTAGTGCGTGGCGGCTGGCGTCGCGCATCGAGGCGCGCAGCGTGCCGAAGGCAAGTTCAGTGAGCTTGATGCCGACGGTCAGGCGCTTGCGCACCGGCTCGCGCGCCAGGAAGCCGGCACTGATCAGGCCGTCGACCAGCCGGTACGCAGTCGCTTTCGGCAGCGCGAGTTCCTCGATGACGCTCGTTACCTCGACCGCTGCGGGCGAACGCGCGACAAAATCGATAATCGCAAAGGTGCGCGCCGCTACCGTTGAGATCACTTCGTGCGTGTTGTCCAGTAGGGCCTCGGGCTGAAGCGAGGCGCCGGCACCGCCGATGATCACATTTGTTTTCATGGCCGCGTCTTCATCGTTGTTCACCCGAAATGGCGACGGTCGCAGCCCGCCGGTGCATAACAAAAATCTCGCGCAGCAGCGGATACCCCAGTGCCCGCGGCGAAACGGCCATCAATGTGCCGCAGATCGGTCCCCTGAAAAATACCGTCCGCACGCCGAAGATCACGATCGTCCACACATCGGACATGGTGTTGCGATGCAAATTCTCATTGGATGAGACTTATTGTTTTAAAAATAGTACTACGACGCGTATAATTCGACAACGCGGGCGATGGCCGCAACCGGGGCCGCGCGCCCGCAATAAAAAAATCGGCTGATAAAATTAATCAGGGAGGGGGAACTATGTCGGTTCAATCCACCATGCCGCGCGCGGACGATCTGACGGCGCAGGAGAACCTCCTGGCACGGCTCGATCGGCTACCGGTCAATCGCAGAATCTTATTTCTTGTCGGCCTGCTCGGCGTGGTGTGGATACTGGAAGCTTTCGACATCGGCATCATCGCCCCGGTTCTGTTCATCTTGAGGGGAGAGTGGCAACTTTCGCCAAGCGCAACGGGCTTGGTCGGCAGCGCCGGCACGCTCGGGATCGTTCTCGGACTGTTGCCCGCCGGACGGCTGGCAGACCGCTTCGGTCGGAAAACCACGCTGGTCGGTGGCATCGTCGTCTTCAGCATCGTGACTTTTCTTGCCAGCTTCGCGAAGGACGCTAACCAGCTAGCGATCTACCGTTTCGTCGCCGGCTTGGGTCAGGGCGCGGTGTTCCCCGTCCCGTATTTGCTGCTGTCCGAGTTCGTCAACAAGCAATGGCGTGGCACCGCGGTCGGGTTCGCGAATTCGCTGCTCGGCTTTTCGTACGGCCTCAACACACTGGCTGGCGCTCTCATCATCGGCCGTCTGCCGGATAGCGAGGCATGGTGGGTACTCCTGATGCTGGGCGGTCTGCCGATCCTCATCGTTCCGGTGATCATGAAATATCTGCCGGAGTCGCCACGCTTTCTTCTGAAAGCCGGCAGGATCGATACCGTGCGCACTTTCGTCGAGGAGCTTGAAGACATCAGCCAAGTTCCGCATGACAAGACCTTGACCGACGAAGGCTCATTAAAGGTCCTTGAAGCGACGGCGGCACGAAAGGTTTCGATTTTTGATCTGTTCCGCTATCCGTACTTGCAGCGATGCGTGGTGTCCTTTCTTGCACTGCTGTCGCCGTTCATCGTTTTTTACATCATCACCATCTACGGGCCGTCGATCATCCAGCGCATGGGCGCCAGCAGGGAAAACGCGCTGTACTACACGTCGGGACTGCTATTCCTCACGGTGATTTCGACCGCCATCGCCGGCAGCATGGGTGACAAGATCAGCCGTCGCTGGGGCATCGTCATCATTATGATTGTCACGGCTCTCGGCACGGTGGCGCTCGGCGCGTCGCTGTCGCAAGGCGCAACCATCGCTGCGGCGATCGTGGTCTGGAGCTTCGACTATGCGGGCTTCCCGCTGGCGAAGCTCTACATGGCTGAGCAGTTCCCGACCCGGTTGCGCGCGACCGGGTCGATGCTCGGTGAGAGCATCACGCGGCTTCTCGGAGGTGTCGTGCTGGTCTATCTGTTCCCGATCATGAGCTCGGTGATGGACTTTTCGACGCTGTGCTTAATTCTCGCGGTTCTGACGGTCCTTTGCATTCTGCCGATCTGGATCGTCGGCTTTCGTACCTCGGGAGTGAGTGTCGAGCAGACCGGCACGGACCTCAAGGCACTCGCCAAAATGCAATCGACGAACTGACGTGCAGTGCAACTCCCGGAGTGAGCGTGAGCCTAAGTTATGATGACATCGCCGAGATCTTGAAAATAATTGACGGCAGTTCTTGTGACGAACTGATTGTCGAGACCGGCGACTTGAAACTGGTGATCCGGCGCAACGGCGCGGGCAATGTCCATTCGCCGTCGCACAACGTCGTTTCACCCGTCGCGAGGACGCCTTCGCCACCAAAAACCGGAGACGTCGCTCCGGCGGCGAACCCGGCACCGCGCCAATCGGCGGCGAAAGCGCCGCATCAGATCGAGCTGACCGCGCCGATGGTCGGCACCTTCTACCGGGCACCTTCGCCGGATGCGCCGCCCTTTGTGGAAGTTGGTCAACACGTTCGCAAGGGCGACCCGCTCTGCCTGATCGAGGTGATGAAGCTTTTCACCACCATCGCGTCCGAGCACGACGGTCGCGTCGTGCAAATCGGCGCCGAGAACGCCGAGCTGGTCGAGTTTGGCCGAACCCTCTTTGTCATCGAACAGGCATAGGAGCGCCAAGTTGCGTCGCGTGTTGATCGCCAATCGCGGGGAAATTGCACTCCGCGCCGTCCGCACCTGCCGGCTGCTCGGGCTCGAGAGTGTCGCCGTCTATTCCTCCGCCGATTCCAACTCTCCTCATCGCTGGGCTGCCGACAACGCCGTGTGCATTGGCCCGCCGCCGCCGAAAGCAAGCTATTTGAACTCCGCAGCGCTGATCGAGGTCGCGTCCGCTTTAAAGTGCGATGCGATCTATCCCGGTTACGGGTTTCTAGCGGAGAACAGCGCGTTTGCGATGCGTTGCTCGGAGGCGGGACTGATCTTTATCGGGCCGAGCGCCGAGATCATCGAGCGGATGGGTGACAAGGTCGCGGCCCGGCAGGCCGCAGCGGCGCTCGGCATTCCGGTGGTGCCGGGTTCGAACGACAGCTTTATCGATGCAGCACTGGCGCGAAAACTCGCCGACGAGATCGGCTATCCGCTGCTCTTGAAGGCAAGCGCCGGCGGCGGTGGCCGTGGCATGCGCGTCGTCCCCGACGCCGCTGGATTTAACTCAATGTTTGAGCAGGCGACCGCAGAGGCCGAAGCCGCGTTCGGCCGCGCCGATGTCTATCTGGAGCGCTTTTTCCCGCAGGTCCGCCATATCGAGATCCAGGTATTCGGGGATACTTACGGCAATTACGCAACCCTTGGCGAACGCGATTGCAGCGTGCAGCGCCGGCACCAGAAGCTCGTCGAGGAGGCGCCATCACCGGTGCTCGACCCGCCGACGCGGCGCGCCATGGAAGACGCGGCGATGTCGCTTACCCGCGCCATCAAATACATCAATGCCGGAACCGTCGAATTCATCTATGAGGTACAGAGCGGCAAGTTCTTCTTCATCGAGATGAATACGCGCATCCAAGTCGAACACCCGGTGACCGAGATGATTACCGGCAACGATCTGGTGGCCGAACAGTTTCGCGTTGCTGCGGGTGAACGGCTGGCACTCAAACCGACAGAAGGCGGCGCTCCAGCGGCGATCGAGTTTCGCATCAATGCCGAGGACGCCACGCAGAATTTCCGCCCGTCGCCAGGTATGCTCAAGCGCTGGAGACCGCCAAGCGGCAAAGACATTCGTCTCGATAGCCATGTCTATGAGAACTACGTAGTCCCGCCGTTCTACGATTCCATGCTTGGCAAACTGATCGTGACCGGGCGCGACCGCGCTGCGGCGATCGAGACCGCAAGATCGGCGCTCACGCGATTCGAAGTTGCCGGCATCGCGACAACGATCGACTTCCATGCCGATCTCGTTGCGCGGCCGGAATTCGCGCAAGCCGCGATCCACACCCGCTGGATCGAGGACCAGCAACGGCAGCAGGTACACTGATGGACGGCGGTAACACCATGAAGGTCGGCAAGACGATCAAGCTCGTCGACGTCACGCTGCGCGACGCGCATCAATGCTTGTGGGCGACCCGCATGACGACCGCGATGATGGCCGACCTCGCGCCGCGGCTCGATCGCGCCGGCTTTGAGGCCATCGATCTCGTCGGCGGTGCAGTGTTCGACGTCTGCGTGCGCTATCTGCGCGAGGATCCGTGGGAGCGCATGCGGGTTGTCAGCGGTTGGGTCAAGAATACTCCGCTGATCGTCATGACCCGCGGGCAGAGCCTTTTCACTTTCGAGTTCTTCCCCGATGATATCGTTGAACTGACCGCTGAGCGCATTTTCGCAAACGGCATCCGCTATCACACGCCCTATGACGCGCTCAATGATATGCGCAATATGGAAGTGCCAGTGCGCGCGGCGAAAAAGGCGGGTCTCTATACCGCGGGCGGCGTGGTCTATACGCTTAGCCCCGTCCACACCGACGCCTATTATGCGCGCAAGACCAATGACCTGATCAGGCTTGGTGTAGACGCGGTCTTCATCAAGGATCCAAGCGGGCTACTCACTCCGGAGCGGGCGCAGACATTGGTCCCGGCGATGAAGGCCGCATGCGGCGGGCTGCCGCTGCAGCTACATTCCCACTGTCTCACCGGGCTTGCACCGCACACCGCCTGCCTTGCTGTCGGGCTCGGCGTCGACGTTGTGCATACGGCGACTTCAACACTTGCCAACGGCGCCTCGCATCCGGCAACTGAACATTTCGTAGAGAATATTGGGCGTTCGGGATTCATCGCTCGGATCGATCTTCTTGTGGTGCATGAGGTCGCGGAGCGGCTGCGCTATATCGCAGCGCGCGAGAGCAAGCCGGTCGGCCGGATCGCCGAATACGACGCCTTCCACTACGAACATCAGATGCCGGGCGGCATGGTTTCGAACCTGAAGTCGCAGCTCGAGCCGCTCGGTATCGGCCATCGGTTACCGGACGTATTGGCCGAAGCCGCGCAAGTGCGGCACGATCTCGGCTATCCGATCATCGTCAGCCCGTTCGCGCAGTTCGTGATGACTCAGGCTGTGCTCAACGTCATGGGCAAGGAGCGTTACGCCACAGTGCCCGACGAAGTGCGCAAATATGTTCTTGGCTATTACGGCGAAATCGCCGGGCCGATCGACCCTAATCTCTACGACCGCATCACACGCGGCGCGGAACCGACCAAGGCGCGGCCAGGCGACCTGATCGAACCGGGCATCCCGCGCGTGCGTCGCGACCGCGGCCCGTTTGCCTCCGACGACGAATTGTTGCTCGCGGCATTCTATTCCGAAGGCAACTACCGAGCGCTAAAGGCGGCGGGTCCAATCAAAACCAATTATCCACTGGCGCCGACGCCTCTGGTCACGCTTTTGAAAGAAATCGCGCTCCGGCCGAATATTCGCTCATTTCACATCGTCAAACAGCCTGCCGCCGCATGACCATGAGCACGCCCGCCATAATCACGGTCGCAATCACTGGCGCCATTCCGCGCAAGAAGGACACGCCCGCGGTACCAGTGACGCCGAGTGAACAGATCGAATCGACGCATGAGGCCTACGAGGCCGGCGCGTCGGTCGCGCATATCCATGTCCCAAATCCCGATGAAACGCCGACTTCGGATCCGAAACTATTCGCGCAGGTCGGCGAAGGGATCGCCAAACATTGCCCGGGCATGATCATCCAGTTCTCGACCGGTGGCCGCGGCCGCCGGCAGAACGAGCGTGGCGCCATGCTCGCGCTCAGGCCAGACATGGCTTCGCTCGCGACCGGGTCGGTGAACTTCCCGGCGCAGATCTACGAGAACCCGCCGCAGCTGGTCGAAGACCTTGCTCGCTCAATGCTCGCCAACAACGTCAAGCCGGAAATCGAGGTGTTCGACGCCGCCATGCTCTATAACGCAAAGGTCATGGTGGATCGCGGCCTCCTAAAACGGCCGTGCCAGGTTCAGTTTGTGATGGGAATTCCAAACGCGCTGCCGGCGCGGCGCAAACTGCTAGATTTTCTGGTCGCCGAGCTCAAGGAGATCATGCCCGATGCAACTTGGTCGGCAGCAGGCCTGGCGCGACATCAGCTTGAAGTGAACCGCTGGTGCCTAGAAATGGGCGGTCATCTGCGTACCGGACTCGAGGACAACATCAAGTTTGACAAGGACCGGCTGGCCAAGAGCAACGCGGAACTCGTGGCGCGGCTTGCCGGCATCTGCGACGAGTACGGCCGGCACGCCGCAAGCTGCAGTGAGGCGCGGCAAATCCTCGGGCTGCCGGCGGCCTGAAGACCGCCGGGTAGAAAATGAAGGGGAGAAAAGAAATGGCACAGGCAATGACCGAGACGGGTCACGGTGCGCCACTTTCGATCGGCACCATCGCGGCCGCCAGCGCAATCGGCACTACGATCGAATGGTACGACTTTTTCCTGTACAACACGATGACGGCGCTCGTGCTTAACAAGCTGTTCTTCCCTAACGCCGACATCCTGATCTCGACGCTATTGGCCTACGTCACCTCCTTCGTCGGCTTCCTGTCGCGGCCGATCGGTGGCGTTATCTTCGGTCATTACGGCGATCGCATCGGGCGGAAAACCGTGCTCATCCTCACGGTTCTAATCATGGGCATCGCGACGTTCCTGATCGGGTTGTTGCCGACCTACGCCACGGCCGGTGCCTGGGCGCCGCTCATGCTGCTCGCGCTGCGCATCTTCCAGGGCATCGGCATCGGCGGTGAATGGGGCGGCGCCGTGCTGATGGCGGTCGAGCATTCACCCGGCGGCAGTCGCGGCTTTTACGGCTCCTGGCCGCAAATCGGGGTGCCCGCGGGATTGCTGCTCTCCGCGGGCGTCACCAGCCTGCTGTCTTTTCTCAACAACGACGACTTCTTCGCCTGGGGCTGGCGCATCGCCTTCCTGCTCAGCGCACTACTGGTCGTCGTCGGCGTCTATATCCGGCTGCGGATCATGGAGACGCCAGCATTCGCGAAGGCGCAGGAGCAGAAAAAGATCGCGGCGGTGCCGGTCGCCGAACTGTTCCGCACCCATACCTGGAACACGATTCTGGGTCTCGGCGCGCGTTATATCGAGGGCGTGACCTTCAATATCTACGCGGTGTTTTGCGTGTTCTACATCACCAGTACGCTGCATATGACGCGGCAAAATGCATTAAGCGCAGTCATGATCGCCTCGGCGATTATGATTGTTCTGCTGCCGGTCTGCGGCAGGCTGTCGGACCGCATCGGCCGGCGCGCGCTGTATGGCATCGCCGGCCTTCTAATCGGCGTTTTGACCTTCCCGGCATTCTGGCTGATGCAGCAGCTTTCGCCGCTGCTGACCGTGATCGCCATCACCGTGCCTTTCGGCATTATCTACGCTGCGGTATACGGGCCCCAAGCCGCGCTGTTCTCTGAACTGTTCGACACGCGGATACGCTATACCGGCATCTCGTTCGTCTATCAGTTCTCGGGAATTTTCGCGAGCGGGCTCACGCCGATCATCGCCACCGCTTTGTTGCCGCTGGGCAACGGCCAGCCGTGGCTGATCTGCCTCTACGTCTTTGTCGTGAGCTGCATTAGCGCGCTGTCGGTCTATGCCATGAGCGACCGGCATGCGAGCGACATCACCGCCGATCAGAAAGCGACGACTTGATGTGACATTTATGCAGGTGCAAAAAATGCGACACGGCCAATATGGATCTCAACCTTAAGGGCCGCGTCGCATTCGTTACTGGCGGTGGCGCCGGCATCGGCGAAGCGATCGCGAAGACGCTCGCGGCGGAGGGCGTCACCGTTTGGATCGCCGACCGCGACGGTGCTGCGGCGGAGCGTGTCGTGTCCGATATCAGCCGCGGCGGGCCGCCGGCGCACGCAGTGGCCGTCGACGTCGCCGATTTCGTCCTGGTCGAGGCCGCGTTTGCAAGGCTCGGCACCGCCGACATTGTTGTGAATGCAGCGGGCCTTCTCTCCACTGGTCATGTCGCGGACCTGCCGGCTAGCGAATTCCACCGCATCGCACAGGTCAATCTTGACGGCATCCTGCATTGCGTGAAGGCGGCGATCCCAGGAATGAGCGCGGCGCGCCACGGTCGCATCGTCAATATCGCTTCCGTATCCGCCATGCGCGGCGGCGGCTCGGTCGGCAATACGCTCTATGGCGCGACCAAAGCGGGCGTCGTGGCTTTAACCATGGGACTTGCCCGCGAACTCGGGCCGAGCGGCATCACCGTCAATGCGGTAGCGCCGGCGATCATCGATACGGCGATGACTCATGCCGCGCTCACCGAGGAAGCGCGGCAGCGGATCCTGTCGCGCATTCCGCTCGGACGCTTCGCCACAACAACAGACGTCGCCGAGCTCGTTGCATTTCTCGCCTCCGACCGGGCGGGTTTCATCACCGGCACCGTCATTCCGGTCGACGGCGGGATCCTGACGACGTGAGGCGCGGCGCCGACTAAGCGGTCGCAAGAACCACCGCGCAGGCGGTAACGATGTCTTCGATGCTGGCGCCGCGCGATAGATCGCTGATCGGCGCTGCGAAACCCTGCAGAAAAGGCCCGATTGCCTTTGCACCGCCGAGCCATTGTACGAGTTTATACCCGATATTGCCGGAATCGAGATCGGGAAAAATCAGAACATTCGCTCGGCCCGCCACCGCGCCGAGCGCATTTACTTTCTTTTCTGCCACTGCCGGGACGATAGCCGCATCGGATTGCAGTTCACCGTCTACCGCAAGCGTCGGCGCGCGCGCACGGACGAGCTCGACCGCGCGGCGTATCTTATCGACGCGCGCGTGTTGGGCGCTGCCCTTAGTCGAAAACGACAACATGGCGACGCGCGGCGGCTCCCCCAGCAGATTTTCGGCGCTGCGGGCGGACGCTAGCGCTATGTCCGCGAGCCCTTCCGCGGTCGGGTCGGCGTTCACTGCGCAATCGGCGAAAACAAACGAGCGCTGGCCCTGTTTAAGGAAATCCGGCACGATCATGAGAAAGTAGCTCGACGGGAGTGCAATACCTTCGGCAAGCCCAATGGTCATCAATCCGGCTTCGATGACACGGCGCGTCGGATTGGCAGCGCCTGCGACCATTGCTTGCGCCTCGCCCTGACGGACCATCATGCCAGCAAAATAAAGCGGCTTGGCTGCGAGGCGAATACCCATGCCTAAGCTCATGTTTTCTCGCCGGCTCGCGCAGGCGACGCCGTAGGCCTGCGTGCGGGCATCGCTGCGCGGATCGATTATTTCGATCCCGTGCAGATCGATTCCGGTAGCCACTGCGGATTTGGTGAGCACATCCGGCGCGCCGAGCACGATCGGCTGCGCGATTTCCCGGTCAATGAGACTACGCGCCGCTGCCAGCACGCGTATGTCATCACCTTCCGGCAAGACGACCTTGAAATGGCCACGCCGTGCTATATCGAGACAACGTTCGACGGGATCCATGTTGATCTCAAGCAAACGCGACCTGCGGGCCAGCGCCAGGGGCAAGGCCGGCGAATGAGTCCATGAATGACCGAAACAAACGAGCCGATCAAGATTCACCGGGGATTGAAGGGCGTCTATTTCGATCGATCGCCATGTACGTTCATCGACGGGCGAGTTGGTGAGCTGCGCTACCGCGGCTATTCGATCCACGATCTCGCCGAGCATTCGACTTTCGAGGAGACGGCGTGGCTATTGCTACGCGGCGAACTGCCGACCAAACCACAACTCGCAGAATTCGATGCGCAGCTTAAGTCCGCGCGGGAACCGCCACAACCGATCTTCGATGTCATCCGCGCCATCAAGACAGCGCATCCGATGGATGTACTGCGCACGGCCGTCTCCGCCCTCGCTGCCTTCGATCCGGAAACTGCAGACAATTCGCGCGACGCGGTCATCCGAAAGGGCATTCGATTGACCTCGCAGGTTCCAATTATCGTCGCGGCACATGCGCGTCTGCGCGAGGGTTTGGAGCCCGTTGCCGCGAGCAAAGACCTCAGTCACGCCGGCAACCTGCTGTGGATGCTCAAGGGCGATCGCCCGAGCGCAGACGCCGCCCGACTGATTGACCGCGATCTCGTGCTGCATGCCGAGCACGGTTCGAACGCATCTTCATTCACCGCGCGGGTCGTGATCGGCACCGAGGCGAATCTGCACGCTGCGATTACGGCAGCCGTCGCCGCACTGTCGGGTCCCGCGCACGGCGGTGCCGCCGAAGACGTCATGAAGATGGCTGAAGAGATCGGCGATCCGTCGCGCGCCGCCGACTACGTGCGGGCCAAACGGAAGGCCGGTGAAGCCGTCACCGGTTTCGGCCATCGCGTCTACCGGGCCGAGGATCCGCGCGCCCGGCACATGCGGGCCGGTGTCGAGCGATTATCGAAGGAGATGGGCCAGCCGCACTGGTATGAAATCCTGCAGGCGGTCGTCATTGCGATGGCGCCGTACGCGCGTCATGGCGTGAACGTTAACGTCGATTTCTATTCCGGCGTGGTCTATCACCTCCTCGGCATCAACCGTGATCTTTTCGTGCCGGTTTTCGCAATTGGCCGAGTGCCGGGCTGGGTGCTGCAGGTCTTGGAGCAGCTGGAGAATAATATATTGATCCGGCCACTCACATTATATAGCGGACCTGACGCGCGCGCTTACGTCCCGATCGAGCAGCGCGGTTAGGCCGCACCCGCATGCCGGACGAGAGTTTCGACTTTATCATCGCAGGGGCAGGCTCCGCCGGCTGTGTGTTGGCCAATCGGCTGTCAGCGAACCGATGCCACCGCGTCGCCCTGCTCGAAGCCGGCCCGCGCGACACGAGCTTCTGGATTCATCTGCCGATCGGTTACGGCAAGACGATGTGGGATCCCAGGCTGAATTGGCGGTTCTACACCGAGCCGGAACCGAACTTGGAGGGCCGGCAAATCTATTGGCCCCGCGGTCGGGTGCTCGGCGGTTCGAGCGCGATTAATGGCCTCATTGTCGTGCGCGGCCAATCGCAGGATTACGACCGCTGGCGCGATCTCGGCAATCCGGGCTGGGGCTGGGATGACGTGCTGCCATATTTCATCAAGCTCGAGAGCAATTCCGAATTCGACGAAGATCAGCTGCATGGCACGGCTGGACCCCTGCGCGTCACCGGCATCGGGCGGCGACACGAATTGGTCGAAGCTTTCATCGCCGCTGCCGAATCGTGCGGAGTCCCGCGTACTGCCGACTTCAATGGCGCAACACAGGAAGGCGCAGGCTACTATCAATTGACGACCCGCAACGGCTGGCGCGTCAGCGCTGCCGATGCCTATCTACGCGAGGCCAAGCGGCGCAACAACCTTGAAATTTTCACCGGCGCGCATGTTGCGCGCGTTATTGTTGAGAACCGCCGCGCTACCGGAGTTGTCTGCCGCATTGGAACGCAATTGCGTGAATTGCATGCCAAGCGCGGAGTCATACTGGCAGCAGGTGCCGTGCAGTCCCCGCAACTGTTGATGCTGTCGGGCATCGGACCCTCCGAGCACTTGCGGGCTTATGGCATTCCGGTTGTGATCGACCGGCCGGCGGTCGGACGCAACTTGCAGGACCATCTCCAGGTGCGACTGATCTATCGCTGCACCAAGCCGATCACCACCAATGACGCACTTCGCTCTATTGGCGGCCGCGTCGGAATGGCCGTCGAGTGGCTGCTGCGCCGGAGCGGTCCATTGGCCATCGGCATCAACCAAGGCGGGCTATTCACCCGCGTGCTGCCGGAATCGCAAACGCCAGATATTCAATTTCATGTCGCGACCCTGTCCGCCGATATGGCGGGCGGCAAGGTGCACGAGTTTTCTGGATTCACATTGTCGGTGTGTCAGCTGCGGCCCGAGAGTACCGGATCCATCACGCTTGCTTCGGCCGACCCGTTCACAGCGCCGAAGATCCACGCTAATTACCTTGCAACCGAAGCCGACCAGCACTGCACCACCGCGGCGATTGCTTTCGCCCGGCGGCTTGCGGCAACGGCGCCGCTGTCCGGGTACGTCGCCGAGGAGATCCTGCCCGGCTCGAAGTGCTGCGGCGACGCTGACCTTCTTGCCTTCGCCCGCAAGCACGGCGTCACCATTTTCCATCCGTCTGGCACCTGCCGCATGGGTCGCGATGGAGATGCAGTAGTCGATCCACGTTTGCGCGTGCGCGGCGTCGAGGCGTTGTGGGTGGCGGATTGTTCGATCATGCCGCGGCTAATCTCTGGCAACACCAATGTTCCAGCTATGATGATCGGCGAAAAGGCGGCCGACATGATCTGTGCGGACAGTCGCAAATAGAACTGCCTCTGGCTTTCGCAAAATGACTTGACCGCATACGATTGGTGGAAACCTGGTCCTTCATCAGGCGGGCACTCTGCCCAGCCGGGATCGTCCCTGTTGAGCATTGCAATCCAGCTTACGCATCGCGACGTTAAAAAAATTATTGCAATAGTTGACGGCGCCGCATCCATTGGCGAAATCGAGTTTTCCCATAATGGATTACACTTCCGGTTTATCCGAGATAAGGCGGCGACAGCGCGGCAGGCGCGAATTCCAACTGCTTCACCGCCGAGCCAGATACCCATTCAGGGCAAGCATCTTCGCGAGCACAAAGCGACTCTCATCCGCGCGCCCGCAGTCGGCAGGCGAGTGCGCGACACGCATGCGCTTGCCAGTCCCGCGCCGGCAGAAGACAATACCGCCGGCAGAGGCGCTCTTAAGGATTTCACCATGAAGCTTTGCCGTTACGATGATGACAGGCTCGGGATCGTGCGCGGCGACCTCGCGCACGATGTCACAGCTGCGCAGACAGAAATCCGAAACGCCGCGCCCTATGCGATGAAGGGCGATGCCGTGATCGCGGTACTGCCGCAGTGGCGCGAGCGGCTTGAACGGCTCGCCGACAAAACGGTGGGCAAGCCTTTGGCGCAGGTCAAGCTTCTGGCGCCGGTGGCGCGGCCCACGAAATTGTCCTGTGCGCCGACCAATTATCAGGCCCACATCACCGAAATGACCGCGGCGGCCGCCCAACCCGGTTCGCAAGTGGTCACGACGCAATCGGTCAAGATCGGCGAAGCCGGCATGTTTCTTAAAGCGAATTCGGCCTTGGTCGGTCCGGCCGAAGGCATTGCCATTCGTTTCTCCGAACGCCGCAACGATCACGAGGCTGAACTGGTGATGGTCATCGGGAAAGCCGGCAGCGACATTCCGCAGGCCCGCGCGCTCGACCATGTCGCCGGCTATTGCCTCGGCCTCGATATGACGGTGCGCGGACGCGAGGACCGCAGTTTTCGCAAATCGATCGACAGCTATGCCGTGCTCGGCCCTTGGATCGTCACCGCCGACGAGATTGCCAATCCCGGCGCGCTACCGCTGTCGCTTACGGTCAATGGTGAGACCCGGCAGAACAGCAATACCAATATGCTTATCTACGATTGCCGGCGCCTGATCGAATTCGCCTCGTCTTTCTACACGCTCTATCCAGGCGATCTGATCTATACCGGGACGCCGGAGGGCGTCGGTCCGGTCAAGCCCGGCGATATCGTTATTTGTCGCTCGAGCCCGGTACTGGGCGAACTCAAAGTCGCGGTGCGCGCGCATGACGCAAGCGGCGCACATAAAATATTCGCGGAAGCGAGCACCTCCCCCTGAAAGGGGGAGGTCGGAGACTGAAAGCCGCCGGGTGGGGGTCACGACGACCACTGATTCAGATGACCCCTCCTCGACGCGCTTGGCGCGTCGACCCTCCCTTTCAGGGGAGGGCGAGAAGTGAAGCAGGAGTAAGCAATGCTGCAAGTCAAACGCGCCGGCCATTCGACGCTGACTACGCCGGACATCGGACGCATGGTGGACTATTTCACCCGCATTGTGGGCTTAAGCCTGCTGGCGCGCGACAAGGACCGCGCCATCCTCGCCACCAAATCCGGGCTGGAAGCGATCGCGCTCGAACGCGGCGAGGCCGGCGAAGCACCGCGCCTGTCTTTTCAAATCGCACCCGGCAGCGATCTGAACGCAGTCGCCGCACGGCTGACGCAAGCCGGGATCGAGAGCGAACGGCGCCACGACATTACGCCGGGGATTCGCGAAGCGCTGGCGTTCAAGGATCCGAAGGGCACCACGCTCGAAATCTTCCCGGACTGCACCTTCGCTGCGGATGACGACACCTTCACCGGCGTGACGCCGCTCAAGCTCGGCCACATCGCCTATACCTGCCCCGACGTTGCCGGCATGGTGAAGTTCTATTGCGATCTCTTGGGCTTTCGCGTTTCCGACTGGCGAAGCGACTTCTTCGCGTTTCTGCGTTGCAGCCGCGATCATCACACCGTCAACTTTCTCCGTGACACCAAGACCGCGATCCATCATATCGCCTTTGAAGTGCGCGACTGGTCCGATATCAAACGCGCCAGCGATCTTTTGGCCAAGAACAAGATCAAGCTCACCTGGGGACCGCTCCGGCATATCATTGGGCACAATATTGCGATCTATCACAAGAATCCCGACGGCGTCGTGATCGAATTCTTCTGCGAGATGGATCAGATGTACGACGAAGAGCTCGGCTTTTTCGAGCCGCGGCCCTGGCATCAGGACCGGCCGCAACGGCCAAAGGTGTGGGGCGATGACACGCCGTCGAACTGGTGGGGGCCGATGTCGCACAGCCCGAACCGCGCCCATACCGAGGAAGCGTCGCGTTCGGAGCTCATCAAAAAATAAGCGCTGGTGGTCATCGCGTCGTCGAACCAGCCCTCGGCGACATCGCCGGCGCAAGCGCACGATCGCCCTGCAGGAAACCGTCGAGACGGAATGAATAGCCGACGCCGAAAATATAATTCGGCGCGTTGCGATCCAGCTCGACGCCGACGTGAAAATCGATCTGATGATGATCGTCGATGCGATAACCGCCGCCGGAATTGAGCAACTGGATGTTGCGTCCGTTGCTCGGGAAATCGCCGACATATTCGACGAAAAGAAAGGAGCGTTCAGCGAACTCCTTCTCGAGGACCAATGTCGATTGGTAGGTGGACTTTGCGTCGGAAGCGGGCGTGAAGAAATTGGTCTCCATGCCGTTGAGCGCCCAACCATCGCCGAGCGCGATCGACCAGGGGATCTGCAGATAGGGTTGCACGCCCGGCCCTGAGATACCGTTTGCGCCGCTCGGCAGCGCGGCGCCCGCTGTGATCGACAGATCGAATTTGCCGGGCAGCGGACTTATTTGCCACTTCAGTGCTGGCGTCACGTCGCCAAAGCCGGATCGGCCGGCGCCGTGGAACGTGGTGACATAATTCGGCAGGTCGACCAGGACTTCCAGACACGGCGCGATGCCTAATCGCCATCTGCTGTTGGTGCCGCTTAATATGTCAGCGCCATGATCCCGGCTGGTGTCGACGCCGTTCTCATTTTGCAGACTCCCGACCGGCACCACGACGGCCGAATTCGTCACGTCGGGCCGATCGGTTTCGATCGGACTATCTGGCTGCGTGCATTCCGTCGCCGCAGCGACGCCGATACCGGCGAGCGATGCGGCAAGGAGTGCTGCAAGCCTAAGCGCTCCTAACGGCGTTGTTCGCGCGGCTTCAGCTCGTTTCATCAGAGATCAGCAACTAGGCCTCACCGGCTCGCGGCGGGGCGGAGGCATGATTGTCAATGTCGGACCGGTTGCCCGGATTTTGCGGTGCACTTGTCCCGGTTTGAGAGATTGTACCGGCCTGGCCGAGAATTGCACCGCAATATGATCGCTGGCAGAGGAATTTTATTCCCATGGACCACGTTAATTCTTGACTGCATTTCAACGAAGACGGCCGAGGCAAGTCGTCGGGAATAAGCGCGCGCGGACCGAATCTTTTTCCTCGGAACAAGCTGAGACCTTCGCGGTGCATAACGGTCCAATAGAATAAAGGGCGGAACCCGTCATCATGAAAAAATACTCAACCCTCGCATTCACCGCAATCGCCCTCGGTTATGCAATCGGCGCCTCCGCAATTCACTCCGGTGCTCACGCCCAAGGCGCACAAATCGAAGACATGAAAATTGAAGATGTGCAGATTGATGACGCGCAAATTAAGGACGGGAAAATTAAAGATGCAGGGGTCCCGACGCCGACCAAGCTCTGCAATTCCGAGTGTCTTGCCAAACAAATCGATACGCTCAATCAAAAGGTCGAGGCGCTGGAGCGCACGGTGGGTGCTTTGGTGATTGAGGCCAACAAATCGATAAAAGCCGGGCAGAAGATCATCCTCCGCACCGATCCCGGCATTCGCGGCGGCGGTTGTCTCACCTATGTCGGCCCGAGCGGCGACCTTGGCGGCTTTGTCTCGTGGAATGTGAACTGCTCCCACGGCACATCATGGCTGATCAAATAGTCTGTGGCGGCGCGATCCGACTGCAGCGCGGCGCGACTGCGTTCCCAAGCACGTGCCGCGCCGCCGCACATAGGCCGAGCGAGCCGCAGGGCGCGCCCTAACCATTGATAGGCTTTGTGGATTTTGATAGATACCCGGCTTCTCAGCGCCCTAATGGGGAATAGTTCAACGGTAGAACAGCGGACTCTGACTACGTTCCGCCATTCTCAAAAAGTGCCTCTATATAATGTCTTTCTGAGCCTATCAGGTGATTGCTGTTCCGGTTTTTGTGCGGCCTGAGAGCGAAGCGGCGACTTTTTCAGACTCTAAGAAGGCATAACGTTGCTCGGTAACCTGCACCGACGAATGACCGAGTAGGATTGATACCTCCTCCATGCTTTTGCCATCACGCTGCAGCCATCGGCAACCAGCCGTGCGGCGCAGATCATGCCATTGCAGAGGCGCGATCCCTGCCCGCCTTACAGCGGCTTTGAGTCCCTTATTCATCTGCACATAGC
>JBAQBC010000234.1:0-5703 GCA_049286035.1 Xanthobacteraceae bacterium
GAGTTGGTACTTTGAAGTGCTACGTCGCCGGTGATCAAAAAGCGTGCTGAATTTGGCGGTCGGTCGCTGGGGCGATCTGCTTTCAATGAATGAGTGAGCGCACGCCGTAACCCACGACGCCAGAAAATAACAATACGAACGGCGCCGCACAGATAAATGCGAGAATGATCGTGGCCGAAATGCGCAGCATCGGCCGCTCGTCCGTGACATTCGATAAATAAGTCATCTAACGCTCCCAATGATCGCTATCCGCCACCCGAAATCTGTCGCGATTCGCTCGGGTAAGTCTGTTCAAAAGTGACCATACTTTCGTTATCGTTTGTTCGGGTACTGGGGCCCTTTCGATCGACCACGGCGGCGGGAAGCGGCGTTCTGTCACGGCTTCTGTCACATTAATATCCACATGACACGCCACTTTGGGCATGGCGGGGACGACGCCATGCATTTTGCTAATTACATAGTGCTGGCCCTTCTGATCGCATGCATGTTCGGGGCGGCGGCGATGGCAATCGCGCGAGGCTGAGCGCTATAGCGCGGCTATCATCTAGGCCGTCGCCGACTCATGTGTTGTCTGCTTCAGGTCGTGGTCGCCCCAGCCGATGACCGCTTTGACAACGATCCACGCTCCAGCGAAAGGTCCTGCTGCCATAGGCAACCACAGGACAAAGGTGGTCAACAACGCGCGTTCCAGCACGCCGAACATTGCGCTGATCCAGCGTGCCCTTGGACTCGGGTCGTTGCGAAGAAAAAGCCAGTGACAGATTTCCGTCCAAAGCGCCGTGACTGGTATTCCTGCGATTACGGAGATCAAAAGCGCGGAAAGAAACGGGTGTGAGCTAAGGAACGTATCCATTGCTTTGCCCCTACGGGCCTCGCCTCTGCGATTTCGCGGTCTTATTTCTTTTCAGCGGCTGTAAACGCCTCGTAAAGCAGTCGTATCTTCGATGCCGCGAGGTTCAGGGCGTAGACAGCGACATGTTCAGGCACCTCGACCGGCTTCGCGCCTTGTCCATGCCCGCCGCTCTCATTCCGCACGCCTGGCAAGCCGGATTTCAGAGTGGCGACGAGCTGATCGAAGGACTTGTCGGCAAATTCTGGGAACAAGCCATTACTACGCAGGACATTTACTAGGTCGCTCGCACGCGCACCTTTCTCATATTTCCAGCCCTTGGCGTCGCAGATCGCCTTCATCGTGCTTTCAAGCGCATTGAGCGCATCGACCGCGCAATCCTTATACTCCCCCGCCTTGTAGTGGTCATGCGCAGAGCGAAATTCGTCGTCGGCGCCCTTAAAGCGCGGATCTGACAGCAGCTTCAAGGCCGGTACAGTAACTTGCTGATGCATCAGTTCGCTATCGACACGAATAATCTTGGCCTCTTCGTATCGATAGCCAAAGCCCGCGCGCCGGAAACGCTCGTTGAGCTCAGCGACCGCATCCTGAGCTGAAATTGTAATCTCGCGTCCTTGACGATCGATCTTATCGAGACGCCAGAAGGCGTTCACAATAACGCGGAAACATAACTCGACCGTATCGAGCCACACCAACAAATCGTTCTCGGACAGAATGCAGGTATGAACCTCAGTATCAGCCCGGTCTCCGCGATCTCCGGCTAAGCGCAACCTCCCATGTTCATGGGCAACCGTGTCACGGATCTGCGTGTAGAGCCCGCCGGAGCTGGAACTATAGTCCCGAATTGGTCCAAGTGCCTGTCTGACAATGTTAGATACCTGAACACGCAGCCGCCTTGGAATTTCATCATAGTTCCAGACATCCTGGGCTTTTTCGGTAGCCTGCTTGCGCGCAGAATATAGGTCAACGATTGGCATATTGGACATCTGTTGGACACGGCGACAATTTAATTCGCTAAGCCATTGATCTTATTGGCGCGCCCTACGGGAATCGAACCCGTGTTTCCGCCGTGAAAGGGCGATGTCCTGGACCGCTAGACGAAGGGCGCAGTCTAACGGCGAATAGGGCCGTTAAAGCGGGCGAGATATAGAGAGCTTTGGCGCCGGCGGCAAGCAACGAGGCGGGCCGGTTCTCCCTGTGTCAGCGCATTGGGGAAACAGCTCCAGCCACTTACCATTTCCCGCTATTCGGCATCGAGACCCACGGCTCTTTCGGCGGCAACGGGTTGCCTTTTTGCAGAAGTTCGATCGAGTGCTTATCCGGCGAGCGCACGAAGGCCATATTGCCGTCGCGCGGCGGGCGATTGATCGTGACGCCGGCTTTCATCAGCTTCTCGCAAGTCGCGTAAATATTGTCGACCTCATAGGCGAGGTGACCAAAATAGCGCGCTTCGCCGTAATCTTCGGTGTCCCAGTTGTAGGTGAGCTCGACCAGCGGCGCTTGGCGGGCAGCCGGGCCTTTGGCTACGAGGTCATCGTCCCCGGACGCGGCCAAGAACACCAGCGTAAACTTGGCCTTGTCGTCGACGCGGCGACGGACCTCGTTGAGGCCGAGCTTGTTGCAGTAGAAATCGAGCGCCGCGTCGAGGTTGCGCACGCGCAGCATTGTATGCAGATACCGCATTAGAAGACCTCCGCTAGCCGGATGACGGCCGATAACGTATGACAGCGTCTCGTGGTTATGAAGCTTTAGCCAATCACGTATGATCGCGCCTGACTTCGACAGTGCCATAGCGCGCCTGCAGGAACTGGTCCACGCCGCCGGCACCATCGTGCCGTTTACCGGGGCGGGGATTTCGACGGAGTGCGGCATCCCCGATTTCCGCTCGCCCGGTGGGCTGTGGACCAAGAACCGGCCAATACCATTCGACGAATTTATCTCCAGCCAGGAAGCGCGCAACGAATCCTGGCGGCGGCGCTTCGCCATGGAAGGGCAGTTTGCCGGCGCAAGACCCGGTCGCGGCCACCGCGCGATCGCCAGTCTTTATCGCGCCGGCAAGGTGCCGGCCGTAGTCACCCAAAATATCGACAATCTGCACCAAGCCTCGGGAATTCCGGCAGAAGATGTCGTCGAACTCCATGGCAATACCACTTTAGCGCAATGTCTCGACTGCGCCGAGCGCTTCGAACTGCAATGGGTGCGCCGGCGCATGGATGCGGGCAATGGTTGCGCGCCCGACTGTCCGAGTTGCGGCGGCTACATCAAGACCGCGACCATCTCATTCGGCCAAGCCATGCCGGATGCGGCGGTGCGGCGTGCGCAGGATCTTGCGCAATCGTGCGACCTCCTGGTCGCGATCGGATCGTCGCTGGTGGTTTGGCCTGCGGCCGGACTTCCCCTCTTGGCGAAGCGCAGCGGCGCTATGCTCGTCATCATCAATCGCGAACCGACCGATTTCGATGACATCGCCGACCTTGTCGTGCGCGACGACATAGGAACAGTACTAGAACCCTTCGCTGCCGCACCGTCGGCCGCGTAACCCGCCTTGTGCACAGGGCATGACGCTTTTGGCACAGTGTTGCATTTTTGTCCTTTCGCACCGGAATGCCGGTGTTATCTTCGATTCGAAAGATTCGTGATGCGCCCGTCGGGCGCCAGCACAGAAGCGGCGGCGGCCACGCGTCATGGCGTCGGACGGGATCGAACCAAAATCTGCCAAACCGGGTATCGGACCCGAATCCGCTCTCGCCGATGAGACATCGTCCGGTGTCATCGAGGTCGCGGGCGTGATCAAATGGTTCGATGTTGCCAAGGGCTTCGGCTTCATCGTTCCGGACAACGGCATGGCGGACGTGCTGCTGCACGTGACCTGCCTGCGCCGGGACGGTTACCAGACCGCGTATGAGGGGTCGCGGGTCGCCTGTGAAGTGCTCGCCGGGCCTAAAGGGCTGCAGGCGTTCCGTATCATTTCCATGGACGAATCCACCGCGGTCCATCCGGCGCAGATGCCGCCACCGCGCACCCATGTTACGGTCGCGCCGACGAGCGGCCTCGAACGAGCACAGGTCAAATGGTTCAATCGGCTTCGCGGTTTCGGCTTCCTGACGCGGGGGGAGGGAACGCCCGACATTTTCGTGCACATGGAGACGCTGCGACGCTTCGGCATGACGGAATTACGCCCCGGCCAGTTCGTGCTGGTGCGCTTCGGGCCCGGCCCCAAAGGACTGATGGCCGCCGAGGTGCGGCCGGAGAGCGGGCCACTCGGCCCGGCATCGCACTAACGTCAAACGCACTGCCGTTCGGCGAAGCGCTGGATCGCATTACGCGGCTCGCGGCGGCAACGCTGCTAGCCTGCTGGGCGCTCCTCGCCGCGTTACCCGCGGCCCGCGCTGGTGGGCAAGACACCATCGAGATCGTGACCCGGACTGGCGTGCACGCCTTCTCAGTCGAGCTTGCGACCAATACCGCCGAGCGCGCGGTCGGACTGATGTACCGCAAGGAACTGCCAGAAGGCCGCGGCATGCTGTTTGATTTCCACGACGACCAGCCGGTCCAGTTCTGGATGCACAACACCTACATCTCCCTCGACATGATTTTCATCGCCAGCGATGGACGTGTGGTGCGCGTTGCGGAAAACGCCAAACCGATGTCGGACGAGCTGATCCCGTCCGGAGGCCCGGTGCGGGCGGTGCTTGAAGTCATCGCCGGTACTGCGCGAAAATTCGGCGTCGCCGCCGGCGACCGCGTTACCGGGTCGATTTTCGGTAAGGGCAGCCGCCGGTAGATTGAGCCGGCGTTCGCTTGCTGGGCGAAGACGAAACGGCTATCCAGTGCCGCGAACAGGCGGGGTATAGCGCAGCCTGGTAGCGCGGCAGTTTTGGGTACTGCAGGTCGCAGGTTCAAATCCTGCTGCCCCGACCACTCGCCGCCGCCGTTCGGCGGGTTCCGTCGCTTCGTGGCCGCGAACGGGTTTGCAATCCGCTTGCACGTAATTCAGTCGGACGTTTGGAAGGTTCATCGATGACCGCGCGGATTTACAAGCCGGCCCGCACCGCGATGCAATCGGGCGCGGCGAAGACCAAAGAATGGGTTTTGGATTACGAGCCGGAACAACCGCCCGCGGTCGAGCCGCTGATGGGCTGGACCAGTTCGGGCGATATGAAGCAGCAGTTGCGGCTTCAGTTCGACACCAAGGAAGAAGCTGTCGCTTATTGCGAGCGCAACGGAATTGCCTACGAGGTTTTCGAGAGCCCCCCGGTCCTGCGACAACGCATTTCATACTCCGATAATTTTGTTTACGGCCGGCGTACGCCGTGGACTCATTAATCTGGACCCATTGATCTGGATCCATTGATGCGGGCCAGGCCGCCGGTGATCGCACGGCTGGACACAAGCTTGTGAGGATAACGTGTTTAGTCCTCGTCGGCTTTGTGATTGGCGCCCCGGCTTGCCTGCGATTATGAAACCGCGTGGGAAAGGCGGTTGTAATCACCGCCGCGCAGGAGGAACTCAATGCCGGGCAGGTCTACCATGAACCAATCCATGACTGAGACCCATCGCGTGCGCCGCAGAATTTTAAAGGGCGGCCTCGTCGCGCTCGCGGCAATTCCTTTGACAGGCTTGGCCGGGCGGCTTGTTGCCGCTGCCGAAACCGCGGTCGTTATTCCGCCGCCCGCCGTCGACGGCCCGCCGGCAGGTATTGGCACGATGCAAACCGCGGTTCTGGCCGGCGGCTGTTTCTGGGGCGTTCAAGCGGTCTATCAACACACCAAAGGCGTGACCAAGGCGCTGTCCGGCTATGCCGGCGGTCAGAAAGACTCGGCACATTATGAGATGGTCGGCACTGGGCGGAC
>JBAQBC010000235.1:0-1965 GCA_049286035.1 Xanthobacteraceae bacterium
GCCTGACGGAGCGCGCTTTCTAGCAATTTACGATTCGACAGGTCGGCGTCCATCGCCGCATCGTAGATGCAGGCGCGGTTGCGGCCTTCGTTCTTGGCCCGATAGAGCGCCATATCGGCGTAGCGCAGGATATCGCGGGCGTCCCGGATGCAGCTGTCGATCACGGCGATGCCGATCGAGGCGCCGATATTGATGCCGTGCCCGCTGACGATGAACGGCGCGCAGATCGCCGTGAGAATGCGATCGGCTATCGCCTGCAGCGAATAGCTGTCCGAGGCGCAGGTCATGATGATGGCGAACTCATCGCCGCCGAGGCGGGCGACGAGATCGTCGTCGCGCATGATCTGGCTTAAACGCCGAGTGACGTTGAGAATGAGCTCGTCGCCGATGTGGTGGCCGAGCGTGTCGTTGACGTCCTTGAAGTGATCGAGATCGATGTAAAACACGGCGGCGGTCGGGCCGCCATTGCGTACTTCGACGATGGCACGTTCCAGCCGCTCCGAAAAATAAATCCGGTTCGGCAATCCGCAGACCGGATCGTGCAGCGCAAGGTGGCGCAATTGCCGCTCGCCGGCGGCGATCGCGGCGGCCGTGCGCCGCATGTGGCGCATGATGAAAATGATCAGCAGGGCGAAGGCCACAAACGCTACCGCGACGAACGGCACCACGCTCATGATCACGGCTCCGCCCGGCCGCTTCGGGCGCCACACCAACCGGGCAATCGATGTGCCATCGGCGCCGGCGAGTTCAATCACGTGATCGTCGTCGGCCGCCGCCGCAGCCGCGTCCGTCGTGCCCGCCATCGGCTCGGCCACATGCAGGCCATCGACTTGCAAACGCTCGGCGATCTTCGCCAGAAGCCGGGTATCGATGTATTTCACCGAGGCCACGATCGGCGCGCGATCGTTTCCGTTTGCCGAATTGGCCTCCCCGCCAATCGCTACCGCAGCAACAATCGCGGGTTTACCCATAAAACTTTGGACAACGGCGACGGCTTTGGTCGGCTTGGATAGATCGCGTGGGGATACCAAGACGGTGCGGCGCAGTTGCCCGATGAGCCGGCCGCGCAAAATATCCGTCGTCGGCGCGAGTTCGGCCGTTAGGTTGGCGGGGGCTCCTTCACCGCCGACGCGGGAGCGGAAATACTCGGTCTGGCCGTCGCTCCCCAAGACCGCAACGATCTCGAAATTGTAGAACGTTTCGAGCCATTGACCGACGCGTCGATCGACCCACGCTGCGTCATAGCTATCGCGAATTTTTGTAATTGCCTGCGGCATGGACGCGACGCTCTGCAGGTGCCGTAACGCGCGTTCGGCGTTCTCGTCGATCGAGCGCAAGATCAATTGCTTTTCGCTATCGGCCGAAAACCGGTTGGCGCGCCGCGCGGAACTCAGCACGCCCACGGCGGTGCAGATGATCGCGATAACGACGATGATGCCGATAGGAATGAGCAAACGGACGCGCGCCTGGTCCCAGCGCGACCGGTTCGTTTCCCCGGCGGTTTGCATCTGCGCCGAAGGCAACACTTTGCCACCTTTGGATGTCTCAGCCGGCGCCAAGATAGCGAGCAAAAGCTTGCGAATGACTTGCAATTTGCTTGGAAATCGCAGCCGCTGGGAACCGCGGCGCTTTCGGCCACGATCGTTAACGGCGGGTAAACGGATTGCTTGGGCTTTGGAAGAGCAGAAGTAACTCGGCTTTTAGCGCATGATCCCGAAAAGTGGACGCCGGTTTCCCGCCTGCGCGAAGCCTCGCCAGCCGTTTGCTGTTTCGTTTGACGCTTCGGCGGGCGAAGTCAGGTCGGAAAAGATCATGCTCAAACAACAAGCTAAAGCGAGATACCAAATCAAGCTAAATCATTTCGCTTTAGCGCCGATTGGCGTAGGGCGGTCGCGGTATGCCGATATGGGCCGCGCGCAGGGCGGCCGACCAGCGCTCGCGCAGATCGTTGAAATAGGGTTCTCC
>JBAQBC010000236.1:0-6809 GCA_049286035.1 Xanthobacteraceae bacterium
AGTCGGCCGTGAAAAATTTCTAAGCCACTGAGCGGGAGTCTGTTTTCGGCGATTTTGCCGATTTGAGATTGCAAGGTTTCGTGATTTTGAACCTCGGAACCTTGCAATTTCATTTTCGCGATTCCCTCGAATCGGCAGGCGTGATTCCGTGGCTGCGTCGGAGGGGACGATGCGGCCGAGGCAGCACGAGACGACGGGATCGAGTGATCTGTTCCGCGCACGGCTGGACCAGATCATCAACATGAAGCACGAGCTGGCGCAGCTCGCTGGCAAGATCGATTGGGATTGGATCGATCGGGAGAGCGCGCCGCTCTACAGCGACAAAGGTCGGCCCGGGATCGAGACCCGCTTCGCGATCGGGCTTTTGCTGCTCAAGCACATTTACGGGCTATCCGATGAAGCCGTATGCGAGCGCTGGGTCTACGACCCGTATTTCCAGCACTTCACCGGCGAAGAGTTCTTCCAGCATGAGTTTCCACACGAGCGCTCGGACCTGAGCCACTGGCGCAAGCGGCTCGGCGACAAGCTGGAGCTTCTCCTGGGCGAGAGCCTGCGGGTTGCGCATGAGGCGGGGGCGCTACGCACCCGCGACATCAAGCGGGTGACGGCGGACACCACCGTGCAGCCGAAGAACGTCACCTTCCCGACCGACGCCAAGCTGCTGCATGCCGCGGTCAAAGGCATTGTCCGCCTAGCCAAAAAACACGGCGTGCGGCTGCGCCAGTCCTATCTGCGCGTTGCCAAACACGCAGCGATGATGGCTGGCCGCTATGCCCACGCCAAGCAGTTCAAGCGCCACCATGGCCAGCTGCGTCTGCTGCGCACCCGGCTCGGCCGCATCATCCGTGACGTCCGCCGCAAGATTGCCGGCCGACCAGAGATCGAGGCGGCCTTCGAAAGGCCGCTAGCGCGCGCCGACCAAATCCGCTCCCAGCAGCAGCGCCAACGCGGGTGGAAGCTCTATTCCTTCCACGCTCCCGAGGTCGAGTGCATCGGCAAGGGCAAAGCGAGCGCGCCTTACGAGTTCGGCGTCAAGGCCTCGATCGTCACTACCAATGCCCGCGCACCGGGCGGCCAGTTCGTGCTCCACGCCAAGGCGCTGCCAGGCAATCCCTATGACGGCCACACCCTCGGCGCCGTCATCGAAGACACCGAAAGGCTCACCGGCTGCGCAATTGAGCGCGCCTATGTCGACAAGGGATATCGCGGGCATGACACGGAGAACCCGCACCGCGTCTTCATCTCGGGTCAGAAGCGCGGCGTCTTCGGCCTCATCAAACGCGAACTCCGACGGCGTTCCGCCATCGAAGCGGTGATCGGCCACATGAAGGCTGAGGGCCATCTCGGGCGATGCTATCTCAAGGGCCGCGAAGGCGACGCCGCCAACGTCATCCTCACCGCCGTCGGCTACAACCTCCGCCTCGTCCTCGCTTGGCTGAGGATTCTGCTGCGCCTCTTCCTCATCGCACTATGCCGACCGCTCGCGATCCCGCCGACAATCAAAAGCGGCTTGTTAACGGCCGACTATTGAAGGGCATACGTTGACTTGCAGCTCGCTCGATGAAGTAAGTTCATTTAGTTTCGTGGTATCTGCCGCGCTGTTGGGGCGGACATGTCGATTTTCTCCGATATGTCTGCTGTTGGCCCAAAGCGGACATTGCCGATCGACGGACGAATGTCCGCTTTCGGGGGTAAAGCGGACACGAAACGGAAGCAGCGGGCTACTCGCACGGCTTACCCTCTCTAGAGGCCGCCAAGGCCGTGAAGGCCGTGATCCGCTATCCCCAATACCACTCTCCTTCTTACTAACACCACGACACCATTAATGAACGGCGCACTCGCGCGCGAGGAATGCGGATGGAAAACCACGGCCTTCACGGCCGGCCCTATCACACTTGGCGGCGCAGCAGGTATCTGGAAGTGGGCGGTTCGCAAAAAGCTATGCCATCAGAGAGCATTGCGCGCGGAAACGAGACGTAGCAGGTATTTTGCGCGCCCAACGATGCGCGGAGATTTTGAAAATGCCGACCAGCCAGCCGGTTCGCGCAAGCGGTTCACTCGAAATGCGGCGTCCGAAGCCGATCCCAGGCAAAGTGAAAGAAGCCTGCCTGGCAATGATTTATGGCCGGCCGGACGATGCCGAGGCGGGGCCGCTCGATTTCGTTCAAGCTGCCAAGGTTGCCGGCATTCGGCCGAATATCTTGAGAAAATGGCTCCACAAACCAACTGTTGTTGCATTTATTCGCCGCGAGCGGTCCGCGTTTCGCACAGCAATTTGTGCGGCGAACGAATTTGCGTTGCGCAAAGTCCGCGATGAATCGGCAAACGGAATGAGTGTGGTTGCGAGCGTGAGGGCGCTGCAAGACCTTGACGAAACGGAAGTCGCGCACAGCCGCGGCACGCAGCAAACGCCGGGGATCGTTATTGTCATTTCGCCGCCGCGTGAAAACATCGCGCCCGAGCCGGTGACGGTAATCGACGCGACGCCGCTGCCTAAGCCCGAGCGATTTGACGCCGATGGCTACCGCACCGATGAACACGGCCGGCCGGTATTTGATCCTGCGCGACCGCATCGCTGAGCCGGCCGCGTTATGACGGAATTGGCTGCGACAAGGCCATAATAATCACTGAAAAGCAGGCTCTTTTCAGCACATATCGGCATCGTGTCCAACGCGCGGCCAATAGGTGGCGCTGGTCGCGCTGACCGCCGGCCGGTGCCTCGGATGCCCCACAGCACGACATGCGCGCCAGGCGGCCACGCCAGGTCGGCGCGGGGCCATCGGTGCTCGATCGGCCGGCGCTAGCATTCGGCGCGGCGAGGCTTTATGCGCCTGGAAGAGGAACCCTCTTAGCAAGAGAAATCCTCTTAACGCGCGGCCGCACGTGCACACACACGCGACACGCACGCCGAGCTCGAGGCACCGGCGGCAGTATTCGGCACGATCTTGCGTGACCATCCCGAATCGCCGCTCGAGGCCGGCGGGGGGCAAGAATTGATCTTTTTTTTCGCGCTCGTATAGCGCGCTTGCAGTTGCGGCTAGGAACTCGGGGAGCGGGGGATCTGAAAAAAATGGGGTGCTGAAATATTCCGGGGCTCAATTTCTTGGGCAGTTTTTCCTACAAAATCCGCAAAATTATGCTGTGAAAGTCGCGGTGTTTGTTGGTTTTCTCGATATTTTTTCCCATTGGCGTTTCCAACCAAACCAGCGGTGAATTTTGCGATCGGGAATTTGGACCGCAACACAGTGCATTGCGCGCTCGAAAGGGTCGCCGCATCGTCCGGGCACGCTTGGTGATTTGGTGGATTGAAGGCGATGGCGAAAGAATTGGAGCAGGTTTCGATCAAGTTTGCGCCTGAGGAGCGTCGCGAGCTTGAGCGCGTCGCGGCGGCTGAGCATAGGAGCTTGAGTGCGCAGGTTCGGCATCTGGCCGTGCGCGGTTTGCGGGAACAGACGCAAGAGGAGCGAGCGGCATGAGCTACATTCCCGATGGCGCTGTGCGGCATCACCAATGGCAGTCCGAGGCCGGCGTGTCCGCGATGATTTCTCCGGACGGCAGCCGGCGAGTTATTTGGGCGATTATCCTGGCGGCGGCCCGGCGCAGGTCGAAATGGATTCGGTAAATGCCGGTGGCGCGCTGGCGAACGGCGGTGGCCGCTATGTCACCGAACTACCCGGCGGCATGATTGCCGGCCCGCATGTTGGCGCACACCGTATTCGAATGTGAGGGAAAAATGGACGACCGAAATCTTGGCGACATTCTGAGCTTAGCGAAGCTGATCGAGTTTTTATCGAATCCGAGCGCGGTCAAAGCGCAAGTCGATGAGTTGATCGCAGCCACGACAGCGGCCGACGAAGCTAGGGCGAAAGCCGATGCCTCGCTTGCCGAGCTGGCAACGAACCAGGCAGCGCATACTGCCGCGCTCGAAGCTGAGCGTGCCGCGCACGTTGACAAGTTGCAGCGCGAGCGCGCTGAATTTGCGATGGCCGTGAATCGCAAGACCGCGGAGCTCGAAGGTCGTGAGAAAGCGGTCGCAACGGGCGAGGCGAGCTTGGTGGTGCGTCAGAAGGAATGTGCGGACCTGAAGTCCGATCTTGAAGGCCGTATTCGCAGTTTCAATGCTGCCGTCGATCCGCGCCCCTATCCGCGCGTCGCTGGTTAACCGCTCGGTAGCATAAGGATCAATCACCCATGACCGACGCCAACACTGATACCGACACCGCTGCTGAGCCGGCCGAACACCGTCCGCTGAACACGCCCGCCGATTTTGCGCTCGCTTTCAACTTGATTGCATTGGCCGCGGATCCGCGTGGTTTCAAAAAGAAGCTTCAGGGCCTGCACCGTGCGCTTACCGCGGTGGATGAGGGCATGGCGCGTCTCGCCGCCGACCAAGCTGCCTTTGAGAAATTCAAGGCCAAAGAGCTTGGCGCGATCGCCGAAGAGAAGGCGACGGCAACGAAGCGTTTGCTCCGGGCGCAAGAGGAGGAGCGGTCGATCGAGCAACGCCGCGAAGTGATAGACAAATTGGAACGTGCCTGGGCCGGCCTTCGGTTGCCCGGCGAGCCGCCAGAAATGTTCGGCTCGATCAGCCGAGCGGAGCCGTACTCCGCGGTGGCGAAGGCCCGCTATGCCGCTACGCATGACGGTGCGCTGCCGGACCATCCCGACGCAGCAATTGACTCGGTGCGCACAGGCAATGATGGCGAACCATTCGTCGCACACACCACGCTGACGCGCACACCGGAGCCGCCCGGCGCGCGCGTGCGGCCAGGCCGATCGGCCAGGGCGGGTGCGTAAGGCCATGCTGCACATGCTGAGTTTTCGAGATGGACCCCGAAGCGTTTCTCCGACGCGGGTATAAAACCGGGTCCTGGCCCCGGCGTGGTTTTGATAGTCCATAGGGACTGCGCCGGGGTCCTAATTCTGGAATTGCATAGCGAGCCCATAAGGATCACTGCGATGGCAAACGACGACATCCCGCCGCCCGATATTCAGGAAAGTGTCCGCATATTTCGCGCGTGGGCGGAGGCCAACCCCAATGGCGACATCGCGCCGGCAGACGTTCATGCTCACGCTCTTAAAATTCAAAACTATCGTCGCACGCAGGGCGACTTGAAATCGCAGCGCGTCGAAAGCGCGATCGATCGTTTCAAACGGCTTGAACGTTCGGATTCGCCGCCATCAATGCCGGCTTGGTCGCGCGAGCTTGCTGGCAATTCGCAACCGCAACCCGGCGAACGTGCCGCCAATAAATTCAAGCGGCAGCGCCTTGCGCAAAATGAGAAAGGAAATTCCAATGCCCGATGAGAACCGCGCCCGATTTGCTCGTGATTTACGCAACCCGCCGACGCCGTGTGACGGCAGCGGTTCTTCCGGCGCCGTGTCGCCGGGTGAGATGGGGCCCGGAATTCTCGGCTCCAAACCTCTCAATGCTGATCCTCATAAAAATTTTCGGGGCAGTCATCAAAATTTGACTAACAAGCCTGCCGACAAAAACCGCGGCACTGAACCCGGCCGGCGAATTTCCGATCGCAGCACTACCTACAAATACTGAGCAACCCATGGGCAAGAAACCCGAGACGACAGCCGAGGCGCAACTCGGACCCACTGCCGAACCGTACGAGGTTGGGCTCTCCGCGAATGTGCTGCGCGAATTGCCGAACAAAGTTCATCCTTCAATTGCCGCGAAGATCCGCGACCACCTGGCCCGCAAAGGCTGACCCACGCGTGGCGGTGGACACAGAAACTGCGCCACACGACCCGGCGGTGACGGCAGCCGAACGGCGAGGTTATCGACGGCAGGATTATTGCCCAATTCGCCGACTATCCCGGCATGATCGAGGCCATGCGAACTCGCGCGGCGGAACGGCGGATTGCCATCGCCAGCGAGGAAGTGGCCGCCATCACCAATTTACCCGACTGCTATATCGCCAAGTATCGCCACGGCCGATGAAACGTGTCGGCATGATTAGCCTCGGGCCTCTGTGCGGTATTCTGGGCGTACGCCTGGTCATGGTCGAGGACGCTGAAGCAATTAAACGGACTGATCGCATAGCGATCGCCAAGTTTGGCAAGCCATTAAAAGCGCGCAACGAGGCTTGTGTCCATGGTGGCACCATGGAGATTAGGTTTAGCCGCAGACAGTTCCGAAAAATACAAGCGAAAGGACGACAAAACCGATGGGCTAAAATGACAGCCGCACAACGCACAAAGTGGGCAAAAAATCTTAACAAGGCGAGATGGCATGGCAAAACAACTAACCGATCCGCAGCGCGCTTGGCTCGCCGGACATCGCGACCGATCCGCCGCGTGGTTACACACTTGCCTGTGGGACGGCTTTGAAATTCACCACATTGACGGTGACCACAATAACAATGAAATCGGGACTAAGGGCGGCGCGAATTCGCGCAAAAATATGAGCGCACGGCAGGCTCGCGTACTCGCGCGCCGTGCTGCCAAAGCGCGTTGGCGGCCATTCCGCGACGACTTCGGTTGCGCCATGACCAAACTCGCGACCGATAAATTCGAACAGGATGCGATCGTATTTTCTGATTCGCTGGACGTAATGATCAAGCAGGCGGCTTTGGTCCGGAGCGCCTTATTGAGCCTGTGCGTAACCACGGAACGTTCTGTGATCGGGCGGTTCGCATTGTGCGAACTCTGACAGAGACGGGCGGCTGCGAATTGCAGAAATTGGTCGCGAATCGCGTGAACGCAAGCAGAACTGCATCTGCGATCAATAGGGACAATCTGTCTTAAGCTGACTCTGTGGATAATCGCCGCATCGCGAGGACGTTTGCGCAAGGACG
>JBAQBC010000237.1:0-4874 GCA_049286035.1 Xanthobacteraceae bacterium
AGGCGCAAGCTTTGCCGGCGCCCCAAATGTGAAGGCCGTTACCGTAAAAATAGTGCCCATTATTCATTTCTGGGCGCAGATACCACCTCTGCGGCGAACGCACCAAGAAGTGCCCAATCCACGGGCAGTAAAGGTGCCGGTTTGGACGACCGACCATGGCATATCGTTGCTGGCCCGAAAATCAGTGCGGCGGTCTATCACTGCACCGCGCTGCCGGTAGACCCTGAGACGGCCCGGCGCAGCAATGCAGCTAACGACTGGGGGCGCATTCGCAAAGAGAGTGCTTGGTCCAAGCCCCGGCCACCCGCTCCGAAGGAAATGCAATCGGATTGGAAGCCGTCCTCGCCAAGCGTTCCAGTCGCGGACGATCTCAGCATCCCCGACTTTCTCAAACGCGAGCCGGTGGCCTTTTCTGAATCACCGGACGGCATTCTGGAAGCAGCCGAATGACTCAGCTAGCCACGCTGCCCATGATTTCAGTGTTGCGCGACAGCCACGACTGCGTCGGCTTCCTGCGCAGCGCAGGCCCTCGCGGCTTTCAGGCTTACGACGCCACTGGCCAGCTCATTGGCTTATTCCAGGACAAGCAGGCAGCGATCGAGGCGATTACGGCCGCGAGTACTTAAATTCGACAGGAGATCCCAAATGGAAACATTGCTTAAAAAGTCCGAGATCTTTCGGGATTCGATGGGGCGCTTTGATCGCCATGGCAAAACATTGAGCAAAACAGCAAAACGCACCAATGGCCATTTGATAAAAAAGAACGAGGAAATCAAACGCGAGAGCGATGGCAAATTCTCAAAGGGTCAGGGAGGGCCACGAGCTGGCGCCGGTAGGCCCAAAGGATCGAAGAATCGGGTGACCCTCCAATTAAAAGAGGCAATCCTCAACGCCTTGGATAGCGTTGGAGGGGAGCAGTATTTAGCCAAGTTAGCCATAGAAAACAGCTCGGCCTTCAGCTCCCTCCTGGGCAAGATTCTCCCTCACACACTCGCGCCTAGCTCTGAATCCAACGGCGGCTTGGGCGTCAAGATGGTATTTGAGCGGCACATCGTGTGGCCAGATGGCCATCGCGAGATCGAGGGTGTGACGCCGAAGCAGCTGCCGGCGCCGTCGCCTGTATCGGTCGAAAACAAGGATCGATTGATTTGTGCGGAAAAACCCTCGCAAAATTCCGCAAGTGACGATCAATAAAATCAGGGGTTTGTGGATACCGATTTCAGATGTGCAAAAAGAATAGATTTTGCCCACAAGGTCGGATACCGTGTCGGCGCCTAAATGAGGGGATTTCCCATGAAGCGCGCCGCTCTCTACCTCAGGGTTTCCACGATCGACCAAACCACGGCCAATCAGGAGCGCGAGCTGCGGCAAGTCGCCGAGCGTGCCGGCTGGGAGGTCGACAAGGTTTATAAGGATCACGGGATCAGCGGCAGCAAAGGGCGGGATAAGCGGCCCGCTTTCGACGCGCTGCATAAGGCCGCTGCGCGCCGGGAAATCGATATCGTCATGGCCTGGTCGGTCGATCGGCTCGGCCGCTCATTGCAAGATCTTGTTGCCTTCCTGTCCGAGATTCATGCCGCCGGTGTCGATCTCTTCCTGCATCAACAGGGCTTGGACACGACCACGCCGGCAGGCAAAGCGCTATTTCAAATGATGGGCGTGTTTGCCGAGTTTGAGCGATCGATGATTCAGGAACGAGTCCGCGCCGGGCTTAGGCGGGCCAAGGACGACGGCAAAAAGCTTGGCCGGCCCCGCATAGCGCCCCAGCTCGAAGAGCGAATCCTTGCCGCTCTAAAGGCTGGAGAAACCATTCGTGGGGTTGCCGACAAGTTTGATGTCAATCCCAGCACGGTGCAGAGAATCAAACACCCTTTCGTCGTCGCCGCGTGAGGCATCGATAGATCGCATCACATCGACACTGCTGCGCGTCGCTGACCCCCTCCAGCAGCGCCCCTAAAGGTGGTCAGGGGGTGGGGGCGTCGTTTGATAGAACCGGTACCTGAACGCGAATTTAGGCCTAGTCGAGAGACATGCTGTATCTGTTTTTGCCAAAATTTTTTCTCAACGGTGAAAATCGAACGGTGGCGTGGGGCAATGCCAAAGCGTAGGGACAGGACGCGTTTTGGGCGCTTAGTTGCCGTCTCGTTTGTGGAAGGAAAGTACGGAAACTCCATTTGGAATCACCCGTATTCGAGAGAACTGGCGTGCGACACGTAGCCAATACAATCGAGGAGATGCAAAAACTCCTTCTCGGCTACCGCGACAACATGCGAGTCGAGGCTGAAACGGGTATCGCGGTAACGGCAAAAACCGTAGGGGACCTGCGCGCGCTACCCGCTTGGCCGAACGGTTTGGCCTTAAACATCCATGTAGACCTTGATCCCCGATTTAGCGTCGTGAGGGTGGAGCGGGCCTCCTGATCCATTTTTCTCAGAAATAACGAGCCGGCACTGCGCGTGGCCGCGCGTAAAGGCTCGCCAACAGCACGGCAAGAATGCCGGTCAGGAATATGCCGTCAAAAGTCCCGGCACCGCCGATCGAGGCGACCGGGGCACCCAGGCCGCGCACCTTGTCGAGGTTGGTGAGATCGGCGCCGATCAGCGTGCCAAGGCTGCCAGCGATATAAGCAAGCGGCGCGGAGTCCTCGCGCGACAGTAACATTGCGACGATGGCGGTCACCACAACGGGCATGAATACCGGCACCGCGATGCCGAGACCCGGAACGGGATCGGCCATCCAATGAATCACCAAGGCGACGACGGCCGTCGCCAGCAGACCTTTCACCCATAAGTCGCGTTTGAAGAGCAAATAGATCGACATCAGGGTTGGAATGACTGCGCCCCCGACATTGACCGCAACCAGCGTGCCCTTCCAATGGCTAACGGCAGGCACAGCGTACCGCATACCGAAGAAATCCACGTGATGGTGGGACATCGCACGTTCCGGCGACAGTTCCGCGATCGGGATGTTGAAAAAACTGCCGATCAGCGTGGCAAGGAGTAGGAAAATCGCGGTGTTAGAACTGACGCCGAGGCTCTCATAGGCATAGCGCACCGATCGCAGGATGAGCACAATGAAGAAAAAGCCGACCAGAATGGCAAAGAAGCCAGGCGCCAATGGCAGGTAGTGCATTTGGCTCATCTCCAATGGTGCCGTCCATGTCGGCGGCACGCCCTTAGACCATGATCCGCTCCAACGCATCTCGCAGCCTGCCGGCGCTGCGCTTAAGGCCCTGAAGTTCGTCTGCGGACATGTCCGGCTCAAGGATGCGACTTACGCCGGCACGGCCGAGCACACTCGGCAGCGACAGCGTGGTCCCGTAATTTGGATTGAAAGCGCCTACCGGCATGACCGCCTGCTCGTCGCGCAGGATCGCCTCGACGATCCTCGCCGTGGCCATTCCGATACCCAGTTGGCTGGCGCCGGTTCCTTCGATGATGGCGATGTTGGCGTAGCGCACCTCGTTTTCCACCTCGGAGCGAAATTCGTCGATGTTTTCAGCATGCCCGTCGAGCGCAGCCATCGCCGGCACGCCGGCGACCCGCGCCGACGACCACAGGAACACCTGGGAGGTGCCGTGTTCGCCGACGACCTGGGCCTCGATGAAGGCCGGACTAACCTTGAGCCGCCGCGCGAGATGGAAGCGAAAGCGCAGGGTATCGAGGAAAGTGCCGCTGCTCAGCACACGCTCGTGGCCGGCGAGGCGTCGGGCGAGGTCCGCCAGGGGATCGGGCGGATCGGTGACGACTAGGATAACCGCCTTCGGCGCCACGGCGACGATCCGGGGTACGATGTCGCGATAAACTTTGGCGTTTGCATCGAGCAGCTTAAGTCGTCCGGCGGGATCACTGCGGTCGGTCGCGCCGCCCGCGTGTTCGTTTATGCCAGCGGTGACGATCGTCAACACGGCGTCGGCGAGGTCGGGGTAGTCGCCGGTGCGCAGCTCAACTGCCGGTGACAGCGTCGCGCCATATTGCAGATCCGCTACCACACCCTTGGCACGCGCGTAGTTCTTGTCGAGCACGACGATCTCGCACGCAGGTGGGCCGCGCATCACCAGGGAGAGAAGCGAGGCGGCACCGACGGCGCCCGCTCCGATAATTCCGACTCTCATGATCGGTCTCCGTTTGCCCGCCGGCGCACTGGCGGCAGTTCTCGGACCGATGTTAGCGCTCGCGAACCGAGGTTGCGAGCAACACAGTGCTCGTTGAGGATTTTTGCAGCGCAAATTTATATTGAAGCCCATTTCGCCGGCCGCAAATCCCTGCTGTAATCCCCTTTGAAAGCAGGCGTAGTCCTGAGCCTTAGGGTGGGCGATGCGACGGCGCTCCAGAGTAAGCGGCCAACCAGCCAAAGCGCGACGGCGCAGGACCGTAACGCAAAGGCACCGTAACGCTTCAAAGGCTAAACAGGCGCGTAGCCCCTCGGCGTCCGGCCGGGAAACGAAAATCGCTCAGCTTACCCGCGAGCGTGATGAGGCGCTTGAACAACAGAGGGCAGCCGCGGAGGTTCTAAAGATCATCAGTGCTTCGCGGACCGAACTCCAGCCCGTCCTGGATGTCGTCGTCAGGAGTGCGGCACGCTACTGCGAAGCGGACGACGTAACCATTTTCGAACTGGATGGACAGAACCTACGAGTAGCCGCCCACTGGGGTGCGCTCCCACGCTTAGAGGCCAGCTTTCGTTTCCCGTGCACGCGTGGAAGTGTTGCAGGCCGCACCGTTCTCGACCGGAAGCCCGTTCATGTAACTGACCTTCAGGCGGAGGCCGAGGACTTTCCCGAAGGAAGCGCCCTCGCGAGACGATTGGGACACCGGACGATTGCTGGTGTTCCGTTGCTACGTGAGGGAGTGGCGGTCGGAACACTCCAGATT
>JBAQBC010000238.1:0-17656 GCA_049286035.1 Xanthobacteraceae bacterium
ATCCGGACGGTGTGGCGGCCGTCCTCCCCGACGCGCCTGCGAAAGCACAATAGTTGGTCCCAGGCGCTGCTCGCCACCACCGACGAAATGATCGAATGATGGCAGTCTGCCGCACTGCATGAGTCCGTTTCTGGCGCAAAGCGGACATCCTAGTCGCCCTTAGCAATGTCCGCTTTCGGGGGTAAAGCGGACATCGGGTCGAAGCGCCTGAATGTCCGCTTCCGACCCCTTGCAGACATCGCTCGGGTAATCCTGCGGCGGCGGCGCACGAGGCCATTAAGTCATTCGACAGGCAGCAAAACGGCGCTGCTGTAATTGAGTCCTAGTCGTGGCGGGACGGACATATTGGTAGTCTGAGGCGCGCGCTCATACCAACGCGGCAGGGCCTCGCGCCTTCACTTGCATATTGCACTGCAGCATTTATCTAACGCGTTAGTTTCGTGACTGGAGAAATTCTTCACGTCGATGGAGGGCAGTCAGCCGGCCATCACGCGATCAATGATTGATTGGGAACGATTATGACAGAACCGATCGATCTCGATGCCGTCCTGTATCTTGAAAAGGCGCCATTCGTCACAGGTGAAATCCTGCACGGCGGTTGGTCCCCAAGCCGCGGCTGAGAAGAAACGCAATGTGGCCGGACCGCCGCCTGACTGAGCTTTTCGAGATCGAGCACCCGCTTGTGCTGGCGCCAATGGCGGGTTTAGGCACGATCGGACTTGCAGCTTCAGTATGCGAGGCCGGCGGCTTGGGCTCTCTCGGTTGCGCGACAATGCAACCACAGCTCGTCGCGAAGACAATTCAGGAGTTGCGGGCGCTGACGAGCAAACCAATCAACGTCAACTTCTTTTGCCACGCCCAGGCGAAGTCCGATCCTGATCGTGAGCACGCTTGGCAGGACCGGCTGTTGCCCTATTTCCGAGAGCTTGGGATTGACTGTGAATCGCCGCGATCCCGCTTGGATATCCCACCGTTCGGCGATGCCATGTGCACGGTCGTCGAGGACGCCAAGCCTGAAGTGGTGAGTTTCCATTTTGGCCTGCCGGCCCCAGCGTTGCTGGCCCGGGTCAAGGCGGCGGGTTGCCGCGTCATGTCGTCGGCGACGACGGTCGAGGAGGCGCTATGGCTGGAAGCTGGTGGCGTCGACGCCATCATCGCTCAGGGCTATGAAGCCGGCGGACACCGGGGAATGTTCCTCGCCGCAAACCTCAGCAGTGCGATTGTCTCGCAGCCTGGCACATTGCCGCTGGTGCCGCAGATCGTTGATGCTGTCCGCTTGCCGGTCATAGCCGCCGGCGGGATTGCCGACGGGCGCGGGATTGCCGCCGCATTCGCTCTTGGAGCGGCCGGGACGCAGCTGGGGACTGCCTACCTCCTCTGTCCCGAAGCAGCGACGCCGCCGCTTTATCGCGATGCCCTGCGGCACGCGCGCGGAGACGCAACCTTGATGACAAACGTGTTCAGCGGACGACCCGCGCGCATCCTGGTTAATCGGCTGGCTCTCGATATTGGTCCGATCTTGGATGCTCCGCTCGATTTCCCGTTCCCCATGGCGGAGTTACAGCCGTTGCGGGCCAAGGCTGAGCAGGAGGGGAGAACCGATTTCACTCCGTTTTGGTCGGGTCAGGCCGCGTCGATGGGAAGGGAGATGCCAGCTAAGGCGCTGACGGTCAAACTTGCGACGGAAGCACTCGAGCGATTCAAGCAACTCGGCGGCCTTTCAAAGTCCGGCCCGTCTCCGCTCACTGTCATCTAGCCTTGGGTCTCGATCGATCGCGCAAACATTTCTTCTAGTAAATCTCAGCGGCGACGTTCTTCGCGACATTCGTTCACCTCCAGACTTCGGGAGACGACCATGCCACAGAAACTATCAGGCGGCTGCGCCTGTAGTGCCATCCGTTACGAGTGCGATGCTGATCCAGTCATTATGATGAACTGTCACTGTCGGGACTGCCAAAAGGCGGGCGGCAGCGCTTACGCGGCTATCGTTGTGGTGCCGAAAGGTGCTGTTAAGATTCGCGGAGAGCCGCGTTACCACAAAGTTGTTGCTCAGAGCGGCAAAGCGACCCAACGCGGGTTTTGCCCAAATTGCGGCAGCCAAATAATCTTGATGTCGGAACGGAGGCCAGATGCCCTCGGATTGCAGGCGGGGAGCTTGGACGATTCATCGACCTACCAACCCATAATGGATGTATTCACCTCCAGCTCGCAGCCGTGGGATCACATGGATCCGAAGGTGCAAAAGCATTCGCACGGCCTACCGGTGTAACTGCCAATCCTAGCCGCCGGTCACGTTTTAAAATCACTCACGGAGCTTGGACGCCGCCGGCAGTGCAGAAGATCAACTAACTGTTGATGTCCGCTAATGGCACAAAGCGGACATCCAGCACATCATTCTGCGGGTCGATGAAGACGACAGCCGTATCTGCGTTGTCAACTTCCGTTGGTCATGTCTCCTAGAACCTCAGTTAGCAATACAACGCTCCGTCTCCAACATTGGCAAAGCTAGTCACCGCGGGCCATGTCGTTCAGGTCCAACTCTGTCGTTCTGCTGCCGTTCATTCTCCTTGCCCGCCCATGAAATAGGTTCGTCCGTCGCTGGAAGCGTCCCTTCGCTCGGAGCTGGTCTGCGCGGCTAACCATCGAACATCTCGAGCGCAGGCAGTAGCTTGTCCGGGGTGGCGGGGAAGTCTCGGATACGAGCACCAGTCGCATTGTGGATGGCGTTGATGACGGCGGCGCCCGCGCCGCAAATGCCCAGTTCGCCCAGGCCCTTGCTGCCGAGCGGACTGCCGTTCGGATCGTCCTCATGCAGAAACACCGCATCCATCTCGCCAACGTCGGCATTGACTGCGACGTGGTAGCTCGCGAGATCCTGATTGATGAAAGAGCCGTAGCGCTGATCGACGATGTTCTCTTCCATCAGTGCTGAGCCGATGCCCCAGGTCATGCCGCCGATCATCTGCGAGCGCGCGGTCTTTGCGTTGAGAATGCGGCCAGCCGCGAACACGCCGAGCATACGCCGGACGCGTACCTCGCCGGTGTCGCGATGTACCGCCGCTTCGACGAAATGCGCGCCAAAGCTGGCATGAGAATAACTCGCGCTAAGCTCGGCGGGCGTAACGGAGCCTTCCGCCTCCGTCACGCCGGAGGCGAGGCTGGCCTTGAGCTTCTGGCATGCGGCACGAACGGCAGAGCCCGAAGTCGCAGCACCCCACGAACCGCCCGAGCCGTCGGTCGGTGGATAATTTGTGTCGCCCATTAGCACTGTGACGCGCTCGATCGGCATCTCCATCGCTTCGGCGGCAATCTGAGTGAGGATCGTGTAGGTGCCGGTGCCAATGTCAGTCATCGCCAATTTGACGACAAGTCGACGATCGGGTGTCAGCCGCGCACGCGCGGTCGCGTTGCGCAGCAAGTCGCCGCGCACGGCCGATGCTACACCGAGCCCGATGAACCAACGGCCGTCGCGCACGCTCGCCGGTTTGGCGAGGCGCTTGTTCCAGCCGAAACGGGCTGCGCCTTCGCGCAGGCATTCGGCGACATGGCGTGAAGAGAACGGCAGGCGGTGTTCGGGGTCGGTTTGTGTGTCGTTGCGCAGGCGCAGTTCAACCGGATCGAGATTGAGCCGCTCCGCCAGCTCGTCCATGGCGCATTCGAGCGCCATAAGCCCGATCGCGTCGCCTGGCGCGCGCATCGAATCCGAACGCGGCGTATCGAGCTTGGCGAGGCGATGGCGCGTGAGCCGGTTGGGCGCTGCGTAAAGCGTGCGCGCTGCCAGCATCACCGGCTCGACATATTCGTCGAAGCTTGCGGTCTGCACCAGCGCGTCCTGACCGTATGCGGCGAGCCGACCGTCGGCATTCGCGCCGAGCCGCAGGTGCTGCTCTGATGCAGAGCGATGCGTCGTCATGTAGAAGAGCTGCGGGCGCGTCATCGCCACCTTGACCGGCCGTTTCAAGATGCGCGCGCCGATCGCGGCCAGCGTCGACTCGAAATAGTACGGCAACTTGTTGCCGAATCCGCCGCCGATATAGCGGGTAATGATGCGCACATCTTCTTTAGGGATGTTGAGGGTGCGGGCGAGGCCCTCCCGCGGGCTGGTCGTTAGCTGCGCCGCCGTGTACACGGTCAGCTTCGGGCCGTCCCAAACCGCCATCGTCGCCTGCGGCTCCATCGGCGCCTGATGCTGATAGGGCGTGGTATAGGTCACGTCGATCTTGACCGGAGCGGCGGCGAAGGCGCCGTCGAAATCACCGATTGAGCTATCGGCCCGCTCGCCGCCGTCGATCGGGCTCTGTTCGATGGCGGTGGGACCAGCAGCGTGCAAATTCCACGCGCCGCGTTCGGGCGCATAGCGAACGCGCACCACAGCCGCGGCCGCGGTCGCCTGCTCAAACGTGTCGGCAACGACAAAGGCGACGGGAAAGCCGAAATACGGCACGTCATCATTATTAAGCGCCGGCATGGCGCGCGCGAAGCGGTCCGGCAGATCGACCGGACCAAACGGATGCTGCGGCGGCGCATTGTCCTTCGTCAGCACGAGCCGCACGCCCGGCGTTTTTTGTGCATCCTGCACATCCACCGCGGCGACGCGACCTTTACCGATCGAGGCGGTAACAATGACGCCGTAAAGGGCGGAGCCCTGCGCAGCGTATTCGTACGCGTACTCCGCCTTGCCGGTCACCTTGAGGCGACCATCGACACGATCGAGGGGAAGTCCGACTGGACTGGCGAGATTGCTTGCAGCCATTGTCGCGATCCTCAAATGGTTCCAGTAACTTCGGCCAAGGCGGCGCGCAGTGTGCGGCGGGCGAGCGGAATCTTGAAATTATTGTGGCCGTACCCGCGCGCGTTCTTCAGCGCGGCCGCGCCGGCAGCGTCGTAGGATTGGCGCGTGAGCGATGCACCGGAGAGTGTGCTTTCGGCCTCCGCAGATCGCCACGGTTTGTAGGACAGGCCGCCAAAAGCGACCCGCGCATTTTGAACATGATTTTTATCGTGCGCGACAATGGCAGCGACAGAAACCAAGGCAAACGCGTAGGACGCGCGATCGCGTACCTTGCGGTAGAGCTGCCGCCCGGGCGGAGGCGGCGGCAGCACCACCGATTTTATCAGTTCGCCCGGTTGCAGCACGGTTTCGACGTTTGGCGTATCGCCTGGCGCCCGATAGAGCCCATCGATCGGTATCGTCCGTGTCGCACCGTCGGTCGCTATGGTCTCAATACGCGCATCGAGCGCGGTCATGGCCACAGCCATGTCGGAAGGATGAGCGGCAATACAGTTGTCGCTCACGCCCAACACCGCGTTCATGCGGTTTAGACCTTCGAGCGCGGCACAGCCGGAGCCCGGTTGGCGTTTGTTGCAGGGTTTGGTGGTGTCATAGAAATACGGACAACGCGTACGCTGAAGCAGATTGCCGCCGGTGGTCGCCTTGTTGCGCAGCTGTCCAGACGCGCCGGCAAGGATGGCCTGCGACAACAGCGGATATTTGCGCCGTACGTTCGTATCCGCAGCGAGGGCACTGTTCGTCACCAGCGCGCCGATCCGCAGACCCTGCTCCGGCGTTTCTTCAATGCCGCCGAGCGGCAGCGCGTTGATATCGACAATTTGCGCCGGGGTCTCGATCTCAAGCTTCATGAGATCGATCAGATTGGTACCGCCGGCAACGAACTTGCTCGCCGGACGAGACGCGACTGCGCAGGCGGAGGAGATGTCGCTCGAACGTTCGTAGTGAAACGGCTTCATGTGCGATCTCCCTCGACCACATCGCGGATCGCCGCGACAATGTTGGCGTAAGCCGAACACCGACAGATATTCCCGCTCATCCGCTCCCTGATCTCGGCATCGGTTAGCGCGGGCGCGGACGCAACGTCGGCTGTGGCGTAGCTCGGCCAGCCGGCTTTGTGCTCGGCCAGAACGGCGACTGCCGAACAAATCTGGCCGGGCGTGCAATACCCGCATTGCAATGCGTCGCGACGTACAAAAGCGGCCTGCATCGGATGAAGGCCGTCGTCATTCGCCAAGCCTTCAATGGTGGTGACCTCATCGCCGGCATGCATCACCGCAAGCGTGAGGCAGCTATTGATGCGTTGCCCGTTGACGATCACCGTGCAGGCGCCGCATTGCCCTTGATCGCATCCCTTCTTGGTTCCGGTGAACCCAAGATGTTCACGCAGCGCATCCAGCAATGTCGTTCGGGGGTCGAGCGTAAGCGTATGGGCTCGACCATTGATCCCAAGTCCGACTGTCATAAGATTCTGCGAGGCTTCGGCATCTGTCAGGGTCTCAGCCTGCGCAAGACGCGGATCGCCGACAAAGGAAAGGGCGCCGGCGACGGCGCCGACTTCGAGCATGCGGCGTCGCGTAACGGCATTGTGTCTATCCAGATCTGATTTCATGTTGTTCCGACCGTTCCGATGTCTGCGCGTGAAAAGCGGCATGGCAGATAAATTGGAAAAAGAATCGCTGCCTTACAATTAAACTTCGAATTGAGGAATATAAATTCGAGTTTAACATTCGATCCGTCGTTGCAGACCTAGCCGGGGCACCGCGATTCCAGAATACGACGGATACACTGCGCTAGCGCGAGGCCGGTTCAAAGAATTTTGGAGAGATTAGAACACAAGTGTTTTTTGTGATCCTCCCGGAACATGAGTGCGGCTGTGGCTGCAAATATTGAGGCACTGTCAAAAGCCCTCGGTGGTTTTGCGGCGGGCGCGGCAAAGTCAACCTGACTGTGGGCCTGTGGCTGCATCGGCACGCGATAATCCAGTGGGGCGGAAAGCGCCCTTTGGCGTCAGCTCAGACGAGGATCATGAAAGAGCAGAACGCGCTGTGACGCGGGCGGCCCACGCCGGGTCACAGTCGCACGCTCTCCGATGACGAAAAAGCTGTGGTTACTGGCTCCTGTACTTGACTGAGAACCAGTTCACCAACAACCGAAAAGAGGGCTGCAAAAGCAACAGCAATCACAAAGACGCGCATCGATCATGTTCCTCTGTTTTTGACCGGGGCTAATCGCCCTAAGACGGAGCTTGGTGCCATCGCGACAGGCAGTGGATGTCAGTCAATTCGGAGTCAACTTATCACTAAACCAGAAGCTAGTGCTGTCCCTCTCGAATGGTGTGACCATTCCACCAACAAGCGGAAGCAAGCCACCTCAGTTGGAAAATCCGAACGCCGAGCCTACGGGCACGTAGGCCGGACTTCGGGATCGCGCGCCACCAATTCTACCCGCGCCTTCGGTGCGCGTAACGCGCTTTGCGGCGGGCTGGCCGCATTCCGATGCTAAAATTTCTGAAACCGCCCGGAACAGCGTCTTGGTCGCCGCATTCCTCTTTTGTGTCTTGGCTGCACCGATTGAGGCAGCCCAACAAACGTAACAAGCAACATTGTGACAGCTGGCGCAGGTGCCTTGCCTTAGGCCGTGTACGCGCGGCCCTTATATTGCGGCCCGTGTTTCACGAACGAAACATGAACGATCGGCTCAATGCGAACCTTGGTCGGCGCGATCTTCTCCGCGTCCTGGCGACCGGAGTAGGCGCGGCAGCTGCAAGCGCCCCGCGGCTCGCGGCCGCGGCGACGCGCAGCGGGGATGCCGACAAAAAGCAGAGGGCTCGGTACCAGGCGGACTCGCCCGAGGTTCAGACCTTTTACCGCGTCAACCGCTATCCGGCGAAGTGATGGGAGGCCATCGTGCTGATCAAGAGGTCACAACGCGAAGCTCGCCGCGGCGCGTTTCTTGGCGCACTCCCGGTCCAAGCAAGAGGTAGTCCTGATCGTCGCAGCTTCCTGCTCCGTTCGGGCGTAGCCGCCGGTGGCCTCGCCGCGCTCGGAACCTTGCCGCTCATTGCCGTCCGCAAGGCCGCGGCCGGTCCCCCGCCCCCTCCCGGCGCCGCGGTCACGGTTCGCAAGAATATCTGCACGCATTGCTCCGTCGGCTGCACGGTCATCGCCCATGTTGCCAACGGCGTTTGGATCGGACAGGAACCGGCTTGGGACAGCCCGATCAATCGCGGCTCTCACTGCGCCAAGGGCGCGGCGGTACGCGATGACGTGTCGAGCGAACGCCGGCTGCGCTACCCAGTGAAGCTCGTGGGTGGCGCGTGGCAGCGCATCTCCTGGGATCAGGCGATCGACGAGATCTGCAACAAGCTGCTCGAAATCCGCGCCAACTCGGGACCGGATTCGGTCTATTGCCTCGGCTCCGCCAAGTTCACCAATGAAGCCGCCTATCTCAACCGGAAGTTCGCTGCCTTCTGGGGCACGAACAATTCGGATCATCAGGCGCGCATTTGTCACTCCACCACCGTCGCGGGCGTCGCCAATACCTGGGGCTATGGCGCGATGACCAACAGCTACAACGACATCCGTAATGCCAAGACCATCATGATCATGGGCGGCAATCCGGCCGAGGCGCACCCGGTGTCGCTGCAGCATATTCTCGAAGGCAAGGAGCTTAACCGTGCCAACATGATCGTCATCGATCCCCGCTTCACGCGCACGGCAGCCCACGCCACTGAATATGTCCGCGTTCGCCCGGGGGTGCACATTCCGACCATTTACGGAATGCTGTGGCACATTTTCCGCAATAACTGGGAAGACAAGGATTTCATCGCTCAGCGGGTCTACGAAATGGACGAGATCCGCAAGGAGGTCGAGAAGTGGCCGCCCGATGAGGTGGAGCGCGTCACCGGCCTCCCGGAAGCGCAGGTCAAGCGCATTGCCGAGATCTTCGCCAAGCAAAAGCCTTCAACTCTCATCTGGGCGATGGGCCAAACGCAATACTCGTTCGGTACGGCTAATGTCCGCGCCAGTTGTATTTTGCTGCTCGCGACCGGCAATGTCGGTCATCCCGGAAGCGGCGCCAATATTTTCCGTGGCCACGACAATGTGCAGGGCGCGACCGATCTCGGTCTCGATGTGACGACACTGCCGCTGTACTACGGCCTCGCCGAGGGCGCTTGGAGACACTGGTGCCGCGTATGGGAGGTCGACTACGACTGGATGCTCTCCCGGTTCGCCAACAAGAAGCTCATGGAAACGCCCGGCGTCACGAGCACGCGCTGGTTCGATGCCGTCTTGCTGCCGAAAGATCAAGTGTCCCAGCCGGACACCATGAAAGCAATGTTCATCATGGGACATGGCGGTAACACCATCACGCGCATGCCACAAGCGGCCAAAGGGATAGAGAAGCTCGATCTGTTGGTCGTGTGCGATCCCTATCCCACCACCTGGGCGGTGCTCTCAGAGCGCAAGGATGGCACCTATCTGCTGCCGGCCTGCACTAGCTTCGAGATGAACGGCTCACGCACCGCCTCGAACCGCTCGCTGCAATGGGGCGATGAGATCGTCAAGCCGGCTTTCGAGTGCAAGAACGATTATGACATTATGTACTTGCTGGCGCGCAAGCTCGGATTTGCCGACCAGATGTTCAAAAACATCAAGGTCGAGAACGGACAAGTGTCGGCCGAGGACATCCTGAGGGAGATCAATCGTGGTGGTTGGTCGACCGGCTATTGCGGCCAATCACCCGAGCGCCTCAAGGCGCATATGAGAAATCAATACAAATTCGATGTGGTCACGCTGCGCGCGCCGAAGGACGATCCGGAGGTGGGCGGCGACGTCTACGGCCTGCCGTGGCCGTGTTGGGGCACGCCGGAATTAAAGCATCCTGGCAGTCCCATTCTCTACAACACGAACCTGCCGGTGAAGGAAGGTGGCGGCACTTTCCGTGCGCGATTCGGCGTTGAGCGCAACGGTGTCAACCTCCTCGCCGAAGATTCCTACTCGCAGGGCTCCGAGATCAAGGACGGCTATCCCGAATTCACCTTGGCCGTGCTCAAAAAGCTCGGATGGAACGCGGATCTCACGCCGCAGGAACTCGCGGTGATTCAGAAAATCGGCGGCAGCAACCCCCACAGCGTCTCCTGGTCGACCGATCTTTCCGGCGGCATTCAGCGAGTCGCGATCGCGCACGGCTGCAGCCCTTACGGCAACGCTAAGGCGCGCACAAATGCGTGGAATCTGGCGGATCCCATTCCGGTCCACCGTGAGGTGATCTTTACGTCGCGTCCTGATCTCGTCGTCAAGTATCCGACCCTGCCCGACGCAATCCAGTTCCGCGTCCCCAACATTGGGTTCACGGTGCAGAAGACGGCCGTCGAAAAGGGCATCGCGAAGCAATTCCCACTGATCCTGACCTCCGGACGCTTGGTGGATTACGAGGGCGGCGGCGAGGAGACGCGGTCCAACAAATGGCTGGCCGAGCTTGTCCAGGAGATGTTCGTCGAGATCAATCCGGAGGACGCGGCCGAACGCGGCATCAAGGACGGAAGCTGGGTTTGGGTCACCGGCCCGGAGGGCCAATCGAAGGCAAAAATGAAGGCGTCGGTCACCGTGCGCGTCGCCAAAGGGCTCGTGTGGATGCCGTACCACTTTGCTGGCTGGTTTGAGGGCGTTGACCAGCGCAGCAAATATCCAAAAGGTGCCGACCCGTACGTGCTGGGCGAGAGCGTAAACACGCTCACGACCTACGGCTACGACCCGGTGACCGGCATGCAGGAACCCAAAGCCACGCTCTGCCAGATCAGGGCGGCATGAGGACACACGATCATGGCACGGATGAAGTTTCTCTGCGACGCCGAACGCTGCATCGAGTGCAACGCATGCGTCACCGCTTGCAAGAACGAGAACGAGGTGCCGTGGGGCACCAATCGACGACGCGTAGTCACCATTAATGATGGGAAGCCGGGCGAGCGTTCGGTGTCGATGGCCTGCATGCACTGCACCGACGCTCCGTGTGCGTCGGTGTGCCCTGTGAACTGCATTTTTTCGACTGACGACGGTGTCGTGCTGCATTCCAAGGATCTGTGCATCGGCTGCGGTTATTGCTTCTACGCGTGCCCGTTCGGTGCGCCGCAATACCCGCAGGTCAGCAATTTTGGCTCGCGCGGCAAAATGGATAAATGCACGTATTGTGCCGGTGGTGGCGGCTCGGAAGTGCCCGGCAGCATCGAGGAGTACAAGAAATACGGCGCCAACCGTATACTTCATGGCGGGCTGCCGGCGTGCGCCGAGATGTGCTCGACCAAGTCGTTGCTTGCGGGCGACGGCGATATCATCGGCCAGATCTACAAGGAGCGCGTGAGAACGCGCGGCTACGGCTCCGGCGCTTGGGGCTGGATGACTGCTTATGGCGAGGACATCACGGCATGAGCGCGACGCGAGGCGAATGCGTCGGCGAACGACTACGACAAAAGGACGGGCCATGACATATCTGGTGGCGCGCGCACGCTTTATATTTGCCGCCGCTATGGTCGGCTGCCTCGTCGCTTTCGCGGCGCCTGCCCTTGCTCAGCAGGCGGGCGCACCAATCGATCCGCAGGCTGACGTTGTCAATGAACAGACGCTGCTTCGGGAATTTCCGCGCATCCAAGGAGATATCAATCAGCTCGACCAGCGGGCGCGCGTCCTCATTCAACCGGCCGGACGCACCTGGGATTACTTTCACCAGGTCGTGTTGCGCTGGATCGGTGCGATCGCGATCATCGGTACGCTTGCGGTGCTTGCCGCGGCATATTTCTTCGTCGGACGGCTCCGCATCGCGGCCGGAAGATCTGGACGCAAGATACTGCGGTTCAAACCGTTTGAGCGGCTCGCGCATTGGCTTACCGCGATCTCGTTTGTCGTTCTCGGCATTACCGGATTGAATATCACCTTCGGAAAGGCACTGCTGTTGCCGCTGATAGGGCCGGATGCCTTTAGCGCGTTTTCGCAGTATGCCAAATACACCCACAATTTCGTGAGCTTCGCGTTCGTGCTCGGTCTTGCAGTGATCGTCGCGATCTTCATCAAGGACAACATCCCCGACAAGACCGACCTGGAGTGGTTCAAGCAGGGCGGCGGATTCGTCAAATCGAAGCACGCGCCGGCGCGCCGATTCAACGCCGGCGAGAAACTGGTGTTCTGGGGCGCGCTTGGCGCGGGCGTCCTGGTCGCCGTCTCCGGCTATTTGCTCCTGTTTCCCTTCTACGTCACCAACATCTTCGGAATGCAGATCGCGCAGGGGCTGCACGCCGTCATCGCGATGCTGTTCATCGCGCTGATCCTTGGTCACATCTATATCGGCACGCTTGGAATGGAGGGCGCGTTCGAAGCTATGTGGACCGGCGAGGTCGATTACAGCTGGGCCAAGGAACATCACGATCTGTGGCTGGCACAGCTGACGAAGGACCGCATCGGCCCGCGCCAGAATCTGCCGTCGGCGACACCGGCAGAATGAACAGAACGGCCGCGGAGGGCTGACCAGCGCTCAAGGAGTGGCCTCATGGATCTCGATCCCCTTTTCATATCGCGGCTGCAATTCGCCTTCACGATTATCTTCCACATTATGTTCCCGGCCTTCACGATCGGGCTGTCCGCCTTTATTGCGACGCTCTGTGTCATGTGGATGCGCACCGGGAAGGAGCATTACCGCGTGCTCGCGCGGTTCTGGACCAAGATTTTCGCGGCCGCCTTCGCCATGGGCGTCGTATCAGGGATCGTCCTGTCCTATCAGTTCGGCACCAACTGGAGCCGATATTCGGCCGTTCTCGGCAACCTCGTCGGACCGATGATCGGCTACGAGGTCGAGGTCGCCTTCTTCCTGGAGGCGACCTTTCTTGGCGTGCTGCTCTTCGGCTGGGATCGGATGCCGCCGTGGCTGCACACGCTGTCGGCCGTCGCCATTGCGGCCGGCACGCTCATGTCGGCATTTTGGATCCTGTCGGCCAATAGCTGGATGCAGACGCCCGTGGGCTACGAGATGCGCGACGGCGTCGCCGTTCCGCTCGACTGGCTCAACATCGTCTTCAATCCGAGCTTCCCGTTCCGCCTCGCGCATATGGTGACGGCGGCCTATCTGACAACCGCGTTCGTGGTGCTCGCCGTCGGTGCGCGGTACCTCCTCGCCGGCACGCATCTCGAGCATGGCCGCACCATGATCCGCATGGCCGTCGGTTTCGCCGCAATTCTCGCGCCGCTCCAGCTCTTCATCGGCGACCAGCACGGCCTTGATACGCTCGACCATCAGCCGCTCAAGATTGCGGCCATCGAGGCGCATTGGGACGGCAGCAAGCCGGCCGATCTCGTCCTGTTTGCGTGGCCGGACGAAAGCGCGCAGACGAACCGCTTTGCGATCACGATCCCGCACGCCGGCTCGCTTGTCCTCACCCATAGCTGGGATGGCCTGTTTCCCGGTCTCACAAGCGTGCCGCCGAGCGACCGGCCGCCAGTCAAGCCGCCCTTCTTCGCGTTCCGCATTATGGTCGGCATCGGCATGGTGATGATCCTGACCGCGCTGACTGGCGTGTGGTTGTGGTGGCGCGGCCGCCTGTTCAATACCCGATGGTATCTTTGGCCGGCGCAGCACGCCTGGTGGTTGGGCTTCGTCGCAGTGATCTGCGGTTGGATCGTCACCGAGACTGGCCGTCAGCCGTGGGTCGCTTATGGAGTTCTGAGAACAGCCGATGCGGTGTCACCGGTTCCCACGGGCAGCGTGGTCACGACCTTGGTGTTATTCGTGCTGGTCTACGGCGTCGTGGGGTCGCTCGGCCTCTACTACATCAACCGACTGATCGCACACGGACCGCGAGACCCGGCGATCGAGCCGCCCATCACCCGAGCCCCGACACTGGCGCCGCACACCGAAGCTTTTGCCAAATTAGAATCATCAACAAAGTAACGCGAGCAGCCCCATGGAATCCTATCTGCCTGTCATTTGGGCCGCGATCCTCGGTTGTGCGGTTGCGATGTATGTGATCTTCGACGGCTTCGATCTCGGAATTGGCATTTTGTTCCCATTCGCAGAGAGTGAGCGCGAGCGTGACCAGATGATGAATTCCGTCGCTCCGTTCTGGGACGGCAACGAGACCTGGCTCGTGCTCGGCGGCGCTGGAATGATGGTCGCCTTCCCACTGGCCTATTCGATCATCCTGCCGGCGCTCTATCTGCCGGTCATCGTCATGCTGCTGGCGCTGATCTTTCGAGGAGTCGCATTCGAGTTTCGTTGGATCGGGATAACCAGCAAGCCGCAATGGACGTTCACGTTTGCTGCCGGTTCGGTGCTTGCGGCCTTTTGCCAAGGAATTATTCTCGGCGGCCTGATCCAGGGCATCAAGGTGGAGAACGGCGCGTTCGCGGGAAGTGCTTTTGATTGGGCGACGCCGTTCGCGGTGCTGTGCGGCCTCGGGTTGGTGGCGGGCTACGGGTTACTGGGTGCCACCTGGCTCGTCATGAAGACCGAAGGAAGCGTGGCAGAGCGCGCCAGGACCCAGGCCAAGCTCCTCCTGCTTGCCGTGCTCGCCTTCATGGCAATCGTGAGTCTGTGGACGCCATTGGCGTTCGAACGCATTGCCGTGCGGTGGTTCTCGCTGCCGAACATCATGTTTTTCTGGTGGGTTCCGGCCGCGACCGCACTGGTCGCTTTCGCGGCGTGGCGTTGGCTCGAGACGGGACGCGAAGTCCTCCCGTTTCTCGCGTCCGTTGCGCTGTTCCTGTTGGGCTTTCTCGGGCTTTTGATCTCGAATTTTCCGTATCTCGTGCCACCATCCCTGACGATCTGGCAGACGGCGGCGGCGCCGGGGACGCAGGTCTTTATGCTGATGGGCACCCTTCTGCTGCTGCCGATAATTTTAGGCTACATGGTTTTCGTCTACTGGATTTTCGGCGGCAAGCTGCGCGAGGGCGAGGGTTACCATTGATCTGCGCAAGCACAATATCTCCAAACACCCGCTATTTAACGAGCTGGAGGGACGCCCGCGCGATCCGCGACAACCTCACTCAATGATGGAGAAGGCGATGTTCTCAAGACGTGATGTCCTCGCCACAGCCGCCGCGGGTGCGACGCTGTCGACCGCCGCAGCATCCGCGGCGTCCTTCGGCAATCCGGACGAGCCCGCGCAAGGCGCGATCAACGCCAAGAACCCGGCGAGCATCACTGACCCAGGGCCGCAAGACCCGGCGATCAGAGATCAGTTGCAGTCGGCATTTTCTCCGCCGCCGACCGACGTCGGCGGTATGCCGCAGATCTGGGCGTCCTTCAACACCGCGCCTCGCCGCATCCAAAACGGCGGCTGGGCACGGCAAGTGACGCAGAACGACTTCCCCATCTCCAAAACCATCTCGGGCGTGAATATGCGGCTCACAGCCGGCGGCGTTCGTGAATTGCATTGGCACCAAGCCGCCGAATGGGCGTACATGACTTACGGCAATTGCCGCGTGACGGTAATCGATCCGACGGGCCGGCCCTATGTTGCGGACGTCAAAGAGGGCGACATCTGGTATTTTCCGGCCGGCTATCCTCATTCACTGCAGGGCCTGCGGCCCGACGGTTGCGAATTCGTCATCTGCTTCGACGACGGCGCGGCGAGCGAGTACAACACGCTCTTAGTGACGGATTGGTTTGCCCACACGCCTCCCGCCGTCCTCGCCGAGAACTTCGGTGTTCCCGACGACACGTTCGCAAACATTCCGCTGCACGATCTGTGGATCTACCAAGGCAAAGTGCCGGGTGACCTCGCCTCCGTCCGCACGGCGATGACCGGCAACTTGGAAGCTCCGCCCGAGCCGTTCACGTTCTCTCTGACATCGGCGCCGTATACGACCCAAACCAAGAGCGGCACGCTGCAACTCGCCGACAGTCGAAACTTCAAAGTTTCCACCACGATTGCCGCGGTCGTGCAGACAATCCGGCCCGGTGCACTACGCCAGATGCATTGGCATCCCAATGCCGACGAGTGGCAATACTACATCAAGGGCAAGGCGCGCATGGGCGTGTTCAATACCGGTCCGAACGTGGTCACGATGGACTTCAACCCGGGCGATATAGGTTACGCTCCGCGCAACTACGGACACTATGTGCAAAACATCGGCGATACGGATCTGCAATTCTTTGCTGTCTTCCGCACCGCCACGTTTGAAGAATTTTCCTTGTCGCAGTGGCTCAAACATTCGCCGGCGGAAATGGTCGCGGAGCACCTGAATGTCGACCCGTCGATAGTCCCGCATTGGCCGGGATTGCAGGCGGGCGTCATGCCTGAATGAGCGAGGCCGCTTTCGCTTCGTTGGCGGCGCGCGATGAAACGAACGGGTTGCGGCGAAGCTGCAAACGTAGACTTCCGCTCATGGCACGTCGCCGACATGAAGTTTCTGCGGCTGCTCAATCGCTTGGACGAGCCGACCGGCGGTGCGATGGCCGCGCTTGCTGATGCGCCAGGGGATCATCCGATCGCACCAAAAGCGCCGGGGCGGTGCGAAAGATCATTCTACTAGGCCATCCCAAGATGGTTTGTCTTGCAGCTGCATTCGACGGCGCAGATCATCATTCTACCAGACCAATCCAAAATAGTTTTTGTTTTCGGTTGCATCATCGCAATCCGGAATGCCGATGATGCGAAGTTCCATTTTAGCGAAACTTTTGCGCGTTTCTGAAAAAATTTCTGGGTGTGTCCGAGCCGTTACAGTCAAGCGGAGAACGGCGGCCGTACAATGGCGTGAACGAATAGGTTGGTGCGAGTGGTGGAGGGTAACATGAAGCGCGTCCGCCTCTATGCGAGCGTGCTTGCGGCCATAACTCTAGGAGCAATCGGGGCAGCGAAAGCGGCCGATGCGTCGGCCAGCGATTCCTTGCCGAAAAAAGCTCCGCCGCCCGCGAAGCAATCCACGCCTGCAACGTGCAGTACTGTCGCGGATTTCGTTTTCACGAATTGTCAGTTGAGCTGGTACGGCATCACCGTCTACGGCATCATCGACGCCGGCGTCGGCTGGCAGAGCCATGGGGCGCCGTTCAACGGGACATCCGCGGTCAGCGAAACATATCTCGTTTCGAAATACAGTAATGGTGCGCACTGGGGTATTGCGGCCAATGGTTTGTCGCAATCGAACATTGGAATTAAGGGCACCGAACAGTTCGCGCCGGGCTGGAATTTCATTTTCGACGTGCAAGCCGGGTTCGATCCTTATTCCTTGCGGTTCGCCGACGGCCCGGCGTCGGTCGCGCAGAACGGCGGCGTGCCGTTGACCAACCAGACCACAAACGCCGATTCAAGCCGCGCCGGCCAGTTTTTCAATTCGGTTGGCTATGTCGGCGTCAGTTCATCGACTTTCGGCACCTTGACGGTTTTCCGGCAAAACTCTCTCACCTTGGATGGCGTTAACGCTTACGATCCACTGGGCGGTTCATACGCTTTCTCGCCGATCGGTTATTCGGGAATGACCTGCGGAGGCGGCAATACTGAAGACTGCAGATTCAGTACCTCAGCCAAATACCGCCTGACTATCGGCCAGTTCAGGGTGGCGGCGCTTTGGCAATTCGGCGGCTACGCCCAAAACAATGCCTCGAACGGCGCCTACCAGTTTCAGGTCGGGGCGGACGTTCCCCACTTGGCAAACGGCACACTCTCGGTCGATGCCATTTACAGCCACGTGAAAGATGCCGTCTCCGTCGGGCTTGCTGGCAATCCACTGGGCGCTGGCGGAAACCCGCTACCTCCGTTCTTGCCGCAGGTTTTTACCGCGACGATTTCCGACAATACCAGCGTCATGGCGCTGGCCAGATACACCACCGGGCCCCTCAAACTGTACGGCGGCTATGAATGGATTCAGTTTGCGCCTC
>JBAQBC010000239.1:0-2918 GCA_049286035.1 Xanthobacteraceae bacterium
GCGAAATTGACGATCTTCACCACGCCAAAAATCAGTGTGACGCCGATGCTCACGAGCGCATAAATGCCGCCAATGAGCAGGCCATTGATCACTGCCTGTGCAACTGTCGCTAGCATCGGCGCCGTCGCTGGTATTAGGCTTTGATCAGCTGGGCACGGGCTTCTTCCTTGGGAAAGACGGACGCGAGATCGCCGTGCTGCCACTGCACGCCGACCGGATGGGCGTAAATGTTCTTGCCGTCGGGACCGAATTTCACCTTGCCGCCGGGACACATCGCGGCGTAACCGTCCGAGACGTCAAGCGCAGCAAGCGCTTCGCGCACCTTTTGTGGATCAGTCGATGCCGCGCGCTCGAGTGCATCGGCGATCATGAATGTCTGCGCAACAAGACCGCCCGCATATTCGAACAGGAACTCGCCAAACTGCTTCTGATAGGCGGCATTGACCTTTTGCGCATTGTCGTTGATGTCGTGGTTCCAATGCGCCACGCCCAGTAAGCCCTCGGCCGCATTGCCGACATTCCGGTAGAAATCGGGAATGACGAAGCCGCCCGAGCCGCCATTAATGGCGATCTTCAGATCGACCTGCTTGATGGCGCGAATGATCAGAATGAGATCGTTGAGGTATGAGACGGGGAACAGCATGTTGGCGCCGGATGCCTTGACCTTGTTGATCAGCGGGCTGGCATCGCTTAAGCCCGCCGAATAGGGCTCGAACATCACGATTTCCACGCCCTGGGCGGGGGCCTGCTCGCGCAGTCCGTTCGAAGTGGACGTACCGAAGGCGGTGTTTTCGAATATCACGGCGACCTTTGGCTGATCGCTCACCAGCTTGGACATCTGCAGCTGCGCCAGCGCAAACTGCGAAGCGCGCGAGAACGGCGTGAAAGTGAAATGGCGATCCTTGTTGAGCTGATCCGAGCTTGATCCCGTCAACAGCGGCACTTTGGCCCGTTCGGCCACTTCGCTCGCGATCAGCGTCAGCGCGCTGGCAAAAGCGCCGTGGATCGCGGCGGGTTTATAGCTTGAGATCAGACGGTCGGTCTCGGTGCGCGTCACCGTCGGATCGCTTTGAACATCCGAGACGATCAGATTGAGCTTGGCGCCGCCTAAGGATTTGATGCCACCGGCATCATTGACCATCTGCACCGCTAATTTCGCGGCATTGACACAGCCTTGGCCAATTTGCGCAAAATTGCCGGTGACTGGGTAAAGTCCGCCGATATTGACCGTGTCCGCCGCCGCAGCCGCGCGAATTTTAAATGTGCCGACCGCACCCGCGGCGAGTGCGCCGGAGGATTTGATGAGGAAATCCCTGCGGCCAAGCCGGTTCGTATCAAGCTTATTTTTGGACCGTTTCATCTGAACCTCCCGAAATCAGCGCCCTTTCAAATTGAGGCGCCGGCGTTGTTGGCGTTCTGGCGTTTTAGCATTTTGCGCGACCCGCGAACGAGCCGCGATCGGACCTTGCTAAGGCATACAGCATTGTATACAATATTGTAAGCGATAATTTGGGGCACCCGCAGAAGGCGGCGGGGTCAAGAAGACTGTCAATTCTCCGATGGCTTTGCGCGCGCCAAAACGACGAACGTCAGCGCCGGAGAGGCGGCACCGTTCACGCCGTCCATCGGCCGCATCGCTTGCCGAATCCGATCGGCAGGAGCGCGCCACGGCGGATAAAATCGCCACACGGCTAGAGGAAGACATCGTCCTGGGGCGTCGCCACCCTCGCGAACGCCTGGTCGAACAGGATTTGTGCGATCGGTTCAACACGCACCGCGCCGATGTCCGGCTTGCGCTTTTTGAGCTCGAGAAGAAGGGCATCGTACAGCGCATTCCCAATCGCGGCGCAATTGTGCGCGATCTCACGCCAAGGGAAGTCATGGACATTTACGCGGTCCGTGAGGAACTGGAAGTCATGGCCGCGCGCATTCTGCCATTTCCGGTTGATGCAACCGAACTTGCCAAACTGGACCAGCTACAGCGGCAGCACAGTGTGGCAATCGACAACGAGGACATGCTCACGGTGTTTTATACCAATTTGTATTTTCATCAGGCTTTGTTCGGTTTGTGCGGAAACCCTTGCTTGATCGAGACGATCAGACTGCTTGAGCAGAAAGTGTATGGAATCCGCTTCTATGCTAACGCTTTTCCCGAGGCGCTCGACCAGGCACGACGAGATCATCTCGAAATGGTCAAGGCTCTGCGCGCCGCGTGCCGCGACGATCTGATCGCGCTTACGCGCAGCCACTTGAAACCTTCGCCGCAAGCCTACATCCGCGCCTATGAACGCCGCTTCGGTCCTTCGACGCAAGCATGATTTCGGTCGGGTTCCGCGAGAGTCGACCCTCGACCGATGAAATAACAACTAGCCCAATAAAGCTTGGGTTTCTTGCCACAAGCGTTGAACGACTTCGCCGGCGGGTTCTGCCCGCGCCAACCGGGCGGACTGACCAGCCCAGGCTTGCATCCGGGCGGCATCGTTAGCTTGGGCGGCGGCTTCGCGCATGGGCTGGGTGAGGCCGCGTTGCACGGGATAGGGTGCCGGCGGCGGCGCGGTCGGTGCCATCGCCGCGCGCACATACTCGGTGGCAATGCTGCGGGCCGGGCGTCCCGTCATAGCTTTGGTAAGGACTGTGTCTTCGGGCGCGGCTTTTCCGATCGCGTCGGCCCAAGCGCTCGGGATCTTGGCCTCGGGACTGCGCAGGAAGGCGGTGCCAATCTGCACCGCAGAGGCGCCCAACAGCAGCGCTGCCGCGATCCCACGTCCGTCGGCAATTCCTCCGGTCGCGACCACCGGTATTTTCAACGCATCGGCCACGCCAGGAAGAAGACTGAATAGCCCGACGAGGTGCGTTTCGGCCTGCGTGACGTCAAACGCACTGCGATGGCCGCCGGCTTCCATGCCCTGCGCGATGAC
>JBAQBC010000240.1:0-4495 GCA_049286035.1 Xanthobacteraceae bacterium
GTCGCCGGGTGGGGGTCAGCAGCGTCGACCATTCAAACTGACCCCTCCCTGGCGCGCTCCGCGCGCCATCCCTCCCCCTTCCAGGGGAGGGGAAAGAATCCGCTCTACAGACTCCAACGCAAGCCGCAATTGGCGCAGGCTTCGGCCGGCCGGTTGGATTTGAGCGCGGCGCGGAAGGCACGATAGGCGGGCCCAGTCCAGATCTCGCGCAGTGTCTCCTGCGTAGCATCGCCGAGCGTGTAGTTCTCGTAGCCGCGCTGCGAGAACGGCGCGATGCAGCACGGCAGCGCGCGGCCATTGGCGGTGAAATACATCACCGTCCACGGCCGCCGGCACAGCGACCACGGCGAGCCGTCGTCGCTACGCTTAAGACTCACGCCCGGCTCCGAGGCGCCACCCGACGCGCTGAACGTGATGCCGAGTTCTTGCGCCAACGCGGTCGCACGTTCGATATAGACAGCCTCCGCGGCGGAGAGCAGCTCGTAGAGCGCCTGATCCGGTCGCGCCATGCCAATGGCGTTTTCCTTGAAAAACACGAGCCGCTGCAGATGCACTTCCTTGACGCCGGTCTCGGCGGCGACGCGGACGAAATCCGGCAATTCCTCGATCGTTTCGCGCAAACCGGTGAGCCACGCGGAGACCTGCGGCTTGGCGTGACCCTCACGCTCTTGTAGCTCGCGAAACGCGCGCACGTTTTTGAGAATCCGGTTGAAGTAATTCTTGCCGCGAATGGCGCGATAGGATTGCGCATTGGCGGCATCGAACGAGACGCGCAGCTCGTCCAAACCGGCGGCGATCAGCGCGCGCCCGTTCTTCTCGTTGAGCACCGTACCGTTGGTGTTGAACAGCACATAGGTGCCGCGATCCTTCAGATAGCGCACCATGCGCGGCAGGTGCTTGACCAGCATCGGCTCGCCGACGCCATGCAGGACCGCGCGCTGTAAATGCGCAATTTGATCGACGATCGAGGTGAACAGCTCCCAGCTCATATCGGCCGGGGGCTCAAGCTCCTCGTAGGTGCGCGGACACGTCGTGCACAGCAGATTGCAGCGGTTGGTTGTTTCCAGATAAAGGCAAACCGGATCCTGCCCCGGAACATCGTCGTCGGTGGCTACGTTCTCGAAATACCGGGTCGGATTGCCCGCCCCGTTCGTCGCCGCGCTTTGCATCAAATCATCCTCTTAAAAAATCTCGAAAGCTTGTTTGAGCATGATCCTTCCCGAAACCGGCATCCACTTTTCGGGATCATGCTCCGCCAGCTCACGCGTGGATCTTTTCGGTCGCGACAGCGCGCGTCGCGGCGCCGCCGAAATCGCGATTGCGCGCCAATTGCCGCATCAGCTTGGCGGTGTGCGCGGCGAAACGCGGCTGCTGCACAGGCTGCCGCCGCGTTTCCACATCCACGCCATGCAACTCGGCGTCGAGGCGCTTGAGCGCATCGACATCGTCGACGTCGTACCAGGCCGGCAGCCTATGCACGTCAAGGCCGATCTCCCGCGCGCGCGCCAGGGTCTGTTCCGTCACCCGCTCGCTGCTCCAGGTAATGTCCTCGAACATCCGCGCGTGCGCGTGCTTGAGACCGAGCAGATAGTAGCCGCCGTCGGTCGAGGGACCGAGCACCGCCCGATCGCCCGGCCGCGCCAGGACCTCGGCGGTCTCGACCAGCAATGCCGTCGGCAGAGTGGGGCTGTCGGAATTGAGCACCACCGCCGACTGATGCCCGCGCGCCAGGATCGCGCCGATAGTGTGAAACAGGCAATCGCCGAAATTCGGCAGCCAGGCTTCGATCAGATCGATCGAGGCTGGCAGGATGCGGCGGAAAAAATCGATCGAGCCCGGCGGGCCATAAGCCGCATAGCCGACAATGGCCGCACTTTGGGCGGCACGGGCCTGCTCGTCGGCGAGCACAAGATTCTCGGCCACATCCTGCAAAAACGCGGTGTTGAGATCGGCCGCTTCCTCGAAAGTGAGCGGCGGCACCAGCCTGGTTTTGGCGCGTCCGGGCGCCGAGGCCTTGGCCATAAAGGCGATGCCGCATGAGTGGCGGAAACGGCTGCCGACCGCATCCGCGCGACCTGAAACTGCTTGTCCGTTGAATCGATCCGCATGGGTCATGCGGGCCCCCTCCAACTCATCCGGCACGTCCAATGTTTGCTTGCCAAAACCGCGGGCAACGCGCCAATCACTAAAGGCTCACTCGGTTACAAGTCACCCGACACGGAAAAGTTATCGGCTTCACAAAGTCGTGATCGAGCATTCAGGCGTCAGCCCCCCTCAACGCTGAGTATGCCTGCTCACGTTTGGCTCGCACGTTTGGCCGACGGCGGGGACCGCCCGATCTTTGCGGCAATGATCATCAATCAAGAATGCCGCGCGCGTTTGTGAAGGCGTGCGGCTTGCGAATACCAGGTTCGCGATCATAGTGTGGCGAAGCAGCCGCCGAGGTGAGCTCTCCGCTTGTGAGTGTTCCAGCTGCCGCTCAAGCGCGGGTTTTTTGCAGTTTTGTGTCGGACCGGCAGCTGCGGGTAGCATCCGATGTCACAAGCGACCGCATTGTCCAGAATTACGCCACCGCAAGCCGCTTCGCCGCGCCGCCTGCATCCATTGCCGGTGCGCATCATGCACTGGATCAATGCTGTCGCCATTTTCATCATGATCGGCAGCGGCTGGAAGATCTACAACGACGACATTCTGTTCAGTTTCTTGCGGTTTCCCGATGCCATCGTGATCGGCAAATGGGCGCAGTACGGGCTGCAATGGCATTTCTTCGGCATGTGGATTTTTGTGCTCAATGGCATCGCCTACCTCTGCTACGGCCTCGTCAGCGGCCGCTTTTGGCAGAAGCTGTTTCCGATTTCACCGCGCGAGGTTTTCGTGACGGTAGGCGAGGCGCTGCGGTTTCGTCTGCGCCACGAGGACCTCACGCATTACAACGCCGTGCAGAAGGCGCTCTATCTCGGCGTGATGGCGGTCGGCGTCCTGATCGTGATTTCCGGCCTGGCGCTATGGAAGCCGGTGCAATTTTCCGAGCTGGCTAGCCTGTTCGGCAGCTTTCAGAATATCCGGCTGGTGCATTTTCTCTGCATGACCGCGATCGTGGCGTTCATCGTGGTTCACGTGACGCTGGCTTTATTGGTGCCGCGCAGTCTCCTCGCTATGCTTACCGGTGGCCCGGTACTCGACAAGTCGCTCAACGAGGCGCTAAGCGCCGCTCCTGCCGTTGCGAAAATCGAAACCACTCCGGAGATCAAACCCGTTCCCGAGATCAAAATCGTTCCGGAGATCGAGCCCTCGCCCTGACGGAGCACCACGATGACCATTCGTCCCCGCACTCCGTCGCTGTTTCGGCCGCGCCAGCCGATCGATCAGGGCGTTCTCACCGAGAACCGCAAGCTCGTCGACGACATCAACCGGCGCGGACTCCTGCGCGGCGCGGTCAGCCTCGGCGCGCTGACCATGCTGACCGGCTGCGATGTCAGCGAGATCGATTCGGTGCAGACAGCGCTGCGCGCGGTGTCGTCATGGAACGACGGCGTCCAGGCAGCGATCTTCCGCGCCAATCATCTCGCGCCGACCTTCAGTCCTTCGCAAGTGATGAAGCCGCCGCGTTTCAACGCCTATTATCCGATCAAAGACGTCAAGCCGGTCGACGGCGCGAGCTGGACCCTGGAATTGGCGGGCCGCATTGCCGACAAGCGGCCATGGCGGGCGCAACAGCTCTATGCGCTGCCCGAGCAGGAGATCATCATCCGCCACGTCTGCGTCGAGGGCTGGGACTATATCGGACAATGGTCCGGCCCAAACTTGCGCGACTTTCTGCAGCGCGTCGGCGCCGACCTGACTGCGAAATACGTCTACTTCATATGCGCCGACGATTACACCGAAAGCATCGACATACCGACGGCGCTGCATCCGCAGACGATTCTCGCCACCAAATATGCCGGCGAGATCATCGGCGATCCGTTCGGCTATCCATTGCGGCTGCGCACCTCGACCAAGCTCGGCTACAAGAACGCCAAATGGATCAAGGCGATCGAAGTCTCCAACGAATTCCGCGAGACTTATTGGAGCGAGCGCGGCTTTAACTGGTACGCAGGAATCTAGGCGAACGCGGAAGTCACATAGATCCCGATCCCCAGCACGACTTCTGGGAGGCTGCGGCACAGTGGACCGTATCTTCGGAAAGCGAGAGTAAGGCACGGGCGCCGCACCCGGCGCCGGTTGTGGCGTCCCTTGGGCTCAGGGCCGCTGCCGCTGCCGACCTATGTGCATCGCTCGTGCAGCTGCTCAGCCCGGTGCTCGACGTGTTGATACGACTCTGGCTTGCTGAAGGTTTCCTCGTGACCGATGTCCTGGAGCATACGCTGCCGGGCGGTCAACTCATCACGCAGGATCATATCTCGCCTTCGGTGTCATCGCTCGATGGGCTCGCCGCGACGAGCTTTGGCATTTTCGTACAGACGATCTGCCCGGTGTTGCTGGCGGTCGGACTTTT
>JBAQBC010000241.1:0-21560 GCA_049286035.1 Xanthobacteraceae bacterium
GTCGAACCATGCTCGAACCAGCCCAGTTCGTCGCCCTTGCACACTGAATTGTCGCAGACGATGACACTGCGTCCTTGGTAATTCCGATTCAAGGCAGAGCCGAGGCAGTGCAGGCGAATGCTGGCGACGAGAATCGCCGCCACCGCGACCAGGGTCACGACCTTTCCGTTGGCGGCGAGCCTCAAGCACACGACCGCCCGCTCGTTCTTGCAGAACAGCCGCTCGATGCGTTTGAGCGCTATCGGATTGACGTTCCAGGTGTCGCCGGAAATGTAGCGGACTTGCTCGATGCCGCCGTCATGCGGCGCATGGAATCGGTGGTACATGCTCGATTTAAGCCGCAGCGTCGCGTAGGAGCCGTTGCGATAGGTCTCGACCAAAGCCTGGTCGCCGAGCAGATCCTCCAGCGTGTAAGGAAATCCCTTGGCCTGGAACAGCGTGGTGCCGCCGATTGTGCCGCAGGCGCCGACGATCGCATCGCAGGGGCTCACCAGAATGTCATTGCAGCGCTCGATCGGGCGGGCGCCGTCCCTGAGTTCGCGAATGAAGCAATCGTGAAGGCTTTCGAACTGCGTCTTCTTGGCCTCGCCGAGATCGAGGTCCGAAAATACCCGCCAGACGGCAATGGAAAGATCGCGAACCAGCGGCTGTTCGATCCGACTGAACCAGCCCATGAATTGCGTCGCCAGGTGGCGCGGAATGCGATTGGTCAGCAGGAAGTTAACGTCCTCCTGCTGGAAAATTTTCAGGATTTGGGCCTTGACCGTCATGTCTTTGTAAAAACTCGGGGTTAAACCGCGATTCGATGCAATGGGGCTCTGCGACTCTCGCCTTCTACGGCATCGGCGCCGCCGCCGTGGCGACTTCCGTGGCGGCTCTGCGCAAGCGGCTTGAGCTGTCCCAAGCGAAACACCCGTCGCTTTCCGGCCATGCGCGAATCGCGCGCCGGCTCGCCCGCTTTGTGCCGTTCTACGAATACGATGCGGAGCGGTTTTTCTGTTCCGACGGCGCCCCGCACGACATCGCCGCCCGCCGCCGCGCCGGTTTCAACGAGCTTTCGCAGATTTACCAAACTCGCTTCGCCAAGACGATTCGCGCCACTGCCGAGGCGGCGGAATCGCTGTCTGATTTGCAGTTCACTTCCGCCTATCGCGTGCCGTTCCAGTACCGGCGTCTGGTTCGCGCGCACCTGCCCTCCGCGAGCTTCGTCGAAAGCTCGCGCGGCGTGACGCTGACCGATCTCGACGGCAATGGCAGCTATGACCTGACGGGCTGGTATGGGGTCAACCTGCTCGGCTACGATTTTTACAAGGACACGATCGAGCGCGGCGCGGCGCGCGTTCGTGAGCTCGGTCCGGTGCTCGGCTCTTATCATCCGCTGATCGCCGAAAATGCAAAAATGCTGAAGGAGATTTCCGGCCTCGATGAATTTTCGTTTCATATGTCGGGCACGGAAGCGGTTATGCAGGCGGTGCGGCTTGCGCGTTACCACACTCGCCGCTCGCATGTGGTGCGGTTTTGCGGCGCCTATCATGGCTGGTGGGACGACGTGCAGCCCGGAGTCGGCAATCCGATAGCGGCGCGGCAGACCTACACGCTTACCGAAATGTCCGGGCGCGCATTGCGCGTGCTGCGCAAGCGGCGCAACATCGCCTGCGTTCTGGTCAATCCCCTGCAAGCGCTGCATCCCAATGTCAGTCCGCCGAGCGATTCGGCACTCATCGATAGCGGGCGCGGCGCCCATTTCGACAAAGCCCGCTATGGCGAATGGCTGGAAAAGCTGCGTGAGGTCTGCAGCGAGCGCAACATTGTCCTGATCTTCGACGAGGTCTTCGTCGGTCTTCGGCTCGCCAAAGGCGGCGCCCAGGAATATTTCGGCGTGCGCGCCGACCTCGTCACCTACGGCAAGACGCTCGGCGGGGGCCTTCCGATCGGCGTCGTATGCGGCCGCCGTGACCTGATGAAGCGTTACCGCGACGACCGTCCGGCTGATATTTGCCTCGCCCGCGGGACGTTTAATTCGCATCCCTACGTGATGGCAGCGATGAACGAATTTCTGCGTGCGTTGAAAACGCCGCAGATCGACGCGCTCTATCGCGACCTTGACGAAGTCTGGAACGCGCGCACACACATGCTCAATGCGCGGCTCGCCGCGGCCGATCTGCCGGTACGCGTCGCCAACCTGTCGTCGATCTGGACGGTCTGGTACACACAACCGTCGCGCTACAATTGGATGCTGCAATATTACTTGCGCGCGGAAGGACTGCTGCTGAGTTGGATCGGCACCGGCCGGCTGATCTTCAGCCTCAACTATAGCGACGCCGACTTCGCCGCCGTTGTCGATCGCTTCGTCGCGGCGGCGAGCGCCGTGCAGCGGGACGGATGGTGGTGGCTCAATCCGGCTTTGACCGACCGCGCCATCAAGCGAACGGTGCTCAAGGAGATCATCGGCGAACGCTGGGCGCGAGTGCGCCGCGCGGTTTTCGATAATGGACAACGTCCGGCCTAGGTGAACCGCGGCGCCTCTTCAACATCCTCGGCGTCGTCCTCATCCCAGCGATGCTGGCCGATATCCGGATCGATCAGCTCGCCGCGTAAAAGCGCAAGCGGCGCCTTGTGGTAGATCTTGATGTCGTGAAACGGATCGGTGAGGATTTTGGTCGCCCACACCAGACCGGTCTGGACGTCTTTGACCAAGAACAGCTGCACGGTCCGGAACAGGACGCCGGCGATGCCGAGCGCGAGCCAGATCATCGCTACGTGACGGACAAAGTCAGTTTTGTCCATGGCCGGCGCAAACAGGCCAAAATAGGTCGGATCGAAATAAAGTGGCAGCGGAGAGAGCGCCCAGATCGTCAACAGCACGACTTTGCGGCGCAGATTATAGCCAACTTTTATTTCTTCCTTGTACTCGTGCGTGGCTTTGTTCACCACGTCGTAATCCTTCGGTTCGAAGAAAAAATGTCCGGTCTGCCGCGTGGTCATCGCGACCAACCAGCCGGCGAGCGCCGAAATGGCCGGATCCTTGAAGATCATCACATAGGAAAACAGAAAGCTTGTTGCGCTGACCAGGTGAAGCGTCTGATTGATCCGGCTGTGGTGATAATAACGGTGATCGTCCCAGCGTTGGGTTCGCAGCGCTTCCAGGAAGTTTTGCATTAATCTCGTCCTTGTATGCGGCGCCGCTAAAAGCGCCCATGCCGAGCGGCCGTCCGATCTGGCTATGGCGATTCGATGAATCCCTGATGACAGGGCTTATAGGGTCACCCGGCGGCACGCACCGCTTCGGACCGCTCAAGGCGGCGTTCGGCGCCGACTTTACCGAACCGGATCAAGTTGAAATGCCCGAACGGCGGCATGGCACGGCGTTCGATCAGGCGCATGTCCGGACTCTGCGCCGCCCAGCGTGCGTAACGAGCGAAGGAAAACTCGGTGCGCCAGCCGAGCTTACGCGCCGCCGGTTGGAACCAATGTTCGAGCGAGTGCCGCAAGCCCGCTTCGGCGCCAACGCGGCTCACCAGCACTATTTCGCCGCCCGGCCTGAGCACGCGCGCGAACTCATCGAGGGTCGCCTCCGGATTGGGTACGGTGGTGATGACATATTGCGCAACAACGGCGTCGAATGAGTTATCGGGAAAAGAAAGATGCGCGGCATCCATCACCCAGAGCCCTTCGACATTGGCGAGATTGAGCTCGGTGACCCGCTCCTGCGCCTTCCGCAGCATCGGCGCGGAAATATCGACGCCGCACAGCCGACAATTGCCGGAATAGAGCGGCAGCGAGATTCCGGTGCCGACCCCGACTTCAAGAATGCGTCCGCCAACGCGCCCGGCGGCGGCCACGGCAGCCTGTCGGCCGCGTTCGAATACGGCGCCGAAAACCAGATCGTAAACCGGCGCCCAGCGCGCATAGGCTTTAGTGACGGTGAAGTTATCGAGATCGGTGTTAGATGGAATGTTCATGCGTCATCCTTGTCGCGCCGCGATCGGACTCGGGCACGAGGCTTTGCGGTTCGGAATGAACCGGCACTTGCAGCGGTGCAGTGACCGGATTTTCGCCGGCCGCCGCAACGGCGACCTTGCGGGCATGGGAGACAAACTGGCGCGCACTGTTCTCCCAGGAATAACGCAGAGCGAATTCGCGGCAGGCCTCGCGCGAAATCCATAGCGCCTGCATGCAAGCGATGCGCAAGTCGGCATCCAAGACGCCGACCGGGTGATTGCCAATGACGTCGCGCGGACCAGTGATCGGAAATGCCGCAACGGGCACGCCGCTGGCGAGCGCCTCAAGCTGCACGATGCCGAATGTGTCGGTCAGGCTTGGAAAAACGAAGACATCGGCCGCCGCCAGATGCGCGGCAAGAATTCCGTTGTCGAGCTGGCCGAGAAACTTGGCGGCCGGAAACCGGCGCTTGAGCTCGCCTTGCTGCGGGCCGGCGCCGATGACGACTTTTGTGCCGGGCAGATCGAGCGAAAGAAACGCGGGCAGATTTTTCTCGACCGCTACCCGGCCCACTGTCATGAAGATCGGCCGCGGGAAATCGAGATCGATGGCGCGATCTGGACTGAACAGATCGACGTCGACGCCGCGCGTCCACATCCCGAGATTGGCAAAGCCGCGGCCGGACAGTTCGCCCATCAGCGACGGCGTCGCCACCATAGTCACCGCGGCGGCGGCATGAAAGCGTCGCAACGCGCTATAGATCCAGGCTTCGGGAATGGGCGAGCGCGCCGCGATGTATTCCGGAAATCGCGTCGTATAGCTGGTGGTGAACGGCCGGTTAACCTTCATGCAGTAACTGCGCACCGCATGGCCTATCGGCCCTTCGGTCGCAATATGAATTGCGTCGGCTTTGACTTGCTCGATGCGCGCGGCGATCGCTTTGCCGCGCGGCAGCGCCAGCCGAAGTCCTGGATAAGTTGGCACCGGAAAGGTCCAAAAGCCTTCAGGCGACAAAAATTCGATTTCGACGCCGATCTTGGCAGCGGCGCGCGCCAGTGCACCCAGGGTGCGAACGACGCCGTTGACCTGCGGACGCCAGGCATCCGTCGCGATCAACACTTTCATGATGCCGCTTTCGGTCGCAAAGCTGCTGCCGCCGCAATTTCGAATCGCATGCGACAACAATTGCCATTTCATATCTCAATCGTGTGACGGTCGCGGAACTGGCGGCATCGCGGGCGCGGCGGCAGCCGATACGTTCGTAACAATCCTGTCACCAATCAATGGGATTTTGCCGCCGCGATTCGGTTTAGCGGAGTTTTTGTCGCCCTGGCGCCATCGCGGTTAGCACAGACGATCGTCGGCGGCGCCGGCCGGAGCCGAATCAGCATCGCGATCAGCGTTGCCATTGTGATCGTCGCCGCGGCCGTTCTCTATCATCTGCTGCACAACATCGAGATCGGCAAAATCATCGCCGCGCTCGAAGCACAGTCGCCGTGGCGCATCGCTGTTGCCGGCGCGCTGGTAATCGCCGGTTACAGTAACCTCGTCTGCTACGATCTGTTCGCGCTGCATACGATCGGCAAACGCAACATTCCGCTGCGTGTCGTCGCCTTTGCGAGCTTCACAAGCTACACGATCGGCCATTCGCTCGGCGCCGCGACCTTGACCTGCGGACTGGTTCGATTTCGCGTCTATTCATTCTGGCAGATGAACCTCATTCATATTGCGAAGATCGCATTGTTCACCGGCATGACCTATTGGCTGGGGAATATCGTCGTGCTGGGCGGTGCAGCGGCCTTTGTGCCGCAAGCTTTGACGATGGTCGACCATCTGCCGGCCTGGCTCAACCGGCTGGCCGGTTTCGCCGGCATTTTTGCCGTCATTTGCTATCTAGGTTGGCTCGCTGGCGGACGGCGCCTGATCGGTCGAGACAATTGGCAGGTCGCGCTGCCTGGCCTGCGCGGCACGTTCATACAGATCGTGATCGGCGGGCTCGACCGCGTGCTGGCTTCGCTTTCCATGTACATGCTGTTGCCGGCGAGCCCTGCCGTCGGCTTCCCTACCGTGCTCATCGTGTTCGTGACGGCGACGCTGCTCGGGATCGTCAGTCACGCGCCAGGCAGTCTCGGGGTCGTCGAAGCGGCAGTTCTGATCGGACTGCCGCAGTATCCGCGCGAGGAACTGCTCGCGGCGCTCATCACGTTCCGCATACTCGATTTCTTTCTGCCTCTGATGCTGGCGACGCTGATGTTCGGCGCGCGCGAACTGCGCCTGCTCGCCCGCCGCGCGCAAAGTCGGCGCGCCGACATCTCGCTTGGCCTGTAACCGCGCTTCGCTTGTAAGGGCAAACTCGCCACGATAAGGTCCGCCGATTGGGACGGGCGGTGAGTGGATTATGATTCCGCGGGCGCGGCGAGACCTTCCGCAAAGACGGGGTCGGCAGCCGCTCGCGGCAGCAGTTCCGTTTAAAATCATGCTTATTGCCGCAATTGTTTCGGGGCTGCCAAGTCTGGCAGTGGCGGAAACGATCGAACAGGCGCTCGCTCGGGCCTATGCCAACAATCCGCAACTCAACGCGCAGCGCGCCATCGTCCGCCAAGCCGACGAAAGCGTGCCGCAGGCGCTGTCTGGCTATCGTCCGAACGTTTCCGCGAATGCTTCGGTCGGCCGAGAGTACACCGACATAAAGCAGACCATTCCGCCAACTCCGCCATTCCTGACGAGCGCCGCGTCATTTGCAGCCAAGGGGCTCAGCACCCCACGCTCGGTCGGCGCCACCGTTTCCCAGACATTGTTCAACGGGCAGCAAACTGCGAATCGGGTGCGGGCGGCGGAGAGCCAGGTGGTGATGGCGCGGGAGACGCTGCGCGTCATGGAGCAATCGGTGTTGCTGGCCGCAGCGACGATTTACATGGACGTCTCGCGCGACAGCGCCAATCTCGAAGTACAGCAGAACAATGTGCGGGTTCTGCAACGCACAATGACCGACACCCGCAATCGTTTTGCGGTCGGCCAGGTGACAGACACCGATGTCGCGCAGTCTGAAGCGCAATTGGCGGCGGCCGAGGCAACCCTGCACGGCGCCGAATCGACGCTGACGACGACGCGCGCCAATTACCGGCGCATTATCGGCGTCGATGCGGGCAATCTTTCTCCGGTCTCCTCGGTCGAGCGGATCGCACCTTCGACGCTCCCGGCCGCGATTGCTGCCGGCGCGGCGGAGAACCCGTCCGTCATCGCCGCTTTGTACGGTGTCGATGTCGCGCAGCTGCAGGTCAAGATCGCCGAAGGCGCGCTGTTTCCCACGCTCGCGGCCCAATACAATGTGCAATACGGCGTGTTTCCGCAGCTTTTGACCCCCCACCAGTTGACCGACACGGTCATGCTCAACTTGTCGGTGCCGATCTATCAGGGCGGCGCGGAATATTCCGCGATCCGCCTCAACAAAGAATCGCTCAGCCAGCAGCGCCTGAACGTCGATGACGTCCGCGACCAGACGCGCGCCAACGTCGTTCAGTTCTGGGGCCAGCTGCAAGCCGCGAAGGCGCAGATCGAAGCGGCGCAGCGCCAGAACGATGCGGCCGAGCGCGCCCTCACTGGCGTGCGCAACGAAGCACTGGCCGGCCAGCGCACCACTCAGGATGTGCTCATCGCCGAACAGGTCCTGGTCAATGCCCGCCAGAGTCTTATTGTCGCGCAGCACGACAAGGTGGTGGCGTCCTATAGCTTGTTATCGGCAGTGGGACGGCTGTCGGCACAGAGGCTAACGTTGCCAGTTCCAATTTACGATCCGGTGACCCATTACCAGCAGGTTCGGGACAGCTGGATCGGATTGCGTACGCCGAGCGGGGAATAGGCGCGGCGAAGTTTTAAGCGTGACTTCAACGAAGAGACCGCAGATGCATAGATTGCCAATGAAACTGGCGACGGCCGCATGGCTGATCATGTTCTCGACCGGCGCTTTTGCCCAAGCCGCGCAATCGACGACGGCGGCGCAGCGCGGCCAGTCTGCCGCTAGCCCGTCGCAAGTCCAAGTCGATTTGCTGCGCGGCCTGGCCGATATTTTCTCGCGCGGCATGGACGCGCTCACTGAGAAGCTCAATCAGCAAGGCTACAGTGCCCGGGTCTACAGCACCAATGGCTGGCAGGCGGTCGCTCATCGCATCGCCGATAAATACTCACGCGGGCATAAGGACATCATCGTCATCATCGGTCATTCGCTCGGCGCCAACGCCACGTTCGACATCGCCAATCAACTCGATCGGCAGAATATTCCGATCGAATTGGTGGTCACGTTCGATGCAACGCAGCCACAGCCGGTGCCCAAGAATGTCCTCCACCTGGTGAATTTTTATCAGCAGAATGGCTTCGGCAAACCAGTCTCCGCCGGTCCGGAATTTAAGGGCGAACTGACCAACATCGACCTGACTGCCGATACCGGTCTGTCGCACACAACAATCGAAAAATCGCCGCGTCTTCACCTCATGGTCATGAAAAAAATCGAAGACGTCGTAAGCAAGGACCTTGCAAACAAAATCAGAGCGACCAAGCCGAACACAAAAAAGCACAAAACCAGCACCTAGGACCGCTTGTGGTCGGGCTTTTAGAGACCCCGGCCGTGTCCGCGACCGGGGGCTCCCGGTACTCAACCAATCCGGCCGCAACAATTTGCGGTCAGCAGTATGGAGCAGTTATGGCGGCACCGCGCCTGTTATGAGGCCGCAAGCCAACGGCGCCGTCGACCCATTGCGTAACCCCGCCGTCGCAATCACACTGGCACCGCGATGGCGACCGATTTGGATCTGCTGCCGCGAATGAGGAAGGGGCTTATGGGGAATTTCGGGCTGCAACGGGACTGGAAACAATTTCTGACTTACGAGACGTTCGAGCGCGTCGCCTCGCGCATCGTGATGTTCTTTATCGCGATCATCATCGTTTATACGCTGATCCTGATGGCAATGACGTTATTTGATCAGATCAAGTTCAGTCCTACTTACATAGATACCGAGTCACTGAAAGATGTCTTTGGTTCAATTCTCTCGATATTGATCCTGATCGAGTTCAATCACTCTATCGCGCTGGCGCTCTCTAAAAGATCCGGCGTCCTGCAAGCGCGGCCGATAGTCTTGATAACAATACTGGTCATCGCGCGAAAAGTGATCCTGCTCGATTTCGCCGCCACGACATTCGAACAGCTGGTCGGTATCGGCGCGATCGCGCTCGCGTTCGGACTGTTGTTTTGGCTGATCAGTGCCCGGTCACCGGACTCTCCCGAATCCCGATCTCATGACTAGAGACTTGGCCCACGCCGGCTCAAGGCAGGCCGCCGGCCCTTTCGCTCCGGCAGCGATGTTTCCGGCAAGCCGAATACCCACAAGACCGGTCGATCATGCGCTGGCGCGGCTGGCGCTTAGTTTTGTGCGTCGATCTTCTCGTCGGGCATATAGTGCTCGTGCCAGAGCGCATTGAGAATGCCGCATCCGCAGGCGAAGCCAATGCCGAGAACCCAGGTGAAGTACCACATCGCTCGATGCCCTTAATAAAGACTGCCGGAATTCTTCTCGACAAAGCTTTCCGTGATCGCGCCACGCAGCACCCGGAATACGATCGAGGTGTAGATCAGCACTATCGGTAGGAAGACCAGCGTCGCCAGCAGCATGACGAACAGCGTCAGGCGGCTCGACGACGCATCCCATACGGTCAAGCTCGCCGCGGGCGCGATATTCGATGGCATGAGGAACGGAAACATACTCACGCCGGCAGTAGCAATGATGCCGAAGATGCCAAGTGCGCTCGCGATAAACGCCAGGCCGGGCCGGCGCGCCACGCTTAAAAGCAACGCAAGCAAGAGGCCGAGCAGGCCGAGCACCGGCGCCGCGATCGTCCAGGAATGCACCCGATAGTTGGCGAACCATTGGCCGGATTGACGCGCGACTGTTTTCAGCAGCGGGTTGGAGGGACCGTTTGGAGCAATCGGGCTGGTGATGGCATAGCCGTCAATACCCCAGGCGACCCACAGGCCGGCCACCGCGAATAGGATAATAGTCGCCAGGACGGAGAGCTGCACCGCAGTGCGCGCACGTGCTTGCACGACGCCCTCGGTCTTGAGCGTCAGGTAGATCGCGCCGTGGCTAGCCAGCATCGCCGCCGAGACCAAACCGCATAAGAGTCCGAACGGATTAAGCAGTTCGAATAGTCCAGAACCGTCGTAAAAGATGCGCAGGTCGCCATCGATGCGGAATGGAACGCCTTGCAACAGGTTGCCGAACGCAACGCCGAACACCACGCTCGGCACCAGCCCAGCGGCAAACAAGGCATAGTCCCAAAATGTGCGCCAGCGCGGGTCTGCAAATTTGTTGCGGAACTCAAAACCGACCGGCCGCAGAATCAGCGTCGCCAGCACCAGGAACATCGCGACGTAAAAACCCGAAAACGATGCCGCATAAACTGGCGGCCAAGCGGCAAAAACCGCGCCCGCGCCAAGGATAAGCCAAACCTGGTTGCCTTCCCAGACCGGGGCGATGGCATTGATGGCGACGCGCCGCTCGGTGTCAGTGCGCGCGACGAACGGCAGTAGCATCGCCACGCCGAGATCGAAGCCGTCCATGATGGCGAAGCCGATCAGCAATACGCCAAGAAATAGCCACCAGATCAAGCGGAGGATTTCATAATCGAGGGGAACGCTCATGACTGGTCCCCTATTCCGCCGGCGCCGGGCGAGGTCTGACTTGAACGACTTCAAGACCAAGCGCCTTTACCGGCCCCATGACTATGTATTTGCGCATCAGAATGACGTCGACGACCAGAAGCGACGAGTAGAACACGATGAACCCGGCCAACGAAAACAAAACCTGCCCGACGGACACGGACGATGCCGCGAGAAATGTCGGCAACACGCCATCGATCGCCCATGGCTGACGGCCGTATTCGGCCACGATCCAGCCAAGCGAGATGGCGATCCACGGTAGCGGCGACGACCATATTGTCAGGCGCAATAGCCAGCCGCGCGAGAAATTACGGTGCGATGCGTCCCAAAAGATGAACGCGAACAGCGCGATGAAGTAAAAGCCCAGCGCCACCATGATGCGAAAACTCCAAAACATCGGACCGACATTTGGGGCGGTGCCGGCGGCGGCCTTGGCGATTGTGACGTCGTCGGCGGTACGCGGGTCGGCGACGTACCGCTTCAGCAACAGCGCATAACCGAGATCGGCGGCGTGCTCGCGAAACTGAGCCGCCGCTTTGGGGTCATCGGGGTTGGTCTTCAGCCGTTGCAGCGCATCATAGCCAAGAACGCCGCTACGGATACGCGCCTGCGCGTGGGCTACCAATTCGTCAATTCCGGGTATCTGTTGATTGAATGAACGCGTGGCGATGATGCCCAGCGCCCACGGAATTCTTATAGCATAGTCGACCTTACGTTGCGCGGAATCCGGAATTCCGAACAAACTGAAACCCGCCGGCGCCGGTTCGGTCTCCCACATGCCCTCAATGACGGCGAGCTTCATCTTTTGGTTTTCGGAAATCGTGTACCCGCTCTCATCGCCGAGCACCACGACGCAAAGGGCCGACGCGAGTCCAAACGCCGAGGCCACGATGATCGACCTCTTGGCGAACGCTTGAAAGCGACTCTGCAACAGGTAGTAGGACGAGATGGCGACCACGAACATTGAGCCGGTGACATAACCGGCGCCGACGGTATGGACGAACTTCGCCTGGGCGACCGGATTGAAGATCAGATCCCAGAAGGAGGTGAGTTCCATCCGCATCGTGGCGGGATTAAAAACTGCGCCGACGGGATACTGCATCCAGCCATTGGCGATCAGGATCCACAGGGCAGAAAGATTCGAGCCGATCGCAACCAGCCATGTCACTGCAAGGTGCCCGAGCTTGGGCAAACGATCCCAACCGAAAATGAACAGGCCGACGAAGGTCGATTCGAGGAAGAAGGCCATCAGGCCTTCGATCGCAAGCGGCGCGCCGAAAATATCGCCAACATAATGCGAGTAATACGCCCAGTTGGTACCGAACTGGAATTCCATGGTGATACCGGTGGCAACTCCCATGGCGAAATTGATGCCGAACAGCTTGCCCCAAAAGCGTGTCGCATCGCGCCAGATTTCACGGCCAGTCATCACGTAGACGCTCTCCATGATCGCGAGGAGGAACGACAAGCCGAGCGTCAGCGGCACGAACAGAAAGTGATAGAGCGCCGTGACGGCGAATTGCAGCCGATCGAGGCTGATGGGATCAAGATGCAGCATTGCAAAACCTCCCACCGCGCTTCACTGCGCCGACGGACTCACCAGGCGCGCGACCGCCGCCGCATCGGCGACCGGCTGCGCATTATCTGGAAACATGAAGACCTTAATGCCCGCGATGCCGATCAGCTTGAGGATCAGGACGAGCACTATCGCTCTTGCTAGCGGCGTTCGCGGCCGGATGCCAGCAGAAACGAAGAGGGCGAGAGATGAAAAGATCGCGCGCAACGTATCCCCTCACCTCGTGAATCCGGCGGCATCACGCTCGCAAATGATGCAACTTTGCATGATCGCTTGCAACATCGGCGTCGCTGCAATCAAAGCCGCCGGCATCGTTTCGATGGAGAGTTGTTGAATCAGAGGACACACCTTTCCTCCGCGTATCGACAATCGATCACTCGGCCCGAGCCGTTTTCGCTTCGACAGGCTTGTTAGCCGGTTTAGAGATTTCTTTTGGCCGAGAGCCCGGCCGCAATCGTTCACGGATTGCCTGGAACGTTACGTAGAGCGGAGGTATGGCGAAGATCCCGATGAAGGAAGCGAGGATCATGCCGCCGAAAACTGGCGTGCCGACATCGCGGCGCGCCAGCTGCGATGCACCCGTAGCCACCACCAAGGGAAGGAGACCGAGAATAAAAGCAAATGAGGTCATCATCACCGGCCGGAAACGCAGGCGCGAGCCTTCGACCGCGGCTTCGAGCAGGGGCACGCCCCGCTCCCTCTGTTCCTTGGCAAACTCGACGATCAAAATTCCGTTCTTGGCCGCCAGCCCGATCAGCACGACCATGCCGATTTGCGCATAAAGATCGAGCGTCAAGCCCGCCATGATGATTCCCAAGAACGATCCCAGAATTCCGACGCTGACGGACAGCAGCACCGGAACGGGAATCGTCCAGCTTTCATAAAGCCCCACCAGGAACAGGTAAGCGAACAAAATAGCGAAGCCGAGGATCATCGCGGTCTTGCCTTCGGCACGCTTCTCCTGGAACGCCGTATCGGTCCACTCTCCGGCATATCCTTGCGGCAGCGTCTTGGCAGCGACAGCGTCCATCGCCTGTAATGCTTGACCCGAGGAGACTCCGGCCGCTGGGCTGCCCTGCACGGTCACGGCGCGCAGATTGTTGTAACGAATGAGCGCTGCTGGTCCGATAACAACACGGACCTCGGCAAGACTGCGCAACGGGATCATTTTGCCTTCGGCACTGCGCACATTGATTCGATAAATGTCGTCGATGCTCGCCCGGTCGGCTGCTTCCGCCTGTACCTGGACCTGCCAGGTCCGGCCAAACAGATTCATATTATTGATGAAGTAGCCGCCGAGCGACGCTTGCAGCGCCTGAAAGACGGCATTCAACGGGACACCGATAATTTGTGCCTTGTCGCGATCGATGTCCAAATAGATCGATGGATTTGTCGCCGAGTAAGTGCTGAATACGCGACTGAGCTGCGGGTTCTGATTTGCCGCAACGGTCAGACCGCGCAGCACTTGCGCCATCGCTCGCGGATCGCCACCCCGCAAATCTTTCAACACATAGGTAAAACCACCCCCCGTGCCTAAACCGATGATCGGAGGCGGCGCCAGCGGTTGTACATTAGCGCCCTGAATTTGGCGAAATTTTTGCGCGAGCCGGCCGATTAACGCTGCGACGCTTTCATCGCGGCTTTTCCGTTCCTCGAATGGCTTGAGCGTGACGACCATAAAGGCCGCGTTTGACTGCGAATAATTATCGATAAAATTCAATCCCACAACCGAAGTGATGTCTTCAACTTCCTTCTCGTCGCGCAGAATTGTTTCGGCCCGCTGAATGACGTCGGTTGTCCGCGCTACCGAAGATCCGCCGGGCAATTGGGCGACGACAAACAGCGCACCTTGGTCGTCCTCCGGCAGGAATCCGGTCGGCGTGATTTTTGCAAGTCCAACGGTTCCCGCCATCGCCACCGCGACCATCGCAAGGCCGATGATCGAAAAGCGTACGATCCGCGCCACAGCCGCCCCATAGGCATCGCGCACATAATCGATGGAGCGCATGACGTAGCCCATCACGCCACGACGCGGGCCATGGTGCGGGCGCAACAGAACGCTGCACAGCGCCGGCGAAAGCGTCAGCGCGTTGATGGCGGAGAGAAACATCGAAACGGCGACTGTCACCGCGAATTGCCTGAACAATTCACCGGAGATGCCGGGAATGAAGGCGATGGGCACGAAAACCGACAACAGCACCAATGTAATCGCAATAATCGGCGCCGTGATCTCGGCCATGGCTTTCTTGGTCGCCGCTCCAGGCGACAGCTCCGGATGCTCCTCCATGACGCGCTCGACGTTCTCGACCACGACGATGGCATCGTCGACGACGATGCCGATCGCCAAAACGACCGCGAGCAGCGAGACGGTATTGCCGGAGTAACCGACTGCGAGCAGCGCAACAAACGTCCCGATCAGACTGACTGGAACGGCCAGCGTCGGTATCAGCGTCGCCCCTACACTGCCAAGGAACAAAAACACCACGATCACTACGAGAATGAATGCTTCAACCAGCGTCTTCTGCACCTCGTGTATGGTGTCGGTGACAAAGACCGTGGGGTCGTAAGTCACCTTCCAGGTCAAGTCTTGCGGGAATCTCTTCTCTGCGTCGGCAATCCGCTCCTTGACCGCCTTCAATGTCGTAATTGCGTTCGCACCGGGCGATTGATAGATGGCGATGGCGGCTGCAGGACCGCCGTTGAAGCGGGTGTCGCGATCCAGATTCGCGGCGCCGAGTTCTATTCTGGCGACGTCCCCCAGACGCAGGATCGATCCATCGGGATTGGTGCGGATGACGATGTTTTCGAAATCTTGAACCGTATCAAGGCGGCCTTTGGTCTGAATATTGAGCTGAAGCTGCTGGTCATTGGAGATCGGGCGGGCACCGATCCGACCCACGGCGGCCTGGACGTTTTGCGACTGGATTGCATTGATAATGTCACCGGTGGTGAGATCGAGGCCGGTCAGCCGATCGGTGCGCACCCAGGCGCGCATCGCATAATCCTGCGGGCCCCAAAGCGTCGCATCGCCGACGCCCGGCGTGCTTTTGATCTGGTCGAGAAGGTTGATCGTGACGTAATTGGAAAGAAACAGCGGATCATGCGTATGTTTCGGCGAATAAACCGCGATCACACCAAGCAATGCCGACGATTTTTTCTTCACCGTGACGCCCTGGCGCTGCACCTCCGGCGGCAGGTTCGCGAGCGCGACCTGAACGCGGTTATTGACGTTGACGGTGTTGATATCCGGATCGGTACCCAACTCGAAAGATGCGGTCAGCGTGTAGCTGCCATCATCACCGCTTGTGCTTTTCATGTAGATCATCTTGTCGACGCCGACGACCTGCGCCTCGATGACCTGTGCGACGGTGGATTCAACCACGGCGGCGTTAGCGCCGGGATAAACCGTGGTGACAGAGACCTGCGGCGGTACGATATCCGGATATTGCGCCAGCGGGAGCGCGTACAGCGCGACCAAGCCGGCTATTGTCGTAACAATCGCGATAACGATTGCAAGTCGGGGCCGATCAACAAAGACGGCCGAAAGCATGGCTTAGTCTTCTTTCAAACTCGTCCGCATCGGGCTTGCCTGCACCGGCTGCCCAGGACGAATGCTCTGAAGCCCTTCGACGATAACCTGCTCGCCTCCTTTCAATCCTTCGTTGACGACGACATTCGGTCCGCTCTCGCCGCCAGGTTTGATGCGTCGCACGGCCGCTTTGCCATCCTCGACCACAAACACGTAGACGCCTTGCTGGTCCGCGATCAGTGCAGCCTGGGGGACTAACACCTTATCCTGCGGCTGTTCGGCCTCGACGCTGACGTTGACCAGTTGGTTGTCGATCAAGACACCATTAGGGTTCGGAATTGTGCCGCGCACCAATACCGTGTCGGTGGCGCGATCGACGGATACGTCGATGAAATTCACCGTCCCTTGCTGATTGTAAGTCGTCCCGTCGGCGAAACGGATTCGAATTTTAACTTGCTTGGGGTCGATTTCCTTTCCTTTGACCTGCACATTCAGGAATTCGCGTTGGCTCACTGGAAAGCTCACGTACATCGGATCCTGGCTGACGATGCGCGTCAGTGGGCCACTGTCGGGACCGACGACGTTTCCTGCGGTGACATTTGTTTTGCTGATTTTGCCGGTGATCGGCGTGACAATCTCGGTATAGCCCAAATTGATATTGGCGTTATCCAGGTTAGCCTGATCCGACAAGATTTGGCCCTTTGCCTGCTGGTCTGCCGCGAGTGCTTGATCGCGTGCCACCGCGGTGCCGGCTTGTTTGGTCAGCAGCTCCTCTGCTCTTTGCAGTTGAATTTCCGTCAGGGTCTTCGCCGCCTTGGCGCGCTCAAGCGCGCCTTGTGCCTGCTCCACTGCCGCCTGAAACGGGCCCTTTTCGATTTCATAGAGAGGAGCGCCTTTTTTGACGACATCGCCCTCTTTGAAAAGCACCGCCTCCAAATAACCTTTCACGCGGGCCTGAATCGAAACCCGATCGATCGCCTCGATACGTCCGACAAAATCACGGGTTTGGGCTATTGGCTTGCGCTCAGCATAGACTGTGCCGACTGGAACCGCTTGCTGCTGTGCATTACCCGGTGTGAGAAGCGCAAACGATAGCATCACCCCGAGTGCGGCGCAGAGCGATTGCAACATCGCGCCGAAAAATTTCGCGAGTTGGCGATCGCATTGCGCGCCGTTTGGCTCACGCCGATCGTCGACGAACATGGAAGCCGAACCCTTCTGCGGCCTAGTTCAGGTAAGGGCTAAGATGGCTAGCATTGTAATTGATTTAGATCAAAACTGCTTTCCCTATTACGGCCTCGGGGTGCCAGCGCCTTTGTGCTTGAGTGCCTCCTTCTGCACTACTTCTCAGCCCCTAATGCTTGCTTGGCTGCATCCATAACATTCATCTCCGAATGCTTGCGACAGTAGCGCTCCAACTCGCGCTCATTCTTCCGCATGGATCCAACCTCGATGACTGTATTATCACGCTTGCCGTTGTAGTAGCCGCTCAGCCAGTTGGCGACGGACCTCGTGCTAGCGCCCACTTTGCCAAGCAGAAATTGATGGCAAGTAATCTTCGCAACATCCAGCGTCATTTGCGCTTTTGCCGGGGACACCGCAACAATCGAGATGAACATACCAAGCAAGATGAACCACGATTTCATGCCATCTCTCCCAAACATTCCATCGGACCTGATGTCCCCGCCTCGAATGCTGCTTGCCGCGATTGAAACCGGCGGAAGCGACAATGTGCCGGGTTTTGCACCTGATTATCGCCCATCGGCTTCGTGGCTTTGATGCGGTACATTTCGCAGGTGATCACTCGCCTCAATGGCCGCTGAATACGAGGTTTTGGAATGGAAGCACCAGCGCCTGGAGCCGCAAAATCAATGCATGCACAAGCGCAAGCGCATCCACGATGTGAAGAGCCACGGCTCGCAAAGCCCCGGTATCTTTTGCGACGATCGTGTCATGATTGTCGGAATAGGCATTGGCGATACAACTGCTCCCGGGCGTCACGTCATCAATTCCGCCTTTGTACATTGGCTCGAGAGTTACGAGCAGAGTACCGGCACGAGTCACCTGCTGCGGATCAATGAGCTGCTCCCCGCCGCGGAACTGACCAGCGGCGATGTAATCCTGCACGCCGGTCACCACCATGGGAATCACGATAAAAGGCTTTGAGACGCAGGTGACTTCGGCCGCCATTCCGACCTTCATGATCTGCGCTTCGATCTGATCGAAGCCGGCTTGCAGCGACCGCCCACCCGCACCTTCGGGGATCAGAACACCAGCCGGACGCATCAATGGGTTTACGATATCGCCAACCCGCAGCGTGAACTGCTCGACTCGCCCACTGACGCCAGCACGGATGACGGTCTTATTCAGTTCGACTTGGGCTTGCTCGAGTTCGGCCTGGGCGCTCGCTTTTTGAGCGGGAATGAGGGTCGCGACTCGTTCTTCGGCACCCTGCTTTGCGGCGGTTGCGGCGGCGATATCGCCCAATTGGCCTTCGGCTCGGACCTCCAGCCGCTCGATCTCGCGGAACGGAACGTTCCCTGGATTGCGCCGGTAAAGCTCTTGCTTGGTCTCCAGCTCATCCAAGGTCTGCTGGCGCGTGCTTGTCGCCTGTTTGATCTGCCCATCAGCCTTAAGCACGTCGGTGCGAGCGACTGCCTGTTCCGCATCAACCTGCGCGATTTTGTGCCGTGCCGTCTCGACCGCAGCCTCCTGTTTCGAACTATCAAGCCTAAAAATCGGGGCGCCGGCAGCGACCGGACCGCTAAAGCTAACGAACGTTTCAGCGACGCGGCCGTTTGTTTCAGGAACGATCGGAATGGTCCTGAAGAAAAGCGTGACGTTCTTCGTGGACGGATGATTGTAAAATACCGTCGTGATCAAGCACACCGTAAGAATAACGCATGCCGTAATCCCCCATCTAAGCTCGAACCAGACGGAGTAAAAGGTAATCTCCCTGCCGAACCGCTTTCCCTGACCATAGCGCCGGTACAGATAATCTGGAAGAATTGTAAAAACCGAGCAGAGAAGGAGTTCAAGCATGGCTCGACTCCTTCTTTCTCGCTGGCACGCTCTCTGATCTTATCGGCGGTGTCGAGGTGCCCTCGCCTTTGCCACCGTGGTCATGCGCCTGCAACGCTAGCCCAGCAGCTTCGCCAGTGCGTTTACTGCCCGCGACGTTCTCAGGCGACTGCACTTCACCCGCTTCTTCGAGCGGCTCTACGCCAGCGATTTTCTCCACTGAGCCGGCAATGCGGCCTAAGAATGAGCCAAGATCGGGAATGTCGATCAGCGCAAGCAGCAGGCCTGCTACCCAGAAAATATGCATGTGCGTGAATAGCGCGAGCAGCCCTAACACGGCGACAATCTCGAATTGTATTTTTTGAGATTTGTGCGCCAGCCGCTCGGGCAGTGTGTGCAACCGAAGGAACAAAATACCGAACGCCAAAATGCTGAGCACCAGCACTATTGCCATTATCACCATGAGCACGTCGGTAGAGCCCGGAGCCGTGATGAACCCCGGCAAATGGTGAGGTGCAGCCGGATTGAGAGACTCAGCCATTTCGTAACTCCCACTCGCCCCAGCCGCTTGGTAGATCATTCATAGATGAAAACCTCGCCGACGCCTTACACTCTGGCCTAGCGATGGCCGCGTTCGATGTATCTTCGCAGGCACGCAAACATCCTGCGCATATTCTTCAAAAGATTTCGATGAAATCAAGCTGACCCCAAAGTTCCATAATATTGCGTACATCTCCCTGATATTTGACTTAAATCAAACACCGGCCGGGATGTGGTTTAGTGATGTGTCGTAGGCCTTGCCTCTCCTTTTGCGGGATCCTGATATCCAGGAGCCATCCATCAACCCGCTTATCGCTAATCCGTTCGCCGTTTTCGCGATCGCCCTCATCACACAATGGGGCGCTGCATTCGTCGGTGACTTACGGCGCAGAAGGATTCGCCCGCTCAATAAAGACCAGCGCGGGATCACGCGCGACTCTTGCATCGTAGTGGCCGCACGCTGGAGCGCGTTGGGGTTTACGGGGACCTCATAATTGATTTAGATCAAAGTTGCCTGCCCTAAAATGGCCGCATGTAAATCGATGAGCTGCCAGAGTTTAGCTAGAAATCGAAGCAACCACTGGAGGATGGCAATGTTCAGATCGATGAAACTGGTCAAATTCATTGCGGTAGTTGCGGCGCTTATGTCGATCATGTTGGTCGGCGCTACGCAATCTCAAGCGCAAACCGGCACTGTCCGCCTGAACATCGTCAAAGCGGGCTTCATTGTGGGCGCCGGCGGCGGCAGCGGTGTATTGCACTATCACGGCAGAACGTATCGGTTGACTGTCGGCGGTATCGGCTTGGGTAGTCTTGGTGTCGCCGCCGCTGACCTAGTGGGCACCGCGTCCAATTTGCATAGGCCACAGGACATCGCGGGCACTTATGGCGCGGCCGGCGCCGGCGCTACATTCATAGGCGGCGGGCAGGTTGCGACGCTGCAGAATGAAAAAGGCGTCATGCTCCAGCTGCATGGAGGCCAGGTTGGTTTTCAGGTATCGCTCGGGCTTGCGGGGATGACCATAGGCCTGCGATGACTTAATCGCGTCAGACGCAAGGGCAAGCGGGGCTTATATGGAAATACGGAAGTGGATGGGCTTGCGCGGATCAATGATTTGGTCCGCGCTGGCGGTTCTGTGCGCCATGCTCGTGCAGGCGCCGGCCCAGACGTTTCCGCCATTTTCCGGCTTCCAATTCCAACCTACAGCGCCGGATGTCGATCCAGGAATCGATCACGGCAATTCCGCCGACCTTCCGGAAGATTTCCAGAAGCGTTTGGTGTTCTATCGGTCACAACAGCCGCCCGGCGTCATCATCGTCAATACTGTGGAGCGGCATCTCTACGTCATTCAGGACCCGACGCATGCGATCCGCTACGGCATCGGCGTTGGACGCGAGGGATTTACCTGGCAAGGCCTTCTGCAGATCAGCCGAAAGGCGGAGTGGCCGGATTGGCATCCGCCGCCGGAGATGATCGAGCGCCAGCCTTATCTGCCGCGGTTTATGGCCGGCGGTCCGGGTAATCCGCTCGGCGCGCGCGCAATGTATCTCGGCAATACCGTCTATCGCATCCACGGCACCAATGCCCCGGAGACAATAGGACAAGCCGTTTCATCCGGCTGCTTTCGTCTTGTCAACGATGATGTGATCGACCTGTATAACCGGGTAAATGTCGGCACGAAGGTCATCGTCCGGCAAGACTAAGTGTGTACTCATAAAATCGAGATCGCGATGAGCAACGGTGGTCAATGTCCGCTTTGGGCCGATAGGACACGCGTCGCCCCACGGCCGATGGCACCTGAGCGAATGCCGCAAAGAAACGAACCCCAAGTGCGAGATGCACTTAGGGTTCGATGTCCAAGCCTGAGCGGCCGGGGGTGTCGGGGGATGGGGAGGCCGCCCATATGGCACCGCATCTGCGTAGCGCACCATCTTACAAGCTCAAATTGACTCTTGGGACATGCTGTCTATCCCTTGGTATAGGTCTGAGCAAACACTTCTCGGGCGCGACGCCCGTTTCCCTCAATGGAATGACTGCTCTCCCACGTCGACCTCAAAAAGGTCCTACAAGAACTACTCCGGCAAGCAGATCGGGCTGGCAAACAGCAGCTCATTGGCTATTTTCAAGAACTGCGATCCGGTGCGCTGAAGGCTTTATTGAGACACTCGATCAAAACGCTTACGTCGAACGGCTTGGGTAAAACACTCAGCGCTCCGGCATTCAACATGCGGGTCCGCTCCGT
>JBAQBC010000242.1:0-3641 GCA_049286035.1 Xanthobacteraceae bacterium
GCCCAACCGATGACGCTGACATCACGAAGTGGCGAATTGCAGGTATTTAAAAGTTACGCCAGCAAGAGACCGGCGATGCCGATGGGGACGGTCGCGAGGATAATCCATAGGGAGAACCGGAGGTCGCGATCACGGACTTGGCCACGGGCAATCGCCTGAACCGAATGCGCTGCTAATCCCCGCACGTCGCTCCAAAAATAGCTCACGACAGCGGCCAATGCGGCAAGCTGCATCGCAGCGGAAAATGCCGAACCGGGGTCCTGCCAGCCGAGCACCGCTGGCACCAGCCGCATATGCGCGGTGGACGAAATCGGCAGCAATTCGGTGATACCTTGAACGACGCCCAAGACGGCTACTTTGGCATAACCGAGCGCCACGAATCCCGTGTCAACGCCTCGCGTACAAACTTCGACCATTGATGTTTCAGCAGCTTATCAGTCGGCGCAGCACTCGCCGCGCCATGCCTCACGCCCCTCTTTGACGAGCAACCAAACGATCCCAAGAGAACCGACGCTGTCGATCCACCAGACACGAGACACGGCCTGCACACCGAGGCTTACAACGGCCACAACCGACAACCACCCGCAGGTGACGGATTCCATGGCGTCAGCCCTCAGCGCTCGGCTGCCAAGCTGATTGGCAAGTTCGATCTTTCTGCCAGCGAGATACCGCATGACCGGAATTGCCATGAACGTGACGATGAACCCCGGCGTCGAGAACTCCCCGTGGCTCTGCGTCCAAAGGTTCCAGCCCGCCGCTACGGTCACGTAAGCTGCCAGCGCAAATAGCAAAACACCGCCGATCCGGCCTGCAATTCGTTCTGCCCTTTCAGAAAACACCTGCCCGTGGCGTAGCTCAACGGAGAAACGCCACATGAGCACGCCGGCCGACGCCAACTCAATTACGCTATCGAGGCCGAACGCGATCAGCACGAGACTACCCGCAGTTACGCCTGCGGCGATGGCGATGACGGCTTCAACCGTCATCCATCCGATTGTCAACCATTCGAGCCGGAAAGCCTCACGAATTAGCGGCAGCCGGTCGGACTGCGGCGGCAAGATAAGCGGTGACGGGGCACACGATTCTGCCATTCGCCAAGGATATGGCAGTTAGGCCCTGATGTCTGCTTTGGGTCAAAAGCGGACATGCCGCGCTGAAATCGCGATGTCTGCTTTACCCGCAAAAGCGGACATTGGTTAAGCGTGTCGAGATGTCCGCTAAGTGCCAAAAGCGGACGTTGACCGATCGTCGATGTTCGTTGCTTCGGATCAGATTTCAAATTCGAGGCCGATCTCCATAATTTGCGCGCTCGGGATTTTGAAATATGCGCCTGGTCGCTGGGCGTTGTGATGCATGAATGCGAAAATCTCTTCACGCCAGCGCGCCATTCCCAAGCGCCGGCTGGAGGCGATGATCGTTTCGTGGCCCGTATAATAAGTCACTTGCTGCAGGTCACATTTATCAATTCGTCCACTTGAGGCCGCCAACGCGAGTCCCTTGGGGACGTCCGGCTGCTCCATAAAACCAAAGAGAAATTCGACGCGGGTCATGCCCTCGCAGATCGGCGTCACCACGACGCGATCTTCGTCCGATACACGCGGCGTCTCGGTGATTGTGACCGCAACCAACAGCACTCTCTGGTGTAGAACATGGTTATGCTTGAGGTTCTGGGTCAGTGCCAGCGGCACGCCTTTGGTCATGCGGCCGAGCACAACCGCCGTACCTGGAATGCGAAGTGGTGGATCCGCCTTGATCCGCTCGACGAGGTCCTTCGAACGCAGGCGGATCTCCAAACGGGCGGCGTCCATGACTTGTTCGCCTTTGCGCCAAGTGAGCATCAAGAATGCGATCACAAGGGCGAGGAGCAACGGGAACCAGCCGCCATCCAGAACTTTCGTTGAGGTGGACGCGAAGAAGATCAGGTCGATGAGAAGCAGACTTCCGTTTATGCCATAGACCAGAAATGGATTGTGCTTCCAATGAAGCGCGACAAATGTCGCCATCAAGGTCGTGATTGCCATCAGCAACGAGACCGCGATGCCGTAGGCACCGGCCAGCGCGTCCGACGATCCGAAGCCGATGACGGCGACGAGGGTAGCGGCTGCCAGCGTCCAGTTCACGAACGGAATATAGATCTGGCCGATCTCATGACCGGCGGTGTGGACGATGTTCATGCGCGGCAGGAAGCCGAGTTGCATGGCCTATTGCGTCAGTGAATACGCACCGGAGATGATCGCCTGCGAGGCGATGATGGTCGCAAATGTCGCCAGAATGACGAGCCCGTAGTGCGACCACTCCGGAGCGAGATGGTAGAACAGCCCGTCGACTGCTTCCGGCTCGGTGAGCAGCAAGCCTCCTTGACCGAAATAGTTGAGCGTAAGCGCGGGTAAGGCGACGCCGAACCAAGCGGCGCGGATCGGAAAGCGGCCAAAGTGTCCCATGTCGGCGTACATTGCTTCCCCGCCGGTGACCGCCAGGAAAGCCGCGCCAACAACTGCGAAGGCGAGCCGGCCACCATGCCACAGATAAGTGATCGCCGGCATCGGACTCAACGCGGCGAGTACGGTGGGTGAGCGCACAATCCCGACAATGCCGAGCAGCCCAATCACGATAAACCAGGCGAGCATAACCGGCCCAAATAATCCGCCGATCCAGGACGTACCCTTGCTCTGAATGCGAAAGAGGAACACGAGGATCACGACCGTTAACGGAACGACAGCGTGATCAAGGTGCGGCGCGTAAACCTTGATGCCCTCGATTGCGCTGAGAACCGAGATGGCCGGCGTGATGGCGCCATCGCCATAAAGCAGGCAAGCCCCAATCAAACCGATGACAACCATGACGGCGCGTCGCCGGCTCTGCCTCGCGCGCCGCGGGCTGATCAATGCAAGAAGGGCAAGGATGCCACCCTCGCCGTGGTTGTCGGCGCGCATGATCAGGATTGCATATTTGATGGAAATGACGACGATTAGCGACCAAAAAATCAGTGACACGATTCCGAGCACCGCATCGGGCGCCACGGTTCCGGCGGGGCTTGCGACCTTTGCGGCGACGCTGAGCGTATAGAGCGGGCTCGTGCCGATGTCGCCAAAAACGATGCCCGTGCACGCGAGCGCTGCCGGCGCCCAGGCGTGTGTCGTTGGCGCCTGCGCTGCGGCGCCAATCTTTTCGGCAACAGCCATCGCAGCGGTCCATTGCTCGCCAATGAAGCATAGCCAGAACGTGGTTGGCAGAAAACCGCTTCGGCCGCGTCATTCGGCGCCGCGCCACTGGACGTTTGAGCAGTGGAGTTTGAGCGCGGAACCGCAGCTACGATGTCCGCTTTGGGTCAGAAACCGACATCAGCGTGCATTCGGGCAACGTCCGCTCTTACCCCAACATCAGACGTCGATCAGCGCGGCTTTGATGTCCGCAAAGTCCCAAACCCAGACGTTCCGTTGCTAATCAACGACCTCGTCTGTGCGCCAGACGCGGCGGCAAATGCGCTCCCGTCTGTGCCGTTGGCGGTGTCGCGGCCGCGCGCCATTGTCTCACTTGAGGACTTCGTCAACGGTGGCAAGAAACGTCTGCGGAATTGTCAGGCCGAGAGCCGCTGCCGTCTTGGCGTTGATGGCAAACTCGAACTTGGTCGGCTGCTCAAC
>JBAQBC010000243.1:0-7347 GCA_049286035.1 Xanthobacteraceae bacterium
TCCCATGATGGAAGGGCCTTGGTGCCGATTCCGAAGAGAAGCACGAGCCCGTGAGTGACATCGACACTGCAGCGGTGGACAGTCTGAAAGTGCTTGACCCCAAACGGCCGATTAGAGAAGCGGACATTGGCGGGCGAGATTGGTTGGATGTCCGCTTTGTGCCAATAGTCGACATGTCGGCTTATTTGTTCTCAAGGCGCCACGACCCGTCCCAATCGGCGCCCGGCGCATGTTGCTGTAAATGATCGATGCGGCTGAGCAGCGTCGCCGACGGTCCGTCGGTCGGGACCGCTTCCAATACGGCATGGAATGCGGCGCGCGCCTCGTCCCAGCGTTGTGCCCGATAGGCCAGGAGCCCGTCCGCGTAACGCGTTCGCAATAAATCTTGTTTTGCTGTCAGTTCGTCCTTTCGACCCAACAGCTCGAAAACCGCTTGCGGTTGCGTTTGGCCCGCCACCATCAACCGGTCAATTTCACGAAATTGAATTGCGTCATCGGTCTTCGCCACCGTCGCTTCAGCAATCAGCGAGCGGGTGCCATAGAGCTTGTTCGCGGCCTCGAGCCGCGCTGCGAGATTAACGGTGTCGCCCATGACCGTGTAGTTCATCATGATCTCTGAACCGATGCTGCCGACCAGGGCTTCGCCAGTGGCGACGCCGATCCGAACATCGCATTCGGTCGGGAGGACGCGAACGCCCAAGAGTTCCGTCACTTCCTCGCGCAGCGTGCCAATCCGCTTGATCATTTCGGTAGCTGCGAGACACGCGAATTGGCTCTCGTCCGCTTCCTCGACAAAGGGCGGACCCCAGTACGCCATTATGGCGTCGCCGATATACTTATCGATCACGCCGCCATGGCGATGGATCGGCTCCGACATGGTCGACAAGTAGCGATTCATAACCTTCACAAGGCCTTGCGGCGTCATTCCTTCGCTCAGCGTCGTAAATCCCTTCATATCGCAAAACATGATGGTCATGACGCGCCGCTGTCCTTCGGCGGCCGCCAGTTTCGGCTGATTGATCAACCCCTCCACGACCCGCGGATCGATATATCTGCCAAACGTCTCCCGGATGCGCTCCTTGTGACGTAATTGCTCGACCATGCGATTGAACGCGGCCGAGAGTTGGCCAATTTCATCGGCGGTGATGACCTCGATCGACCGGTCAAGGTGGCCGGCTTCGACCTCGCGGGTACTCTGGAGCAGTAATCGGACCGGACGCGTAATGCCGCCGCTCACGAGGATTGCGAAAAGCAATCCGAGTGCGGCGGCAAGGGCAGTCACAACGATCGTAATCAGAATTGCATGTTGCTGATTGCGCAACACCACTGACGCGCTCGCATTCACCTGGCCCAGCATCTCGGCGCGTATTTGATCGAGTTTCTGATTGAATTCATCACGAACCTCATCCGTCCGCGCCAGCGTGCGTCTGGCTTCGTCAAAATCCTTCGATTCAAGCTGGCTCAGAAGTTGAGCGCTTTCTTGGTTCAGGTGCCGATTGAGGTCGTTTACTGCGTTATCGATGTTGGTGTCGATGCGGGTGAGCGCTACATCGTCTGACGGCGTGCTGACATCGGCGATGATCGAGGCGATAAGTTTGCGCGCGGCGTCCGCTTCTTCCTCAATCTTATTCTCGGATTGTTGATAAATCTGCAGCCGTTCCGTGTAACTTGCTTCATCCGGATGGTTCTGCATTTTCGCCATGGCCATGCGGCGTAGTGCAAGCGACCGTTCGAGAGATCGAATATTTGCGCGCGCCAAATGACCGTAAGCCGGAATATATTTGTTGTTGAGTTCATCTAAGAGGCGGCCGACTTTGCTCGCCATCACCATCGACAGGACGGACGTGGCCACCATGAGGACGACCAGTCCCATCGCGATGCCGACGATCTTGCGCCTGATTGATGTTCGGAACATCGATTGCCCGGGTGCGTAAAGACCAAATTGAGGCTTCTAGCTACAGCGACATGCGGGCTCGTAGATCGCCGCAGTCAGTCGAACAAGCTGGAGACCGATTCCTCGGCCGCGGTGCGGCTGATGGCTTCGCCGATCAGTGTCGCAATCGCCAGGACGCGAATGTTTTTTGCCTCGGTTACCGCTTTGGTCGGTTGAATCGAGTCGGTGATGACCAGCTCTTTCAGCCGCGATTTGCCGATGCGGGCGACGGCGCCGCCGGACAACACGCCGTGGGTGATATAGGCGTAAACCTCTTTGGCGCCCTTATCGAGCAGCGCGTCGGCGGCATTCACCAGAGTGCCGCCGGAGTCGACGATGTCGTCCACCAAGATGCAGATGCCGCCTGCAACATTGCCGATCACGTTTGCCACTTCGGATTCGCCGGGCCGCTCGCGGCGCTTGTCGATGATCGCGAGCGGAGCATTGATCCGTTTGGCGAGACCGCGCGCCCGCACGACGCCGCCGACGTCCGGCGACACCACAATGACTTTGCTCAGATCGAAGCGTTGCCGGATATCGCGCGTGATCACCGGCGCGGCAAAAAGATTGTCGGTGGGAATATCGAAGAAGCCCTGGATTTGGCCGGCATGCAGATCGAGCGTCAACACGCGGTCGGCGCCGGCATGGGTGATGAGATTGGCGACGAGCTTGGCCGAGATCGGCGTGCGCGGTCCGGGTTTGCGGTCTTGCCGCGCGTAACCGTAATACGGAATGACAGCGGTGATGCGCCGCGCCGACGCGCGCCGCAGCGCGTCGATGATGATCAGCAATTCCATCAGATGATCGTTGGCGGGATACGAGGTCGACTGGATCACGAACACGTCGGCGCCGCGTACGTTCTCCAGGATTTCGACGAAGATTTCCATGTCGGCAAAGCGCCGAACCACGGCTTTGGTCAGCGGCGCGCCGATGTAATTGCTGATGGCCTCGGCGAGCGCAGGATTGGCATTGCCGGCGACGAGCTTGATCGCTCCGTTCTTGCCCGTCATCCCCAGCTCTCCTTCGTCATTGCGAGGAGCCTAAGCGACGAAGCAATCCAGACCTTAAAATGCAATTTGAATCCTGGATTACTTCGCTTCGCTCGCAATGACAGATAGCCCTGATACAAGCCGCGTCTGAGGCTGGCAATATGAATCAAAACCTTTCCCCCGGCGGTTTTTCCCATTTTGACAGAATGCCTTAACCGCAGGCTGACGGCGGCCTGCAATCCGGCTGGGATGGCGATGGCGAGGGGGCGTCGACTGATTGACTAGCGATCCGTTAACGCGATCGCGTTGACGTGCCGGCCATAATCGGCTTCGGCGTGGTGCGTGGTCCGCCGATAGCTGAAAAATCGCTCGGGATCGGCATAGGTGCACAGTTCGGTATCTTCCACCGCCGTTATGCCGGCGCGCTTGAGCCGGGCGGCGATATAGCCGGCGAGGTCGAACATGGCGTGGGCCTCGCGCTTAGCCGGGGCGAAGAAGCGGCTCGCGGCCGGATCTTCGGCCCGAAACCGGGCAACGAGATCGGGCCCGACCTCGTAACTTGTCTGCCGAATCATCGGGCCGATTGCCGCCCGGATCTGGCCTCGCGCCGCGCCAAGCCGTTCCATTGCCGCGACGGTCGCTTCGATGACCCCGGTCAGGGCCCCGCGCCAGCCGGCATGGGCGGCGCCGATCACGCCGGTCCGCGGATCGGCTAGCAAGACCGGCCCGCAGTCCGCCGTGGTCACTCCGATCGCGAGCGCGCGCATGCGCGTGACGATGGCATCCGCTTGCGGCCGGTTTCCGGTCGTCCACGGCGCTTCGGCGACGACGACGTTGGGCGAGTGCGATTGATAGGCCGTGAGCAGCCGCCGCGGCTCCACTCCCAGCGCTGCCGCCATGCGGGCGCGATTTTCCACGACCTTGCCGGCGTCGTCCTGCGAGCCCACACCGCCATTAAGACTTGCGTAAAGCCCGGTGGAAACGCCGCCCGAGCGCGTGAAAAAGGCGTGGCGGATTCCGGTCAGTGTCAGCGATGCCGCCTCGATCTTCATGGTGTTGTCTCAAAAGCAGGCAATGGACCGAGCTTCGGCGCTGCAATCGCGATGGCTTTGAACAATTCGCCCATGCCGCGCACACCACCCGAGATCAAACGGGAGAATGCGATTTCGATGTCGGCGGCTTTCTCTTCCGAAACGGCCGACTTCAGCGCGGCGGCGCGTTTCTCGATGCCGAGGCGGAGAAACAGATCGCGCTGCCGTATCGGCCCGTGGATGCGTGCGCCCATCGTCTCGGCGCATTGCGCCAGCGCCTCGAAATCCACGTGCGCGGTCAAGTCGGCCATTCCCGGAGCGCGCAACGGATCGGTGAAGGAATGCCGGGCAACTGCCTGCAGCGTATCCCCCAATCCCGAATGGGCGTGACCGTAATCGATGATCAAGGCGGCACCTTCGTCGCGGGTCCGGCGGCCGAGTTCGAGCGCGATGGTATCGGCGCGCCATTCATAGATTGAGCCGAGCGGGGCCTGGCGCAATAAGCGCGGCAGCGAGGTTTCGAAGAATCGCAACGGCTCGCGCGCGGTATCGAAGGCGAGGTTGCCCTCGGCGCCCACGGTGACCACGCGCTCGTGCCAGCCATCCTCCCCTTTGACGGCCTGATGTACCGGCAGCGCATCGATGAACTCGTTGGCGACGATGATGCTCGGGCCGCCGGGCACGTCTTCGAGCCGGTCGTGCCACAACATCGCCAGCCCGGTTTTCGCAAGCCGCCGCTCCTGAACTTCGCGCAGCGCCGGACTGATTTCGACGAGATGCACCACCGCGGCTTCGCGAAATCCGCCCACCGCTTTGGTCGCGCGCAACGCATCGTCCATAAGCGTGCCGCGCCCGGGCCCGAGCTCGACGATGCGAAAATTTTCCGGCGCGCCCATCTGCCGCCAGAGCGCCGCTATCCAGACACCGATCAGCTCCCCGAACATCTGGCTGATCTCCGGCGCGGTGATGAAATCGCCACCGGCACCGAGCGGATCGCGCTTGACGTAGTAGCCGTGCTCCGGATGCGTGAGGCACAGCCGCATATAATCGGCGACCGGCATTGGCCCGCCGACCGCGATCCGCCGTCGGATTTCATCGAGCAGCGGGGCGGCTGCGTCAGCCATTTTTTGGCTTCGGCAGACGCTGGAAAGCAACGATGAGAATGGCGATGCCGCAAAGTATCAATGGAATCGACAACAGCATCCCCATCGTCAGGCCGCCCCATAAAAAGCCAAGTTGAACGTCCGGCTCGCGAAAGAATTCGCAACTGATCCGCGCCGCGCCATAGCCGATCGCGAACACACCGGTGACGATGCCGGGCCGCTTCAATGCGCCGGAGCGAACGAGCAAACCAACGATAACGAACAGCACGACGCCCTCGAGCGCCGCCTCGTAGAGCTGGCTTGGGTGACGCGGAAGTGGTCCCCCGTGCGGGAACACCATGGCCCAAGGAACGTCGGTGGGACGACCCCATAATTCGCCGTTGATGAAATTGGCGATGCGGCCGAGGAATAATCCGATCGGCGCCACGGCCGCAGTCACGTCGCCGAGCGACAGCATCGGAATGCCGCGGCGCAGTGCAAACAGGACGATGGCGAGGACACAGCCGGTGACCCCGCCGTGAAATGACATGCCGCCATTCCAGAGTTGCAGGATCTCAACCGGATTGGCGGCGAAATGCGCAAGATTATAGAACAGCACATAACCAAGGCGGCCGCCGAGAATAATGCCGAGCGTGATCCAAATGACGAAGTCGTCGAAATCGGTGACGCTGAGCGGGGCAGGGCCGCCCCACAGCTTTTGCGACGAAATAATTGCGCGTGCATAAAACCAGCCGCCGATAATCCCGACGATATAGGCCAGCGCATACCAGCGCACCGCAAACGGGCCGACGGAAATCAGGACCGGATTGATTGCCGGAAACGGAATGACGGGAAGAACTAACATTCAATTTTCCTCAGTCGACAGAAACTAAATAACGTCATCCTGAGGTGCGAGCGCAGCGAGCCTCGAAGGATGACACCAACGCAGTCACCCTTCGAGGGCCGCGGGGCTTGTCATCGGGCCGGCCATTTCGAGCCGGACCCGTTGGCGGCCACCTCAGGGTGACAAAAAGGTCGGCCGCGTGTCGTTCTATTGCGGTTACTCATACGGTTTTGTGGCCGGGCTCCCGGCGCGCCGAGTGCCCCTTGCGGCTGGACTGCACCATTGCCATTGTTTCTAAGCTGGGCGCGGGCTCAGGTAGCATTTAAAGGCTGCGGAGGCGAGCATGGTGCAGACGACGAATCGGTTTTTCGATGAAGTTGCCCGGCTGATGAATGATGCAGCCGGCGTTGCGCAGGGCGTCCGCCGCGAATTCGAGACGCTGTTCCGCAACCAGACGGAGCGCTTTCTGCGCGATCTCGATGTGGTCAAGCGCGAGGAGTTCGAAGCCGTCAAGGAGATGGCGCGGATCGCGCGCGAGGACGGCGAAGCGCTCAAGGCACGCCTTGCCGCGCTCGAAGCAAGACTGGCGCAACTGACGCCCGTGACCGGGCCGGCAGGGAAGCCCGCGCCGGCGGCGAGCCCCAATATCGATAGGCCGAGTCTCTAGTGCGGACCGGCATTTCCCGGGTGATAACCGCGACGCTCTAGGCGTTGCGGCATTTCCTTGTTTTCCGCTGATCGCGCCGTTATAAGCGCTGGCTTCCGCGGCATCACCGGCACCCCTGGAGGCTGACGCGGAATTTCCTTTACATTACAAGGCTTAACACGAGGATATACGATGGCGACCGTCAATCTGATCAAGGCGGCGACACGCTCGCGGGCAGGCAAGGGGGCCGCCCGGGCCGCGCGTCGCGCTGGCCGCGTACCCGGAATCATCTATGGCGACGGCAAGCCGCCGCTGTCGATTTCGCTCGACTATGCCGATCTGCACCAACGCATCTATGCCGGGCGCTTCCTGACGACGATCCACGAGGTTGAGGTGGACGGCGAGAAGCACCGCGTTATCCCGCGTGATTTCCAGCTCGATCCGGTGCGCGATTTGCCGCTGCATGTGGATTTCATGCGGCTGGGCGAGGGCGCCACCATCCGGGTCAACATCCCGATCCACGTACGCGGCGCCGATCAGTCGCCCGGCGTCAAGCGCGGCGGCACTGTCAGCATTGTTACGCACACCGTCGAAGTGCGTTGCCTGGCCGATGCGATCCCAAGCGGCATCGAAGTCGATGTCAGCGGGCTCGAGATCAATCATTCGAAGCACCTTAGCGACATCACGCTGCCGGAAGGCGTTCGCGCGGTCGCCGGCCGCGACATCACGCTTGTCACGGTGGTGCCGCCGTCCGGCTACGCCGAAGAAATGAAGGCCGCCGCCGAAGCCGCCGCCGCTGCGGCCGCCGCTGCTGCCGCGGCT
>JBAQBC010000244.1:0-2979 GCA_049286035.1 Xanthobacteraceae bacterium
CCATGATGGAAAGGCCTTGGCGCCGATTCCGAAGAGAAGCGCGAGCCCGCAAGTGACATCGACATCGCAGTCGTGGTGAGTCTGAAAGCGCTTGACCTCAACCGGCCGATTAGAGAAGCGGACATCATGTAGACTCGCCGCAATGTCCGCTTATGACCCATGGCGGACATGCTACCCGCTGTTTTAGCCACTTCCAGCCGGCCAGTTTAACCCGCTACGATGCCTTGCTCGGAGCTTTGGGGCTGGCAATGCGGCGACGTGATTTCGTTAAAGGAATTGCTGGAGCCATCGGATGGCCGATCGCTGCGCGCGCGCAGCAGCCGGATCGTCAACGGCGCGTCGGTGTTCTCCTGCCCATCGCCAAGGACGACCCAGAATATCAACCCTGGGTCACTGCCTTCAGACAGGCGTTGCAAGAACTGGGCTGGGTCGACGGCCGCAACATGCGGATCGACATCCACTGGGCCACGGCCAATCTGGCCGAGATTTACAGACAGGCGGCAGAATTGGTGGCGCTCGCGCCGGACGTCATTCTAGCACCCGGCACCACGACCGTAGGGGCACTGATGCAGGCGACGCGCACCGTGCCGATCGTGTTCCCGATCATCGCCGATCCAGTCGCCGGTGGCTTCGTCGAAAGTTTGGCTCGCCCGGGCGGCAACGCCACCGGCTTCATGCTTTTCGAATACAGCATCAGCGGAAAGTGGCTGGAACTGCTCAAGCAAATCGCGCCTGGCGTAACGCGAGTAGCGGTCCTTGGAGATCCTGACATACCTACCGGTCCTGCCCAGTTCGGTGTCATTCAGGCCGTGGCGCCATCACTCAGGGTGGAGGTTAGCTCGTTCAACAAGCGCGACGCCAACGAGATCGAGCGCGTCATTACGACCTTCGCACGATCTCCGAATGGCGGTCTGATCGTGACCGCCGGCGGACCAGGGTTCGTTAATCGCGAACTGATCATCACGCTGGCGGCGCGGTACAAGCTCCCCGCCATGTATTTCGACCGCGCCTTCGTCGCGAATGGCGGCCTGCTCTCATATGGGCCTGACCGGATCAACCTGTATCGCCGCGCGGCCGGCTACGTCGACCGCATCCTGAAAGGTGAGAAGCCAGCCGACATGCCGGTGCAGGCGCCGACAAAGTATCAGCTCGTCATCAACCTCAAGACCGCGAAGGCGTTAAGCCTCGACGTGCCGGTGCATCTCCAGCAGATCGCCGACGAGGTGATCGAATAGCTTTCTTTGCTGCAGTGCACGAGTCCCCTTTTGGGCACTTAGCGGACATCACAATAGCGCCGCCGAATGTCCGCTTTTGGGGGAAGAGCGGACATCGGGTAGCCGCGCGGAGGTAGTAACGTCAGGTCACGGCGCGGAGTTATGACAAAACCGCGCGGGCAGGGTCAGGAAGTTTCGCGGGTTCTATTTTTTCGGCGGCCCGAAGTCCGGGTTAAGCGAGCGAGAGATTTAGGGCACACAACACCCCCCGGCATGCAATTTTTCCGCGAACCCCTACCCGCTACCTGACGCCGTGGCATCTCCCCGGCGCTTGCGCTGGGACGGTCGCACGGTCACCGTCCTTAAAAGCTTCTCCCCATGTCGGCGGCGCTTCGCCCGACGAGGGCGACGGCCCCGAGTGGGTCATCCTTCGAGGCTCGCTGCGCTCGCACCTCAGGATGGCGGTCATTTGCAGGCGTGGGCTTGCTTCAATCACTTCGCCGTTGTCGTCTCGGCTTTGCGCGCCGCCTGCGCCGCGCGCGCGGTTTCGGCCAGCGCGGCGAGCTGCGCCGGCGCATGCGATGGACTGGCGGGCTGCACGATCCCGGCTGACATGATCACCGTCATCGCCTGTTCGACCGTGATGTCGAGTTCGATCACGTCACCTTTCGGCACATAAAAGAAGAATCCGGTGGTCGGATTGGGCGTGCACGGCATGAACGCCGAGACGTATTCGCTGGCCGGCAGGCGGCCCGCGATCTGCTCGGTCGGGGATTGGGTGAGAAAAACCAGCGACCACATGCCGGGCGAAGGAAATTCGACAAGCGCGACGCGACGGAAGCTCGATTCCGATTTCGAAAACAGCGTCTGGAAAATCTGCTTGGCGGTGCGATAGATCGGCCGCACCACCGGCATGCGGCTTAAAATGCTTTCGCCGAAATCGACGAGCTTGCGCCCGACGAAGTTCGCGGTGAAAAAGCCTAAGAGCGTCAGCGCCGCAAACGCAATGATCAGGCCCAATCCTGGAATTTCCACCGGCAAGTAGGTCTCGGGACGGTAGGCGCGCGGAATGAACGGCCGCACCAGGCCGTCGACCCAGGTGACAAACCACCAGACCAGCCACAGCGTGATGGCGACCGGACCGGCGACGATTAGGCCGGTGAGGAAATAAGTACGGATGCGGCTGACGATGCCAGGCGGCGATTTGGCCGTGCTGGTCGCCCGCGTGCTGATGGTATCGTCGTTCGTCATTGCGGTAGCGGCGCCACTCTCGCTCTCTGTTTCGTGCAAACGCAGGATATATACGCCACCGGCCCGATTTGCACGGCGCGCCGGCATGCAGGACAAGCGATTTATTCTACCGTCACCGATTTGGCCAGGTTGCGCGGCTGATCGACGTCCGTGCCCATCAGCACCGCGGTGTGATAGGCCAAAAGCTGGACCGGAACCGCATAGACGATCGGCGCCACCGCCGGATGCACCGTCGGCAAAGTGAGCGTGACCATGGCGTCGGCTTTCGCGGCGCGCGCGCCTTCGGCATCGGTCATCACGATCAGCCGCCCGCCGCGCGCGGCCACCTCCTGCATGTTGGAAAACGTCTTTTCGAACACCTTGTCGGCCGGTGCGATCACGATCACCGGCATGTTCTCGTCGACGAGCGCAATCGGCCCGTGCTTGAGCTCTCCGGCCGCATAGCCTTCGGCATGCAGGTAGGAAATTTCCTTGAGCTTGAGCGCGCCTTCGAGCGCAATCGGGAAGCTCGTGC
>JBAQBC010000245.1:0-1507 GCA_049286035.1 Xanthobacteraceae bacterium
GATTATTTCAAACCGAAATAGGCGCGGCGCAGTGCATCGTTTTCCTGCATCGCCGCGACCGTGCCGGCGAAGCCGATTTGGCCATTGTCGAGCGTATAGACCCGGTCGGCAAGCACCAAGAATTTCACGTTCTGCTCGGCAATCAGGAGGGCAAGCTGTTTGTCGCGGAACTGCGCGAGCACCCCGATTACCTCCTTGACATAGCGCGGCGACAGGCCGGCCGAAGGCTCATCCATAATCAGCAGACGCGGATTACCGACCAGAGCCTTGGCGATTCCCAGCATCTTGCGCTGGCCGCCGGACAGGCTGCCGGCAAGCGCGCGGCGGCGCTCCCCAAGGGCCGGAAACACCGCGTAGAGTTCGTCGATTCGTTGCCGTGCGCGGTTCTTCGTCAAAAACTGCGCGCCGATAAGGACATTCTCCTCGATGGTGAGGCCGGGAAATCCCGAAGTTTCCGACATGAAGACGATGCCGCGCCGCACCCGCTGGTCGGTGCGCAGCCGCGTGATGTCTTCACCGGCGAAATCGATCCGGCCGGCCCAGACCTCGACCACGCTCATGATCGCTTTCAGCAAGGTCGTCTTACCCGCACCATTGGCGCCGAGCAGCACGACCGATTCGTGCTCATGAATCACGAGATCGACGTCCCACAAGACCTGCAGGCGCTGGTAGCCGGCAGCGAGGCCGGCGACCTCGAGAAGCGGTCGCGCCGCGTCACGCTGCATTCTCGTCTCCGAGGAAAACCTCGACGACCTGCGGATTGCGGGACGCTTCCGCCAGCCGGCCTTCGAAAATCTCCTTGCCTGCGTTCATGACGATGAGGCGATCCGTAATCTGATCGATGAATCCCATCAGGTGCTCGACGACAAGCAGCGCAATCCCGGAGCGCGCCAACTCCTTGAGCTTAGTCGCCATGCGGTCGAGTTCCGCCGGATTCAGTCCGGCGGCAAGTTCGTCGACCAGCAACAGCCGCGGGCCGGTCGCCAACGCGCGCGCGAGATCGAGCATCTTTTGATGGGCGCTGTTGAGCTGGCCGGCCGGTCGATCGGCGAAGGCAATGAGATCGAGCGAGGAAAGCAGCGAGTCGGCATCGCCAATGCGATCGCGACTGCGCCCGTATGCCATCGCGATCTCGACATTTTCACGCACGGTTAGGGTGAGGAACGGCTGCGGCACCTGGAAAGTGCGGTTGATCCCCGCATGGACGAGCCGGTGCGATGCCAAGCCGCCGATCGAGCGGTCCTCGAAATGGATCGCGCCGCCGTCCGGCCGGTAGAGGCCGGAGATGACATTGATGCAGGTGGTCTTGCCAGACCCGTTCGGTCCGACCAAGCCGAGAATTTCGCCGGCATCGAGGCTGAAGCTCAGCGCATCGAGCGCGCGAAAGCCGCCGAAGCGCTTGACCAGGCAGTTGACGACAAGCAGGGGGCGAAGTTCAGGGGACATCGATCCCCCGTCTTTGCAGCAACGACACGATCCCGTTCGGCAAAAACATCACCATGCCCAT
>JBAQBC010000246.1:0-15765 GCA_049286035.1 Xanthobacteraceae bacterium
CATCAATCGGCGCAACATGCGGTGGATCCTTGTCGAGATACGGTCGCCCGATCCCAAGTTCTTTTTCGTTCGCGTCGATCCATTTCCACAAGATTTCACTCCACGTGCATCTCTCCGCACGCGTCTCACCCCTCACGCTCACGAGATCGGCGGCAAGCCCATGACCATAGCCACCGCGGCGACTGCCGCCGTGGTATGAGCTGTCCGGCGCAGCCTTGTTGCCGTTTGCGAGCTCTTGCCGGTAATCATCGCGGAAACCGCTGGTTATGCCAGGCGAAAGTCCGGCGTCCTCGATCGCGCGAAGAGCATTATACAGCTTCCCTCTGAAGTCCCGATCCATGCCTCCGATCACGTAGTCCTTCAACGACATGCCAGCTTTCTGCGCGGCTTTTGGATCCTTCCACCCGAAGTCCTCGGTAATGTACTTCGTCAGAGTTTTGACGATGGTCCGCGTCTTGCCCTTGTTCTTGATCTTCACCTTGATCCGCTCCTCCACCTTGACGGTGTCGACTTTTGGCGTCCGCTCGTACAGTGACCAGAGGTATTGGTCGACGCAGACGTCCGGCTCGGGGCACGCATCGAGAGCTTCGGAGTTTACGGCCGGCTTGGCGGCGTTCTGCACAGGATCAGTCGGACTCACCGCCGCGAACAGCGCGGGTGGCGTGGCTGACTGCGGCATCGGAGGAGGGTCGGACAAAGCGGCGCTGCCGCTCGCGATATCGGCAACGGAGACGCCATGCTCGCCCAGAGCTGTTGCTCGGGGTGCGTTGTGTTTGGCGCCGGCGGTCGCAGACGTTGCCCGACTGACCTCGCTCGGCGCTCCGTCGCTCTCGATGCCGAGCAAACCGAGGCTAGCGGGCCCGGCCCCGACCCAACCGGCGAGAGCGACCGTTCCGCACAATGCCGCTAATACAGCGAGTCGCCGCGGCCTCTTCACCCCCGTCCCCTCTCAAGTTTCTCCGCGAAGCAATGGCGGATTTCAAAGTTCAGTCGATGACGACTGCAAACCCTACAGGCCCGCGACGTATTAGGGGCTCGCGCACATGAATGTCCGCTGAATGAAATTAGACAGCGGGCGATCAGCGTTGGATTGAGTCGTTGTCTGCTTTGCTTTAATAGACCATGCTCGTCTGGCATTGTTTATCCCACTACGGCCATTGAGCCTTCGACCAGTGAGCATAGAGTGTGTCGTAAAAATTTAGATTTAGCCGACCGCTCGTGTTCTACTGATCGCTTTCAGATCGTGTTAAATGATCTAAACGTCGCTCTTGTCACGCGATCAACGGCCAAATTGCGACGAGCACCTGAAGCCGACGTACATAAGCCGCTGATCAATGTCTGATTATAGGGGTGAAGCAGACGTGCCGCGGACATCGCTGGATGTCCGCTGGTGACCCAAATTGGACATCTCTTAGTAGTGTACACTCGCGGCGAAACGTTTCAGCTCAGTGTTGAAGCGCAGCGGCTCTTCCAGAAATGGGGCGTGCAACGCCCTCGTACCATGACACTTCCGCGGTTTCGCAGTGCCTCAGTACGTATTCAGCCATCGCGGGCAACGCCAGTGTGTCCGAGCGGCCATGAGTAACGAGGACGGGCACCGTAATTCCTTCAAGGAGTGATGCAAAATCGAGTTCGCGTTGCAGCAAAGCGCGCCGTACACTCGGTTTCACAACCATATTGAAGGCCAGAATTTCCTCGAAATCGTCCTGCGAAATTGGCTTGACGATGCATGCACGCAAAAATCTACGAATCGCCGCAATGTTGGTCGGGAGGTCGTCCTGACAGGCGCCCGGCGCGTTCTCCAGAAAGCCGGGGCCCACAAGTGAACCAACCGCCTTCGGGCCAATTACGACGGCGGCGTCCACAAAATTGATCCCTGCAATCCTGTCTTGGCCGTTTTTGCGCACATAGTCCGAAATGACACAGCCTCCATATGACCAGCCGACCAATATCGGTCGCTCAAGCTCAAGCCGATCGATGACGGCGGCGATGTCATCCGCCCATTTGTCGCCATCGGTATATTGATCGGTCTCAGCCGGCGCATCTGACATCCCGTGGCCGCGAAGATCGAGAGCGACAATGCGTGCCTCGTCCTTGAGTGCGCTTTCGAATTGCTTCGCCCAACAGAGATGGCTTTGCGACCATCCATGAATTAGCAGGATCGGAACTCCGCTCGATTTTCCGTACTCGCGCACGTGCAATTTTACGCCTGCCGCACCTTGCACGGTGTGAATCTCCATTTATTGCCTCCAGCATCAATGCATACGAGAAAAGCGCTCGGGACGATTATACTTACTCGCCATTGCCGATCGAATAGGCAACTGTTTGTTGCAGTGCATGAGTCTGCTTTTGGCACTTAGCGGACATCGCAGTCGCGCGCAGCGATGTCTGCTTTCCGGAGTAAAGCGGACACGGCACATTTGTGAGTACGCGCCCTAATCCGAGTGCTTAACCCCGCCGGCTCAGCAAAAATACCGCCTGCTCGCCGAACAGATTCCAGAACCACCATGGCATTTTCAGCCGCATGCGTCCGCCCCAGGCATTGAGCGCCACCGCTTGCTCCATCTTGGCGCCGGCCGTATGGCACAATTCGCGGAAGTCCTTGATGCTGCAGAAATGGATGTTCGGCGTCTCGTACCAGGCATAGGGCAGATTGTCGGTGCGCGGCATGTGCCCGCCGAAAAAGATCTGCAACCGGATGCGCCAGTGGCCGAAATTCGGAAACGACACGATGCCGTGTTGGCCGATGCGCAGCATGTGCTCAAGCACCACGCGCGGCCGGCGCGTCGCCTGCAGCGTCTGCGACAGGATGACGTAATCGAAAGCGTCGTCGGGATAATCTTCGAGGTCGGTATCGGCGTCGCCCTGGACCACGGCGAGTCCCTTTGCGACGCATTCGTTGACGCCCTCGCGCGAGAGTTCGATGCCGCGACCGTCGACGCCGCGGCTTTCCAGAAGCCGCAGCAATTCGCCGTCGCCGCATCCGACGTCGAGCACGCGCGCACCGCGCGCCACCATGTCGGCGACCACCAGCAAGTCGACGCGCGAGCCGCCGGGGCCGCGCGCGGCCTCGGCCATGGTGAGATCGTATTTGAGGCGGGACAACATGCTCATCGTGCCGGCAGACCGCGCGCCTTGGCGGCGCCGTCGAGGAAGCCGCGTACGATCGCGAACAATTCCGGCTCATCGAGCAGGAAAGCGTCGTGGCCCTTGTCGGTCGTGATTTCGGCGAACGAAACGCGTGCACCGGCGGCATTGAGCGCATGCACGATGGCGCGCGATTCCGGCGTCGGGAACAGCCAATCGCTGGTGAACGAGATCACGCAGAACCGCGTCGGCGCGCCGCGAAAAGCTTCCGCCACGACTCCATCATAGTCCGCGGCGAGATCGAAATAGTCCATCGCGCGGGTCAGATAGAGATAGGAATTGGCGTCGAACCGCTCGACGAAGGTGATGCCCTGGTGGCGCAAGTAGGATTCCACCTGAAAGTCGGCGTCGAACGAGAAGGTCGGGTTGTCGCGATCCTGAAAGCGGCGGCCGAATTTGCGATGCAGCGCCGCGTCGGAAAGATATGTGATGTGCGCGCCCATCCGCGCAACCGCGAGCCCGCGGCGCGGATTGGTGCCTTCGGCAAAATAGCGTCCGCCGCGCCAGTCCGGATCGGCCATGACCGCCTGGCGGCCGACTTCGTGAAAGGCGATGTTTTGCGCCGAATGCCGGGTCGAACCGGCGATCGGCAGCGCCGCGAACACCCGGCGCGGATAGGTAGCAGCCCATTGCAGCACCTGCATGGCGCCCATCGAGCCGCCGGTCACAGCGAACAGCGATTCGATGCCGAGATGATCGAGCAGCATTGCCTGGGCGCGAACCATGTCGCGCACGGTGATGACCGGAAAGTCGAGACCCCAGGGCATGCCGGTCGCCGGATTGGTCGAGGCCGGTCCGGAAGTGCCCATGCAGCCCCCGACCACGTTCGGGCAGATGACGAAATAACGCTCAGTATCGATCGGCTTGCCCGGCCCAACCATGGTCTCCCACCAGCCGGGTTTGCCGGTCACCGGATGATCGTTGACGGCATGCTGATCGCCGGTGAGCGCATGGCAGATCAGAACGGCGTTGCTGCGCGCCGCGTTAAGCGTGCCGTAGGTCTGATAGGCGATCTGGAAAGGAGCGAGATCGACGCCGGCGTCGAGCCGCAGCGGCTTGTCCAGGCCAAAGCGCACGACGGGCGAATGCGGGGCATCCGCTTCACGCGTGCGGTCGGCAAGGTCAAGCGTTGCGCCGATATCGGCCATTTGTCTGTGCTTTCCGACTAACGCCTTTTCCGGATAACGCCGGATCTGGCGCGGCGAGCCGTCAAACCGGCGTAAATAGGCCCCTTCGCCCGGGAGTCAATGTTTTCTTTGCTTTCGGCCTTAACGACTCCTATCAAATGGGCCAAAGCCAGGACTTAAACGATGCCGAAATCGCCGCGCAAAACTACGCCGTCACTTGCCGATCTGCGTCGCGACATCGATCGCATCGACGCGGACATGCATGCGCTGTTGATCGAACGCGGCGAAATTATTGACCAGCTGATCGCGGTGAAGAAGACCGAAGAGACCGGCTCCGCGTTCCGCCCGGCGCGCGAAGCCGAGATGATGCGCCGCCTGGTGCAGCGGCATCACGGCAGCCTGCCGCTCGACACCGCCGAAAGCATCTGGCGCGTCATCATTTCGACCTTCACCTATGTGCAAGCGCCGTTCTCGGTGCACGCCGATCTCTCGACCGGCGACGCGTTGATGCGCGATACCGCGCGTTTTCACTTCGGCTTCACGGTGCCATTTGTGCCGCATATGGGCGCAGCATCCGTCGTCGAAGCGGTCACGGCATCGAAAGGCGATCTCGGCCTCGTTCCGGCTTTTGCCATCGCCGGCTCCGGCCCGTGGTGGACTGCGCTCGAATTCGCAAGCGCACCGAAGATCATCGCTCGGCTGCCCTTTGTCGAACGCGCCGACCATCCGGCGGCTTTGCCGGTCTTTGTAATTTCCCGCGCTGCTGCCGACGCCATGGTGGTCGAAACCGAGACGTGGAGCATGCGGGTGTCCGGCTGGAGCGCAACCGCCGTGCGGGCCTTGGCCGAATTCGCCGACGTCATTGCCGTCCCGGACCGCGCCTTCGATGGAGCGGCGCTGCTCGTCTCGGTAGCGCATGGCAGCGTCGATACCGTCTCTGCGGCTTTGGTTAAAAGCGGCGCCTCGATCCGCTCTTCGGCCCTCGTCGGCAGTCACGCAAGGCGCTATACGATCCCGGACAAAGCGAACACTTGACCTCCCCCTGAAGGGGGGAGGGCCATCGCATGCGGATCGCTGGATTGATTCACCTCCCCCTGAAAGGGGGAGGAATAATGTGAGCTCTGAGTTGTGCAAAATCTTAAGGTGCAGAACGCGATGAATGTCATGCGTCCCCAGCCGCGCCCCGGCGTGCTCGACATCGACGCCTATGTGCCCGGCAAGAGCAGTGCGCCGGGCGCGGCCAAGGTGTTCAAGCTCTCGTCGAACGAGACGCCGCTCGGGCCGAGCCCGCGCGCGATCGCGGCCTATAAGGCCTGGGCCGATCACCTCGAAGATTATCCGGATGGCGCGGCCAGCGATCTGCGCGAAGCGATCGGGCGCGCTTTCGGGCTCGATCCCGATCGCATCGTCTGCGGCGCCGGTTCGGACGATCTGTTGCACCTCTTGGCGCACGCCTATCTGGTCGACGGCGACGAGGCGATCCACACGACGCACGGTTTTCTGATCTATCCGATCGTGACGCTGGGCGCGGGTGCAAAACCCGTCGTCGCGCCGGAGAAGGATTACACAGCCGATGTCGATGCCATCTTGGCCGCCGTGACCAAGAAGACGAAGATCGTCTTTATCGCCAATCCGAACAATCCGACCGGCACCTGTCTGTCGTTCGACGAGGTCAAACGCCTGCACCGCGGGCTGCCGCCGGATGTGCTTCTGGTGATCGATGCCGCTTACTCCGAATATGTCCGGCGTAACGACTACGAAGCCGGCATCGAACTGGTCGCCACCTCCGAGAACGTGGTCATGTGCCGAACGTTCTCCAAAATCCACGGGCTCGCGGCGCTTCGCCTCGGCTGGATGTTCGCGCCCGCGCACATCGTCGACGCGATCAATCGCATTCGTGGCCCGTTCAACGTCACCGGACCGGCCATCGCCGCCGGCGTTGCCGCGATCGAGGACCTCGAGCACCAGGAGCGCTCGCGCGAGCACAACACGCGCTGGCTCAATTGGCTGACGCAAGAAATCGGCAAGCTCGGACTGAAGGTCACGCCGAGCGTCGCCAATTTCGTGCTGATCCATTTTCCGGAAAGTAAGGGACGCACCGCCAAGGATGCCGACGCCTTCCTTACCGCGCGCGGGCTCATTTTGCGGCAGACGACGGCCTATAAGCTGCCGAATGCGTTGCGCATGACGGTGGGCACCGAGGAAGCCAATCGCCTGGTCGTCGCGGCCCTCAAAGAATTTTTGGGGCAGAAGTGATGCGCTGGAACGAGACGCGTTCCAAGTTGCCTACCCCCTTGTGGGGGAGGCCGACGTGCGAAGCACGTCGGGAGTGGGGTGCCTTCTCAGATCGCGCAAGCCATTACCCCCCTCCCCATCCCTTCCCCACAGGGGGGGAGGGAGCAGATCGTGCGTGCAGAGGTGGCCGTGTCGTCGACACCCCTCTTTAACCGCCTCGCGCTGATCGGCGTCGGATTGATCGGCTCGTCGATCGCACGCGCGGCGCGCGCACAAGGCGCGGTGCGCGAGATTGTCGCCACCGCGCGGTCACCGGCGACACGGCGGCGCGTGGCTGAATTGGGGCTGGCGGATGCGGTCGTCGAGAGCAACGGCGCGGCGGCGGCGGGCGCCGATCTCATCATCGCCTGCGTGCCGGTCGGGGCGTGCGGCGAAGTGGCCAAAGAGATTGCGCCGCATCTCAAGCGTGGCGCGACCGTTTCCGATGTTGGATCGGTCAAGGCCGCGATCGTCCGCGACATGGCCCCGCACTTGCCCGCGGGAGTGCACTTCGTGCCGGCGCATCCAGTCGCCGGCACCGAGCATTCCGGCCCCGATGCCGGCTTCGCCGAACTTTTTGTTGACCGCTGGTGCATTCTCACCCCGCCACAAGGGACCGAACCCGCCGCGGCCGAGCGGCTGGCGGCGTTTTGGCGCCTGCTCGGCGCCAATGTTGAAACCATGGCGCCGGACCATCATGACCTGGTGCTGGCGATCACCAGTCATCTGCCGCATCTGATCGCTTACACGATTGTCGGCACCGCCGATGAATTCTCCGAAGTGACGCAGTCCGAAGTCCTCAAATTTTCCGCCGGCGGCTTTCGCGATTTCACCCGCATTGCCGCTTCCGACCCGACCATGTGGCGCGATGTTTTCCTCGCCAACAAGGATGCGGTCTTGGAAATGCTGGGCACGTTCAACGAGGATCTGTCGCAATTGACGCGCGCCATTCGCCGTGGCGACGGCGAGGCCTTGTTTGAACATTTCAAACGGACCCGAGCCATACGGCGCGGGATTGTCGAAATCGGCCAGGATTCACCGGCGCCCGATTTCGGCCGGTCGCATCCCGGCCTGCCGGCTGCTCCTCTGCCGCGGCCCTACGCAGCGTCGGACGATTAGACCGTACCGGTGCTAGCGCGGAGGCAAACGCTCAAATGTCTGCAAGCCATCCGGAATGACATGGAAGGGCTGTTTGTCGACGGTATAGATCGCCATTTGCGGCGTGCCAAATAGACCCGGATTATCAAGCGTGCCGACCTTTAGGATTACCAGCGGCAGACCCGGTCGTCGCGTCGTCAGATGGGTCCCGCATTCGCCACAAAACTCACGCGTCACTGGGCTTTCGAGATCGGAACGCGAGAATTTGCGCGGTTCGCCGCTTGTGTAACGAAACCCTTCAGGCGCCACGAGCATGAACATGTTCGGCGCGCCACCGCTGATGTACTGGCATTCGCGGCAATGGCATTGCGCCTTAAGTCGAGGTTCGCCTTCCGCCACGTAGCGAATTTTGCGGCAATAGCAGCTGCCTTCGAATTTCATGGATAAAACCCTCCAAACAAAGTCATTTTAGCACGCTATAGAAATATGGGAGTAGGACGGCGCCAGGTGGCCTGGCTCGCCATTTCGACGCCATAGGAGCTAGCGCAGTTCCGCTGCTAGATTGCGGGCGCTGGGGCGAATCACGATGCCGGCTAGTGGTCCGATTCTAACATTCGCATCCCCGTGCAGCGGGGTGTTTTGCGAATCTTAGAATCAAAGGACCACTAGTAAGTATAAAGTGGTAGTGGAGCTTTGGATTTGACATTCGCTCTGCGAACTCGCGACTAGGTGGGTAGCGAATGTCAAATCCGCTCCACTAGGTGGAGGACCGCGTGATCCGATTTGAGAATGTCGGCTTGCGCTATGGCTTCGGCCCGGAGGTCCTGCGCGACCTGAGCTTCCACATCGACACTCACTCTTTTCAGTTCCTCACCGGCCCGTCGGGCGCCGGGAAAACCTCGCTGCTGCGCCTGTTATTTCTGTCGCTTAAACCCACGCGCGGTCTGATTTCGATGTTCAATCGGGATACCGCCACGCTGACGAAGGACGACCGCGCCACGCTGCGCCGCCGTATCGGTATTGTTTTCCAGGACTTTCGTCTGCTCGATCATCTGACCACATATGAAAATGTGTCGCTGCCGTTTCGCGTGCTGGGCAAGGACGAGGCCGCGTATCGCGGCGAAGTTGTCGAGTTGTTACAATGGGTCGGTCTCGGCGAGCGCATGGACGCGCTGCCCCCGGTGCTGTCGGGCGGCGAAAAACAGCGGGCGGCAATTGCGCGCGCCGTGATTGCACGGCCGCAGCTGTTGCTCGCCGACGAACCGACCGGCAACGTCGATCCCAATCTCGGCCAGCGGCTGCTGCGGCTGTTCATTGAGCTCTATCGATTGGGGACCTCGGTGGTTATCGCCACGCACGACATTGCGCTCATGGACGAATACGACGCCCGCCGTCTGGTGCTGCACGAGGGACGATTGCATGTCTACGAGTGAGCCCTTCGACACCGGGGCGCGATCATGGGCCGAGCGCGAAGCGGTTTCGGCTATTGCCGCGCGCCGGGGGCCCACTCCGATCGTGCCGAGCGATTCAATAGCCGGACGATCGCTGGGCGCGGTCGTTGCCATCATGACGTTCCTTGCCGCGCTGGCCGCCGGCGCGGCCATGTTGGTCGCCGGCGCAGCGAGCGATTGGCAGTCGGAGGTGGGGCGCGAGGTGACGATCCAAGTTCGCCCCGTTCCCGGACGCGATCTGGAGGCCGACGTCGCCGCCGCTTCCGCCATCATGCGCCAGGCCCCAGGCATCGCCGACGTGCGCGCCTATACCAGGAAGGAATCCGCAGAACTCGTCGAGCCATGGCTCGGCTCGGGCATCACACTTGGCGATCTGCCAATTCCACGCATTATCGTGGTCAAGCTTTTGCCTGGCGGCACCGCCAATTTCGCCGATATGCGCACAGCGCTCGCGGCGCAGGTGCCGGGTGCGAGCCTCGATGACCATCGCGGTTGGATCGATCGCATGCGGACTATGGCGGAAACCGCGGTCGCCACCGGCATGGTCATTCTCGCGCTGGTTATTGCCGTCACCGTACTATCCGTCACCTTTGCCACCCGCGGCGCCATGGCAACCAACCGGCCGACCATCGAAGTGCTGCATTATGTCGGTGCCACCGACAGCTTCGTCGCCAGCCAGTTTCAGCGGCATTTCCTGGTTTTGGGTCTCAAAGGCGGCGCGATTGGCGGCGGAGCCGCCATGGCGCTGTTCGGAATTCTGCAAGCAGCCGATGCCTGGCTCATCGGCACGCCAGGAGGCGACGAGGCGGCGGCGCTGTTCGGCAGCCTGGCGATCGGACCCGCCGGGTATATCGCGATGTTTGTCGTTATCGTGCTGATGGCGCTGGTCACCGCTGTGGCGTCCCGCCGAACGGTCGGCCATACCCTGGAGAATATCGAGTGAGGCACGACACAGGTGCCGATGCGCGCGTGGGGTATAATTTTGCAGCTGAAGGCGGCCGCTGGCGGTCGCGCTGCGGCGAGGGAGTGCTGGGATGCCGAGCCTTAGAAAGGCGGTGAGACGGCGCCGGGCTGGATCAATCGGCATCAAGTTCTTTGTCCTTGCCGCGATCCTGCTTGTCGGCGGCTTTGGCTATTTCACTTGGCATCTGCCCGACCAACCAGTCGAACTCAACCGCAATGCCGACGGCATCGTGGTGCTGACCGGCGGCGACTCGCGCGTCAGCGACGCGCTCGCACTGCTCGCTGCCGGGCGCGCCAAGCGGCTTTTGATCTCCGGCGTTTATACCGGCACCACGACAAGCGACATCGCCCGTCAGGTGGTCGACTACGATCGCATGCTGACCTGTTGCGTCGATCTCGACTATTCGGCGGTCAACACGCTGGGCAATGCGGTCGGGACACGGCAGTGGACGCTCAAGAACGGTTTTCATTCTTTGATCGTCGTGACGTCCGCCTATCACATGCCGCGTGCGCTCGCTGAACTGTCGCACCAGCTGCCGGACGTCGCGTTGATTCCGTACCCGGTCGTATCCGACCGATTGCGTGTCGAGCCATGGTGGTCGAATGGTGCGACGACCAAGGTCGTGTTGTCGGAATACTTCAAATACCTCGCCGCCAAGCTGCGCATGCAATTCGAGTCCCCGGCGTCGAGCTGAACGCGAATGAGCGGACACCGGGGTCGGTTTTTCGGAAAGCTCTCAGTGTCCCGATTGTCGATTCTTGCCCGATCGCTAGCCTTCAACGCGCTGTTTTACGCAAATTTGCTCGTTCATATGATCGTGGCGCTGCCAACGCTGATGCTGCCTCATGCAGCCCTGCGCGCCTTCATCCGCTCCTATGCGCGCAGCAGTCTTTGGCTGCTGCGCGTCATCTGCGGTACCGAGGTCTGTTGGCGCGGCACAGAAAATATCCCGCAAGGCGCCTGCATCGTGGCATGCAAGCATCAGTCGGCATGGGAGACCTTCGCGCTTTACACCGTGCTTGAAGACCCGATCTATATCCTCAAGCGCGAATTGATGTGGATCCCGCTATTCGGATGGTACACGTGGAAAGCGGGCCTGATCCCGGTCGACCGCAGCGCCGGCATGGCCGCCCTGGCCCGCATGACGGCGCGGGCGCAGAAGGCGATGGCCGGCCCACGCCCGCGGCAGCTCGTCATCTTCCCGGAGGGTACCCGCCGCACGCCCGGCGCCGAACCGAGCTACAAGCCCGGCATCGTGCATCTCTACGCCAAGATCGGCCTGCCCTGCGTGCCGGCTGGGCTCAATTCCGGATTGTTCTGGCCGCGCCGTTCGCTCGTTCGGTTGCCGGGCACGATCGTCGTGGAATTTTTGCCTCCGATCGCGCCGGGATTCGACAGGACTCGGTTCCTTGCGCATCTGCAAGACACGATCGAAGACGCGAGCGCGCGCTTGCTCCAGGAATCAGGAATCAGGAATCTGATCCCTGACAATTGATTCCGCTTGCTGATCCCTGCTTGCTGATTTCTGATCCCTGATTGCCGATCCGTGGTGGCTGATACCTGATCCCTGACTCGCCAACCGCTCCGCCAGCAAATGCAAATCGCTCTCGCGATAACCGAGCGCTTCCAGCGCGCGCACGGTTTCCAGCACATAATCGCGGTTAGCCCCGGACTGGCCGTGGCCCTGCCGCACATAATGCAAACTTTCCGCCAGCGTCAGCCGACCGGCATATTGCACGTGGCTGCGATCGATGACGTAGCACGCCGCGCGCACGTGCCGCCGCGCGTGTTCTTCGAGCTCGATCTGCCGCATCGTTTCGACATAGACCGTCGTGACCTGCTCGCGCGCACGTAAGTAATGCAGCGTTGCAGCACGCGCCGTAGCCGCGACCCGATAGGCGATGCCGCGGCACATTCCGCCGCGATCAAGCCCAAGCACAAGCCCGGGCCGCTCCGGCGTGCCGCGATGGACAAACGAGAACACGCAAAGGGCGCGGTGCAGCCCGATAAGCCGGGCCGGGACCCGCTCGAGATAGGAAAATCCCGGCCGCCACATCAGTGAGCCGTAGGCAAAAACCCACAGGTCCTTGTTATCGTGCTCGGCGGTCTTGATCATCGCCTCTGACGTGTCTTGGAATTCACTTGGTGGTATTGGCGGTATTGGCTCGCAGTGGAGGTCGCGTGAAACTATGGCCGAACTTTGCGCCGGTCCAAAAGTCCAAAATAGGGCCACAAACCTGCATCTTCGAAATGCTATGACGAGAGGCGACGAAGTGCGATGTCTGCGCAATCCCCGCTGAGCATGATGCAGCCGCGGCGGGCACCGGCTCGCCCGCGCCGCGGCCCTCCCCCGCGCCGGCGCTTCTGGCGCTTTCTCCTCCTCGCCGCCGTTATCGTGGCGCTGCCGATCGGCTGGACCGCGCTGTGGTCCTACGCCGCCTCGATCGCCAACGAGGCTTTGACCGGATGGCTCAATCGCGAGGCGGCGCTCGGCCGCGTTTATGCGTGCGGATCGCAGACCATCGGCGGCTTCCCGTTCGGGATCGCGATCCGTTGCGACAAGGTGGCGGCCGCCTTCAAAAGCAATCGTCCGCCATTCGACGTCAGCGCCGGCGAGATCACGTTCTCGGCGCAAGTGTTTCGTCCGACCCTGTTGAATGGCCAAATCAGCGCGCCGGTCACGCTCGCCGATCCGGGACAGGGGCCGGCCTTTGTCGCCAATTGGTCGGCGGCGTGGCTGACATTGCTTGGCCTGCCGCCCGAGCCCGAACGCGTGACCGTTGATTTGACCAAACCCCGGCTCGACCGCACGGCCGGGCCCAATGCCGGGATGATCTTTCAGGCTGACCGGCTCGAGGTCGATGGCCGCATCATCGCGGGTTCCGCGCGCCGCAACCCTGTCATCGAAGCGAGCGGCAAGTTCACCGCGGCGCTGGCGCCGAGCTTTCATCCGCTGCTTGCCGAGCCGCTCCAAGCCGAGATCGATGCCGTGATGCGGGGTTTTAAGGATTTCCTGCCCAAGCCATGGCCCGTTCTGTTCCGTGACATGCAAGCCTCCGGCGGCGGCATCGAGATCAAAACCCTACGCCTCGCGCGCAGCGACGCCGCTCTGCTCGGTGCCGGCACGTTCACGATCAACGCCTCTGGCCGGCTCGAGGGCGAGCTTCGCGTCACGATCGCCGGCGTGGAAAATATTGTGCCGCTCATCGGCGTCGATCAATTGATCGGGCAAGGGATCGATCGGCTCACCGGCGGCGGCGGCTCGCCGGCACAAGGGCTCGGCGCGCTCGACCGCTTGCTGCCGGGCTTGGGCGGCGTTGTGCGGGAGGGCGCCAGCGCCGGCTTGATCGAGACCATCAAGAGAATGGGCGAGCCGACCAAGCTCGACGGCAAGCCGGCGGTCGCGCTGCCGCTTCACGTCACCGACGGCATCGTTTATGTCGGGATCATTCCAGTCGCGATGGTGCCGGCGCTGTTCTGAGCGAGAACGCCCGGCGGGCTCCTCGCAGTGACCCTAAATCGGCCTTCCACGCCGCCTGAGCATCAGGATATGCATGCCTTCGAGCACCACCTCGTCGCGTTGGTTGTGAAGCGTGATGGCGAGCCGGACGATGCCGCGGTTGTTGCCTTTGGGCTCGACGGAGACGACGGTGAATTGCGGCGTCACCGTGTCGCCCACGAAGGCCGGCCGCTTGTATCGCGCTTCATTGCCGAGCATGGCGATCATGGACTCGGTGAGCTCCTGGCTGATCGGCGCCGCACCGAGCGCGCATAGTCCGAAAAGTAAAAGCCCGTGCGCAATCGGCGCATCCCAGCCTTTGGCCCGCGCGTAATCGGCGTCGTAATGAAGCGGATGCGCATCGCCGGTCATTTCCGCGAAAGCAGCAAAATGTTTATCGCTCAAAATCTGCGGCACTGATTTGAAGACTTCACCAGGCGTGAAATCGTCGAGATAACGCTGCGGCATTGGAGCGTCCATCGCCTTTCCTCCCCCGCTTGCGGGGGAGGATGACACTTTATTCAACTACCTTGTCGGCGCGTAAGAGCAGTGAGGACGGCACCTCGACGCCGATTGCTTTTGCGGTCTTGAGATTGAAAACGAGTTCGAATTTCGCCGGCTGTTCCACCGGGATGTCGGCGGGCTTGGCCCCGCGCAGGACTTTCATCACGAGCCGCGCCCGCAGACGATACATTTCGCTGTTGCTTCGCTTCGCTCGCAATGACGATGCTTTGGTTGGTCACTTGCACAAATTCGCCGCGCTGACCCCGACCTGCACGATGCGCGGTTTGTCGACGCCGGCGACGCCGACGAATTTGAAGATCTTGTGGTCGATCTCGCGCTTGCGCGCGTTCTGGATCACGACTGTCTTGGCGCCGGTGATGAGCGGCCAGAATGCCGAAGCCTGCGGCTGCTTTTTCGCATCGGAACTAAACGTGAAATCGATCCCGGTGTTCGTCAGATAGGCATGACCCGACGAATCGGTGATCCAGAATTCCTCAATGGCGGACTTAGCGGCGATGTCCTTGAGAATCCCGTTGATCCCCTCCGTCGTCACGCCGTTCTTTTCCGCCGCCGCCACAAACTGCGCCGCCAGCATCGCTTCGCCGACCATGTGGCGCGCGATCGTGTCCTCGCAGCCGGCCGCGCGCGCCGACGATGAGCCTGCAAATAGCGCCAAGCAGACGCAAATAGCCGATCCGAGCAATCGAGACTTCAACATCGCGCGTACCTCCTCCGTAGCGAGTGTAGGGTGCAGTGATCGCAAATCGAACGGGTTGGCGCTTTCACAAGTGCGAATGCCGATTTTAACTGCGCCCGCGCCGCGTATGCCAGCCGACGACAGCATCGGGCACCGAGTCGGTCGAAGCAAAATATGGCTTGATGTCGAGGAGCGGCGTGTTGTCCAGGCAGTCGACCCCGACAACGTAAAGCGCATTGCCTTCGATGCGGATAACGCGCGCCACCGAAACCGCAATCGGGTTGGGCCGCGCCGGAGATCTTAGTGCAAAAGTGCCGCGCTGCTCGCCATAGTGCCGCGGCACTTGCAGCACCAGATCGCGGCGCGTGCGATCCATCCAATAGAGCAAGAGAATGTGGGTGACGGTCTCGAGTCCGTTGAGCCCCGGCGTCCAGCGCGGATCGAGCTCGACGGTGCAGATCGCGTCGGACTCGCGCGGGTTCTTCGGACATTGGTCGCGGCTTTGCCACGGCGTGCGGATGCGGCCGATAAAATAGAGCGAGACGTCGAACTCGTTCGGCGGCGCGACGGCGACCTCGCCCTCGCGCAAGGCGAGGAAGTCGTCACCGGCACTCGCTTCGGCGCCTTTGCTGGGTTTGCGTTCGATCATTCTCGAACGGTGGCACGCGGCGCGGAAGATCGCCAGCGCCGACAGCGCGCGCCTTCGCGTCGCGAGAACTCGCACCTCAAGCAAGCGTAGGGTGGGCAAAGGCGCAGCGCGCCGTGCCCACGGTCACCATCGCGGTCATCAATAAGGACGTGGGCTTCGCTGCGCTCAGCCCACCCGACGAACTCGCACTTGCCCCGCTCGCACCTCAGGTCGACGAAATTTCGTGTCACCGACACGTTGACATTTGTCCCCGTATTAGTCACATATGGTCCATCTCTCGCCCAATCGGACGCGGTCCGGGAGGCATTCCCGGATCGCGCGGGCGAGGGCGGTGCCCGCGCGCGGACTTGCAACC
>JBAQBC010000247.1:0-2908 GCA_049286035.1 Xanthobacteraceae bacterium
TGGCTGGCGATGATCGTGGCAACGGTGGCAAGCCCCACGAGCGGATAGATCGACCATGACGGCGCCAGCCGGAAAAACGGATTGCCCTGCACCGCCGGATCGTCGAGGAAAAGTGCGACCTGCCCGGCATAGTTGAGCAGCAGCGCCGGCAGTACGATCCCATACCAGGCGGTGCGGATCGGATTGCGGCCAATGTGGCCCATGTCCGCATACATGGCTTCGGCGCCGGTCATCGCGAGAAAGACACCGCCGAGCACGGCGATCCCACTCCAACCGTGCCCCATCAACAGCGCGATCCCATACCGCGGATCGACGGCGGCGATCACCGCGGGATAGCGGTAAATGCCAGCAACGCCTAGCGCGGCAATGACCGCGAACCACAACAGCATCACCGGCCCGAATGCCTTGGCGATCTGCGCAGTGCCGCGGCTCTGGATTGCGAACAGGGCGAACAGGATCGCGACGGCCATCGAGACGATATGCGGCTTGAACACATCGGTTGCGACGTTGAGCCCTTCGAGGGCGCTCAGTACCGAAATCGCCGGCGTGATGATGCCGTCGCCATAGATCAACGCTGCTCCGAACAGCCCCATGATGATGAGAATGCGCCGGCTTTTGGACCAGTTCGCGCCAGTCATCGACATCAGCGCCAGAATCCCACCTTCGCCGTGATTGTCGGCGCGCATGACGAACAGGCAATATTTGACGGAAATGCTGATGATCAGCGCCCAGAAGATCAGCGACAGACTGCCGAGCGCCGCCTCCCGGGAAAAATGTCCGCCGGTCGCCCCGACGACCGCCTGTAGCGTGTAGAGCGGGCTGGTTCCGAGATCGCCGTAAACAATCCCGAGCGCAGCGAGCGCAGCCCCTGGCGTGGTCTTACGAGCGACGCGCGCGAGCGCCGAATTGTCCTCGTGAACAATGTCGGCTGGCACGTTCCTGGCCTCCTTGCCGTCCATCGAAATGTATCGCGCCGGCGATAAATATGCCGGCGGCAATCTGTCACCGCGATAGCTGATTTTAGGCGCGAAAGACCCTATATTAGTAAAAGATTCGTCCTCAGTGGTTCGCGGTACGGCAGGGTTGTGCCATGGCGACTAAACGTCGACGCTCATTCGATACAAAATCGTTTCTCGCCCGTGTCGCGGACGGCCAGAGCATCGGCAAGTACCGCAAAGGGCAGACTGTCTTTTCACAAGGGGACCCTGGCGATGCGGTCTTCTACATCCAGAAAGGCAAGGCGAAGCTCACGGTCGTTTCCGAGCAAGGCAAGGAGGCGGTTATCGCAATTCTTGGGACGGACGAGTTTTTCGGCGAGGGATGTCTTGCTGGGCAGGCGCAGCGTATAGCGACGGTTACGACCATGACAGACTCCGTCATCGCTCGACTGGAAAAATCGGCTATTATCCAGGTGATCCATCAGGAACCAACGTTCTCAGAGATGTTCATTGCCCATCTTCTGGGTCGGGCCATCCGCGTTGAAGCGGATCTTGTCGATCAGCTGTTCAATTCGAGCGAGAAACGTCTGGCCCGAATGCTCCTGCTGTTGGCGAACTTCGGCAAGGAAGGGACACCCGAGCCGGTGATCGCGAAAATCAGCCAGGAGACGCTTGCGGAGATGATCGGAACTACGCGGTCGCGCGTGAGTTTCTTCATGAACAAATTTAGAAAGCTCGGCTTCATTGAGTACAACGGCGGCATCGAAGTCCACAGTTCATTGTTGAATGTCGTTCTGCACGACCAGCCGCAAATCAAAAATTAAATTTTCATATTTTTGCTACCCGCGGCTGGTGCTGCTGTGCGGCGCAATCCGCAGGCCTCTTGATGTGAGCGATTTTGCACAGCATTTCGTCTCGCGATGAGGCATTAATTGGCGCAATGCAAAGGAGATAGGATTATGTCGCTGGGACTTATTCTTCTTATCGTTCTCATCATTTTCTTGGTCGGCGGCTTCAGCGGCCGCTTCGGTGGCTATGGTTATGGCTACGGACACGGTGGCGTCGGCATTATCGGCACCATCTTGATTATCGTTGTCGTTCTTATGCTGCTCGGACGGATTTGAGGTCGGTTGATCAAGAGACGTGCGTTGATCAAAGACACGAGCGGTCGCGCTTCCAATCGGGAAGGCGGCCGCCCTAGTTCAAGTGTGCCGGCCTCAGAACGGACGGTAACCGCCCAGAACGCCACCAATTAACCCGCCGACAACACCACCGTAGCGTTAGCTTAATTTAGGAGCCTTACGCCGGTTTCCCTAAGGTTTCGAGCACAGTGAGCACCAGGACACATACCGTGTTGAACATAGCGCTCATCGATCAAGGAAAAGTCGTGACGCCGGCAGGAGAGCCCGAGGAACATCCGCCGCCCTCGAATCCGAAAGCAATATTCCTTGGTGGTCTCTTCGTCCTTGCGCTGCTGACGACAGCCTTTGTCGCGCGCGAGATCGTGTTGCCGCTGGTCTTTGCTATCGTTCTCAAGCTCCTGCTTCAGCCAGCCTTGCGCGTATTGGAGCGGTTGCACATACCGCGACTGCCCGCGGCGCTGCTGCTGATCCTTGCCCTATTTGGAACGATCGTCGGCTTGGGAACGGCCATTTCAAGCCCAGCCCGTACCTGGGCAGCTAAGCTTCCGGAGGGCATTCCTCGACTGGAGGAGCGGCTGAGTTTCATGCGGGTGCCTATCAATACACTGCAACTGTTTTTGCAGCAGGTGGAAGATATTGGCGGAACGGCGCCTTCACCAAATGGGGCCGTCTCGGAGCGAGGCGCAGCTCTTTTGACGACGCAAGCGCCAAGTCGTCGACATATCGCGGCAGATAGAACACGACATCTCTGCGTATCTGGTCACGATCACGGTCATGAACGCGGCAGTGGGTCTCGTTATGGCACTGGCGGTGTGGCTCACGGGGGTG
>JBAQBC010000248.1:0-4074 GCA_049286035.1 Xanthobacteraceae bacterium
CCTCCGGAAGCTGGCTTGCTTAACAACGTCCGCGCAACCAGAATGTGCCGCCCGGTGTGAAAACCGCGATCATGCAGCAAACTTTATTCGACAAAATATGGAACTTTCATCGCGTGGCGCAGCGCGCCGACGGCCGCGATCTCATCTATATCGATCGCCATGTGCTGCATGAGCTGCACGCTCATCACGCCTTCGCACAATTACTCAAGCAAGGCCGGCCGGTGCGCCGCGCCGACCTGACCTTTGCGGTGCAGGATCATACGGTCGCGACCAAACCGGGCCGCGACGACGACACCAACCCTTCGGGGTCCGCTTTCATCAAGGCGATGCGCGAGGGCTGCCGCACCAATCGCATCCGGCTGTTCGATGTCGACGATCCGGAGCAGGGCATTTCCCATGTGGTCGCGCCCGAGCTCGGCATCGTGCTGCCCGGCGCTACGCATGCGGTGCCGGACAGTCACGCCAGCACGGTCGGCGGCGTCGGTGCGCTCGCGTTCGGCTGCGGTACCACCGAGCTTGCGCACATTCTGGCCACCCAGGTGATGGCGCTCAAACGGCCTAAAAGTATGCGGGTACAGCTCGACGGCCGGCTCGCCGCCGGTGTCGGCGCCAAGGACGTGGCTTTGCGCGTCATCGCCGAGATCGGCGTTGCCGGCGCGCGCGGCCACGTCGTCGAATATGCCGGCCCGGCGGTCCGTGCGATGCCGATCGAGCAGCGTATGACGCTGTGCAATCTCAACATCGAAATGGGCGGCCGCTCGGGCTTTGTTGCACCCGATGATGCGACGTTTGAATGGCTGACGCGGCGGCCGTTCGTCCCACAGGGCGCGCAATGGGATCGCGCGTTGCGGCACTGGCGCACGCTCGCAAGCGATGAGGGTGCCGGCTTTGATCGTGAAGTGGGGCTCGATTGCGCGACGCTCGAGCCGCAAATTACCTGGGGCACTGATCCGAGCCAGGTGGTCGGAATTTCCGGCCGCGTGCCGGATCCGGCCGCGCTCGATCCCGGCCGCCGTGCCGCCGCGGCGAGCGCGTTTAGCTATATGGATCTGGCGCCAGGAACGCCGCTCCTCGGCTTGCCGATCGACCGCGTCTTTATCGGCTCCTGCACCAATAGCCGCTTGCCGGACTTGCAGGTTGCGGCCGACGTCGTGCGGGGTCGGCATGTTGCCGAAGGCGTCATCGCCATGGTCGTGCCAGGTTCATCGAGCGTCAAACGCGAAGCCGAGGCCGCCGGACTCGATCGCGTGTTTCGCGAGGCCGGATTTTTCTGGGGCGAATCCGGATGTTCGATGTGCGCCGGCGGCAATGGCGATCGCGGCGAGCCCGGCGAGCGCTGCGTCTCGACCACCAACCGCAATTTTGAGAACCGCCAGGGGCCCAAGGTGCGAACGCATCTGGCGAGCCCGGCGACCGCCGCCGCGAGCGCCATCGCGGGCCGGATTGCCGATGCGCGCCAGCTTGCGCCGGGGGTGGCATGATGCAGCCGTTCACCCGCCACACCGGCATTGCCGCGCCATTGATCAAGGACGACATCAACACCGATCAGATCGCGCCGATCCTGCATTCGCGCGGCCTGAAAGAAGATTATCGCGCCATGCTGTTCCATCGCGCGCGCCGGCGCGAGGACGGCAGCGACGATCCGGACTTTGTCCTCAACAAGCCGCAGTTTCGCGCGGCGGGCATTCTGGTCACCGGCGAAAATTTCGGCGCCGGCTCGTCGCGCGAATCCGCAGTCTGGAGCATGCTCGCCAATGGCATTCGCATCATCGTCGCCAAAAGCTTTGCCGATATTTATCGCGAGAATTGCCTGCAGAACGGTTTGCTGCCGGTCGTACTCGGCTCCGCGCTCGGCGATCAATTCATCGCCCGCGTCGTCGCGGTCGACGGCAAAGCGCCGTTTACAGTCGATCTAGTGACGCAGCGGATCAGCGGCCTCGGCGGTCCGGATATCGCGTTTGAAATTCCGGCCGCCGATCGCACGCGGCTCATCGAGGGCCTCGACGATATCGGGCTTACGCTCAAACATGTCGATGAGATCGCAAGCTGGGAGATGCGCGCGCAAACCGCGCGGCCCTGGCTGCAGTCGGCGCGAGACAGCCGCTGAGTGGCGGCAAAGGAGTACACGATGAACGCACGCAAAAAATTCAGAGCGCTGATGAGCGGCAAACGGCTCATACTGATGCCGGGCGCCTATGACGGATTATCGGCTCGCATCATGGAAGCTGAAGGCTTCGAGGCGCTGTGCGCCGGCGGCTATGCCGCGATCGGCTCGATGATGGCGCAGGCCGACATGGGCCAGTCGAACATGCGCGACTATGCAGACCATTACGCGCGCATCTGCGCTGCCGTCGAAATTCCGGTTTTCGTCGATGCCGATACCGGGTTCGGCGGCGTCAACAATGTACGCCAGATGATCCGCGCCTTCGAGGCCGCGGGCGTCGCCGGGATGTTCTTTAGCGATCAGGTCTTTCCGAATCGCTGCGGCTATCTGCCGGGCAAGCAGGTGATTCCGGCCGAGCAGATGCTGGCCAAGATCAAAGCGGCGCTCGATGCCCGCCGCGATCCTGATTTTTTCATCGCTGCGCGCACCGATGCCGCCGGCGTCGAAGGCCTCGACGCGGCGATCGAGCGTTGCCAGCTTTTCGTCGCCGCCGGTGCCGATCTGGCCAAGCCGCAGGGCGTGGACGCGATCGAGGATATCAAGCGCGTGATCCGCGAGGTCGATTGCCCGCACATGGCGACATTGTCGCAAGCGGCGGGGGCAAAGCGCAGAAGCCTCCAAGAACTCGAAGCCGCCGGAGTGGTCGCGGCGACTTTCCCTTCGCTCGCGCTGTTTGCCGCCGCGCATGCGGTGCGCAATGCGCTGCGCATTCTCAAGCGTGAGAACTCGCTGACGGCCACGTTCGATCACCTGCTGCCGCTCGACGATTATTACGCGCTGGTCGGACTAAAGGAGCAATTGGCGCGCGAGGAAGCCTACGATCAGGCGGCCGCAGCGCTCGCCCGCAAGCGCGCGGCGGAATAGTCCGGGCTCGATTAGCGGGTGCGCAAAAGAAAGGGGCCGGCACAAGGCCGGCCCTTCCCCCATACAATGCTGTACAGCATTTACCCCTTAGTAACGACCGGCGGTGGGGCTTTGCCCTTACCGACGTACTGTGCGCAGCCCGCGATGCTCAGGAGAGCCAACACCGCGGCTGTTGCTAGAGCGATCTTCTTCATGAAAAGTACTCCCCTTGTCATGACGAGGTAACCATACCGACCGCTACCCCTCTTCCTCTAGTGCTGAAAAGACACAGTCACGATCTGATTGAATTGGAGTTCGGGTTCCCGACTTAAGGCTTGTTAGGCCTTCATTAAGAGCCGCGCCGCGCGCTCATAATCGACGCAATTAGAGAGCCATCGGCGGCCCGTTTTCGAGAACTGGCGTCCAAATTGCGCGAATTTTGAGCACGTAAATCGTGCGGTCCGATTTCGCCCCCGGCCTCACGGGCGTTGCAAATATGCCGCACGCCACAAAATCCAGAAGTGTTGCCGAACATTTGCCACTGGTGGGGAGTCAATAATTGGTAAATTCGGGCTGCTAAGCTCAATTGAGGCAGACCGAGTCGTGGCGATGACGGCTGTCTTGCCGGTTTCGCCTTTGATGGGTTCGTTTGGTCATGCGGAGGGGCATATGCGGCAAAAGCTGACTGACATTGGCGCTTGGACAGGGCTGCAGAGCCTGTGGGTAGTGGTCGTGGCCATTGTTTTCGCAATGGCGCTCGATCTCGGCACGGCTAGCGCGCAAACCAGTGCGCCGCAGATCGTCCGCCCCGCGAGCAACAACACCTCGATCGTCACCAGCGGTTCCGGCCAGTATTACTTCGAGTTTCGCTCGCGCCAGGCCTGGGACTACGGCCACACTTTTGTGGTCTTCGGCCGTGTCGGCGAGGCACCCAGCAAGCACAACGTTGCTGGGCTTTCGCCAAAGGGCGATGACCCCTCGATGTGGGTCATGGGCCATTATGTTCCAGTCCCCTCGGATACGGGCTGGACCGACGGCGACCTCGAGGACAAATACATCACCTCGCG
>JBAQBC010000249.1:0-2118 GCA_049286035.1 Xanthobacteraceae bacterium
CGGTTTGAGATTCTCGCCGCCAGCGCCGGACAATATGTTTCGACGTTTTCCTATCGTGACCGACTTGAGGGAAGACCCGTTCACGACGAACAGGGCACATATGACCGCCCCCATATTCTGACATGCCAATTCGATCCGCATAAAATTGATAGCGTTCTGAAAACACTGGGTAGAAGGCCTTGGTTGGGGCACCGGCCGCGGCTCGTAATGGTGCTTATTGTGCATGGTCGCGCGAACAGCGGCATTCTTTCTAGCGACGGCGCCTTCGATCCCGATATGGGCGACGCGCTGGCAAATGCCGCTCAGCGTTACGGCCTAACGGTACATCTGCCGAATATAGCCACACTCCAAAGCAATCAAATTAGTATTGATACAGCTGCAGTCATACCGGGCGATCGATTATTGAGAGTTGCCGAGTTGTCGGACAGCGAGTTACCGGTTGTCGGCGACCTACGATGGAGCGATGCCTCGCTTGGATGGGTCGCGACCTGGAGACTCCAGACAAACGGCAGACGCTTTCGCTGGTCCGTCAGCGGCGTCAATTATGACGAGGCGTTTCGGAACGCTGTTCGCGGCGCGGCGCGGGTGTTGTCCGGCAACGGTGGGCCCTTATGAAGTTCGTCGTGCATTGCAGCAAACTCGATCCGCCCATGTCCGCTTTGGGTCATTCGCGACCGAGCCATTTCGTGCCAGTGCTGAACAATGTCCGCTATGCCTCCGATAGCGACCATTCAAGGTATGAGTCCGAATTGACGCTATGGGCCAAAACCGGACTCATGCACCGCAGCAAAACCTATCATTCGATCACCTCGTCGGCGAGCGCGAGGAACTTCACCGGAATATCGAGCCCGAGCAACTTTGCGGTCGTCGTATTGATCGCCAGATCGAATTTGGTCGGCTGCTCGACGGGGATGTCGGATGGCTTCGTCCCACGCAGAATCTTGTCCGCCAGATCTGCAGCGCGGCGCCACATAGTCGGCCAGTTCGGTCCATAGGACATCAGGCCTCCCGCATCGACATATTCCCGTACACCGTGCAGCGTCGGCAGCCGGGCCGTGAGCGCCAAACTATTGATGCGAACACGATTGGTGAACATGAGCGGCACGGCTTGAACGTACAGCGCTTGCGCACGACCTTTAAACGCCTCGAATGCGGGATCAATATCTGCGGCTTGGCGGATTTCGAACGTTGTGACTTCGAGGCCAAGCGGGCGAGCCGCTTCTCCAATCTTGCGTGCATCCGTTGCAGCAAACGGATTGCCGACATCGGAGAGGATCGCCAACTGGTGCAGGCTCGGGACGAGCTCGCGCAAAAGTTGGATTTTCTTGCCAGCAGTATCGGGGGTCTCGCTCGACAGGCCGGTGACGTTGCCGCCCGGCCGCTGCAGGCTCGCCACGATTCCGCTGCCAACCGGATCTCCTGCGGTCGCGAACACGATTGGGATCGTCGATGTGGCCTGCTTTGCCGCAAGAGTGGGCGGAGTATTGTGCGTGAGAATCAGATCGACCTTGAGCCGGACGAATTCGGCTGCAATCTCAGCAAAGCGTTCACTGCGACCCTCGGCCCAGCGATACTCTATCGCGACATTGCGACCCTCGGTCCAGCCCAGCTCATTCAGGTGCTGCACAAAAGCGGCGGTCCACTCACTCTGTGCTGCGGCCGTACCCGAGCCCATGAGTCCGATCACCGGCATCGCCGCCTGCTGCGCGCGCGCCGCGAGCGGCCATGCGACTGCCGCACCACCGACTAGCGTGATGAACTCGCGGCGCCTCATGTTTCCTCAAACCGCCAAAGTGGACATCCTACCGGGTCAGCTGTTCGGTTTGGAAGGGTGACCTATCACGGGGCCGGGCGAGCTTCCGATGTCCGCTTTGGGTCATTAGCTGCCACGCGACCCGGCCGGCGTCGCGGCAGCTATACCCCCGAAAGCGGACGCGACAGTCGCCCGCAGGCGCGGCAGCTTTGGGCCATAAGCTGCCGTGAGCAGGTGCAGCAAAAATTGCGGCTATTCGATCACCTCGTCAGCGGCGACGAGCAGAGTTTGCGGCACCGTGATGCCGAGCGCCTTGGCGGCCTTGAGATTGATCACCAACTCGAATTTCGTGGGCTGCTCAACAG
>JBAQBC010000250.1:0-17627 GCA_049286035.1 Xanthobacteraceae bacterium
GCACGACCTCCTGGAGCGCTGCGGCATCAAAAATCTCGCCGCCGCGCGCCGCGCGCCAAACTTCCTCGGCCAACGTCAGCGCCGCGCGGCCGTCGCCGTCGGCCATGCGCATCAGCGAAGCGCGGGCCTCGTCGTCGAGCGGCAGCTTTTTGCCTTCGATCTCCTCGGCGCGCGCGAGCAGCTTTTCGATCGCCGCGGCATCGAGCGGCTTGAACACCAGAACGCGGGCGCGCGACAACAGCGGCGCGATCAGCTCGAACGACGGGTTCTCCGTTGTCGCGCCGACCAGCACGATGGTGCCGTCCTCAACCACGGGGAGGAAAGAATCCTGCTGGGCACGGTTGAAGCGGTGGATCTCGTCGACGAACAACAGCGTGCCCTGCCCGGTCTCGCGGCGCAGCCGCGCGGCATCGAACACCTTCTTGAGATCGGCGACGCCGGAGAAGATCGCCGAAATCTGCTCGAAATAAAGATCGGTCGCCCGCGCCAACAGCCGCGCCACTGTGGTCTTACCGGTGCCGGGCGGCCCCCAAAAAATCAGCGAGCCGAGCGAGCGCGTCTCCAGCATGCGGGTGAGCGCGCCGTCGGGCCCGAGCAGATGATCCTGGCCGACGACTTCGGACAGTTTGTCGGGCCGCAGCTTGTCGGCCAGCGGCCGCGGCGCCGTGCGATCGAGCCCCGCGGCGGCGAAGAGATTAGGCGTCTTGGATTTGGGCTTCGAGCTCATGAGCAATACTTAGCAGACGTCATGCCCGGCCAGCCGTTCAAAGAACGGCGTCGTTTCACTCGCCTTTGGCCGGGCATCCACGTCTTTCCTGCTCGGTACAAATAAAGTCGTGGATGGCCGGGACAAGCCCGGCCATGACGAATGAACAACAATCAGCGGAAATCACCCGCTGAACACCACCGATATCTCCTGGCCGGCGCGCTGGATTGTGATCCGCCATTGCCGGCCGCCGGCGGTGGTGACCCGTTCCAGATCAGCGGGCTTGTTGATCTTCTCGTTATTGACCGAGACCACCACGTCGCCCTTTTGAAAGCCGATCGATTGCGCGGTTGAGCCGTCAGCCACCTCGGTAACGACGACACCCTCGGCCTGCGCGTCGAGGCGCAGTTCATCGGCCAAGGCCGGCGACAGATTAGCCACGGTCGCACCCATGAACGGCGAGCGGGTTTTGATCTGCACTTCCTGACGCGGGGTGTCGGGCAGGCCTTGCAGTGCGATCGGCAGCGTCATGGAGCGGCCCTGACGGAGGATACCGAGCTGCGCGGTGCCGCCTAGCGGCTTGGTGGCAAAGCGATAACCGAATGCGTTGGGGTCATCGACGCTGGCGCCGTCAATGCTCACGATCAGATCGCCAGCTTTCAGCCCGGCTTTGGCCGCGGGACCAGCGGGGATGACGCTCGCCACCAGCGCGCCGCTCGGCCGTTGGAGCCCCATACTGTCGGCGATGTCGGCCGTCACATTCTGGAGCTTGGCGCCGAGCCACGGCCGCTTGACCGCGCCGCTGCCGCCCTCGGCCGAGGCAACGACGACGCGCACCATGTTAGCCGGAATAGCGAAGCCGATACCTTGCGAGCCGCCCGAGCGCGAATAGATCGCCGAATTGATGCCGACCAATCGGCCGGCCATATCGACCAGCGCGCCGCCGGAATTGCCGGGATTGATTGCGGCGTCGGTCTGGATGAAGAACTGATAATCGCTGATGCCAACCTGGGTACGCGCCACCGCCGACACGATGCCGTGTGTCACAGTCTGGCCGACGCCGAACGGATCGCCGATCGCCAGCACCACGTCGCCGACCTGCAGCTCGTCGGAATCGGCGAATTCCAGCGTCGCAAGCCGCTCCTTGGCGCCTTTGATGCGCAGCACAGCGAGGTCGCTGCGCTGATCTTTCAGCACGATATCGGCTTCGAACTCGCGCTTGTCGGCAAGCGCCACTTTGACCTGACTGGCGCCGTCAATGACATGATAGTTGGTGACCACGAGCCCTGCCGGATCGACGATCACGCCCGAGCCGAGCGAACGTTCGACCTGCTCGCGCGGCACCGCGCCGAAGAATTGCCGGAAAAACGGATCGGCCAGGAACGGATTGTTGTTGGCGACGATGCGCGCTGCGTAGACATTGACCACCGCGGGCGCGACGCGTTTGACGACCGGCGCAAACGACAGTTCGAGCTGGCCGGCGGAAGCCGGGACCTGCCGCCCTTGAGCGAGCGCATCGCGCATTGCAGCCGACAACAGGCAAAGAGCAGCGGCGATGAAAAGTGCAACGCGCGGCATAAACACCTCGATTCGATACGCCCATATATTGGCGCCGGACCGAGGCCGCAGCAGGGCGGCGACGCCGCTGATCATTTCGTCAGGTCAGGCCGGCGCGGGTGCCCCCGTCTCGACGCGCTCCTGCACCGGGCCGGAGTCGAGCCCCTTGGCGTCGACGTCACGATCGACAAATTCGATCACCGCAACCGGCGCGGAATCGCCGTAACGGAAACCGGCCTTGAGCACCCGCGTATAGCCGCCGTTGCGGTCCTTGTAGCGGGGGCCGATCACCTCGAATAGTTTCTTCACCATGGCGATGTCGCGCATTTGCGCGATCGCCTGCCGGCGCGCATGCAGCCCGCCGCGCTTGCCCAGCGTGACAAGCTTTTCCACCACCGGACGCAGGTCCTTCGCCTTCGGCAGCGTGGTGACGATCTGCTCGTGCTTGATAAGCGAAGCGGCGAGATTCGCCAGCATGGCGCGGCGATGATCCGAGCGGCGGTTGAACTTGCGGTGGGTCTTGGCGTGACGCATTCAGATACCAGTGTTCAGTAATCAGTAATCAGATCGACTTCCGATTACGGATCACCGATTACCGACTCCTGTTCAATAGTGATCCTCGAAGCGCTTGGCCAGCTCCTCGATATTCTCGGGCGGCCAGCCCGGCACTTCCATGCCGAGATGCAGGCCCATCTGCACCAGCACTTCCTTGATCTCGTTGAGCGACTTCCTGCCGAAATTAGGCGTGCGCAGCATCTCTGCTTCGGTCTTCTGAACGAGATCGCCGATATAGACGATGTTGTCGTTCTTCAGGCAGTTAGCGGAGCGCACGGAGAGTTCGAGCTCGTCGACCTTCTTGAGGAAGGCCGGGTTGAAGGCGAGGTCGGGGATCGCCTCGTGCGCGGTTTCGCGCTTGGGCTCCTCGAAATTGACGAACACGTTGAGTTGGTCCTGCAGAATGCGCGCGGCGTAAGCGAGCGAGTCCTCCGGGCTTACCGCGCCGTTGGTCTCAATCGAGAGCGTCAGCTTGTCGTAGTCGAGGATCTGGCCCTCGCGGGTGTTCTCGACCTTGTAGGAAACCTTGCGCACCGGCGAATAGAGACTGTCGACCGGAATGAGCCCGATCGGCGCATCTTCGGGGCGATTGCGCTCGGCCGGCACATAGCCCTTGCCGGTATTGACCGTGAACTCCATCCGGATTTCGGCGCCCTCGTCGAGCGTGCACAGGACGAGCTCGGGATTGAGCACCACGATGTCGCCAACGGTCTGAATGTCGGCGGCGGTCACCGTGCCCGGACCCTGTTTCTTCACCACCATGCGCTTGGGACCGTCGCCCTGCATCTTGATGGCGATATCCTTGATGTTGAGCACGATGTCGGTGACATCCTCGCGCACGCCGGCGATCGAGGAGAACTCGTGCAGCACGCCGTCGATATGCACCGACTGCACGGCGGCGCCCTGCAGCGAGGAAAGTAAAATGCGCCGCAGCGCATTGCCCAGCGTCACGCCGAAGCCGCGTTCAAGCGGTTCGGCCACGACGGTCGCCGCGCGCCGCGTGTCGGCGCCGGCGCTGACCTGCAATTTATTGGGCCTGATCAGTTCCTGCCAATTCTTCTGGATCGTCACGTTATCACCCATCGCGTTGCGCGGCGCGTTCGGCTCGCGCACCCCATTCCGCTCCCTGGGGTCAAAATTGGGTTCAAGATCGAGCGGCGGCAGATGTTGCACTTCGTCCATCGGCCGGAGTCCTATACGCGCCGCCGCTTACGCGGGCGGCAGCCATTGTGAGGGATCGGGGTCACGTCCCGGATTGAGGTGATGGTGAAACCGGCGGCCTGCAAGGAGCGCAGCGCCGATTCCCGGCCCGAGCCCGGGCCCGCCACCTCGACTTCAAGGGTTCGCATCCCATGCTCTTGCGCCTTTTTCGCCGCGTCCTCGGCGGCGACCTGCGCGGCATAGGGGGTCGATTTGCGCGAGCCTTTGAAACCCATCGTGCCCGACGACGACCAGGCGATCGTATTGCCCTGCACGTCGGTGATCGTGATCATCGTGTTATTGAAGCTCGCGTTCACATGCGCGACGCCGGAGGCGATGTTCTTGCGTTCGCGCCGGCGGACGCGCGTGGCTTCCTTACCCATTCTGAACCCTTTCGCGGCTCGGAGCCGGCTGCTCCGCTGCCGTCATATGTGGCTGTTGCACGCGCTATTTCTTCTTGCCGGCAATTGGTTTGGCCGGACCTTTGCGGGTCCGGGCGTTGGTATGGGTGCGCTGACCGCGCACCGGGAGACCGCGCCGGTGGCGCAAGCCCCGATAGCAGCCGAGATCCATCAGCCGCTTGATGTTCATGGCGACTTCGCGCCGCAGATCGCCCTCAACGGCATAGTCGCGGTCGATCACTTCGCGCAACTGCAACACTTCCTGGTCGGTGAGCTGCGACACCCGGCGCGATTCGGGGATTGAGACTTTTCCCAGGATTTCGTGAGCCTTAGCGCCGCCGATCCCGTAGATATATTGGAGCGCGATGACGATGCGCTTGTTGGTCGGCAGATTGACGCCAGCGATACGAGCCAAGTCAGCTACTCCTTGCGGCGGCCGGGCCACACGGCAGGCGGCCGCTGTTCATCGGTTCCAATGTCACCTTGAGAAGGCCACAAACGTAAAAAGCCAACGGCTGCCTGCCTTTGCGGCCCGGCATCGCTGCTCAATCTCCGACTGGATATTTGAGACTTATTAATGGATTCCGCACGCTTTCGTCAACCTCGGCAGGGGATTTCTTGCACAAAACTTGCTTTGCCGGCCTGCCCACCTGCTGGCACCTCCCGGAAAGCCCCCGCCCCCTGCCGCAGCCGACCGCCCACACCGCTAAGTGGTCGCTGGGGCTGACTTTTCTCCTATTCTGAGCGACCCCGGCTAAAGGGCCAGCTTTAGCGGCTGATCCGCTCGCTTTTGTGCGCGGGGTGACCGCCCCGGGCCAAGCCGGCCAAGACCTTGTCGATCGCCGCGGTAACTTCCGAAATCGACGCCATGCCATTGACCGTGCGCAGGACGCCCTCCTGCCGGTAATAGGCGATCAACGGGGCGGTCTGTTCCCGGTAAGCCTTGAGCCTGGTGTGCAGCACGCCTGCGTTATCGTCCTCGCGCAGCGGCTCGCCGCGCGCCTTCATCTCCGCGATCCGGCTCTCGATCCGCTTGAGCAGCGCCTCCTCGTTGACTTGGAGCTCGATCACGGCATCAAGCGCGAGCCCCTTGCCTTTGAGGATACGGTCGAGCGCCGCCGCTTGCGGCACGGTGCGCGGGAAGCCGTCGAGGATGAAGCCGTGGCGCGCATCCGGCTCGGCGATGCGCTGGCCGACAAGGTCAACGACCACGCTGTCGGGCGCGAGTTGCCCGTGGGCGATGATGTCCTGAACTTTGCGGCCGATCGGGGTTGCGCTTTTGACGGCTTCGCGCAGCATGTCCCCAGTGGAGAGTTGAACAATTTTGTGTTTGGCGGCGAGACGCTGGGCTTGTGTTCCTTTGCCAGCCCCCGGCGGGCCGAGCAGGATCAATCTCATCGACGGCGCCCCCGCAATTTCGACCGCTTGATGAGCCCTTCGTATTGGTGCGCCAACAGATAGCCTTGCACCTGTGCCACCGTGTCCATGGTTACGCTCACCACGATCAGGAGCGAGGTGCCGCCGAAATAGAACGGCACGGCGGCGTAGGAAATCAGCATTTCCGGAAACAGACAAACCACCGCCAGATAGGCGGCGCCGATCACGGTTATTCGCGACAACACGTAGTCGATATATTCGGCAGTGCGCTCGCCGGGCCGGATGCCGGGAATGAAGCCGCCGTGCTTCTTCAGATTGTCCGCGGTCTCGGTGGGGTTGAAAACGATCGCGGTATAGAAAAATGCGAAGAACACGATCAGCCCGACATAGAGCAAAAGAAACAACGGCCGTCCGTGGGCGAGTTGCGTGGTGATGGCGGTGAGCCAGCCGGGTCCCTGCCCCGAGGTGAAGTTGGCAACCGTGGTCGGTAGCAACAACAGCGAGGAGGCAAAGATCGGCGGAATGACGCCCGAGGTATTGAGCTTGAGCGGCAGGTGCGAAGATTGGCCCTCGAACATGCGATTGCCGACCTGCCGCTTGGGATATTGAATCAACAGCCGCCGCTGCGCCCGCTCCATGAACACAATGAAGGTGATCACCGCGACCGCCATCACCAGCACGATCAGGATCAGCCCGGTTGAGAGCGCGCCCTGACGGCCGAGTTCGAGCGTGCCGGCGATCGCCGATGGCAATTGCGCGACGATGCCCGACATGATGATCAGCGAGGTGCCATTGCCGATGCCGCGCTGGGTGATCTGCTCGCCGAGCCACATCAAAAAGATCGTGCCGCCAGAGAGCGTGATCACGGTCGAGATGCGAAAGAACAAGCCGGGATCGCTGACCACGCGGGCGCCGGCGCCTTCAAGGCCGATGGCAATGCCATAAGCCTGGAACGCGGCGAGGAAGACGGTGAGGTAACGCGTGTACTGATTGATCATCTTCCGCCCGGCCTCGCCCTCTTTCTTGAGTTGTTCGAGGGTGGGCGAAACCGTCGTCATCAGCTGAATGATGATCGACGCGGAAATGTACGGCATGATGTTCAACGCGAAGATCGCCATGCGGTGAATGCCGCCACCGGCGAACATGTTGAACATTCCCAAAATGCCGCCGGCCTGCGATTGGAAAATCTGGTCCCAGGCGGCCGGATCAATGCCGGGCAGCGGAATGTAGGTGCCAAGCCGATAGACCAAGAGCGCGCCGAGCGTGAACCAAATCCGCTTCTTCAGCTCTTCGGCTTTGGCGAGCGCCGAGAAGTTGAGGTTAGCTGCCAGTTGTTCCGCTGCAGAGACCATCGGCCAATGCTCCGTCTCTCGTTCCGGCCTATATAGGCATCAGGCTGCCTGTTCGCTTGTCTGTGGCTTTGGCGCCAGCACTTCGACCGTGCCGCCGGCCTTTTCCACCGCGGCGATTGCGGATTTCGAGGCGCCGTAAACCGAAAACGCGACCTTGGTCTTGATCTCGCCGGCGCCGAGGAGCCGAACGCCGTCCTTGGCGCGGCGAATGATACCGGCTTTGACCAGCGCCGCCGCGTCGATCTTGGCCGCCGCATCGAGCGTGCCGGCGTCGATCGCCGCCTGGATGCGGCCCAGATTCACCTCGTTGAGCTTGCGCGCGAACATGGTGTTTTTGAAACCGCGCTTCGGCAAGCGGCGATGCAGCGGCATCTGGCCGCCCTCGAAACCTTTGATGCGCACGCCGGAACGCGCGGTCTGGCCCTTACCGCCGCGGCCGCCGGTTTTGCCCATACCCGAACCGATGCCGCGGCCGATCCGCCTGCGGACCTTGCGCGAGCCGGGTGAGGCCACAAGTTCGTGAAGCTTCATCGTCTGCTTCCTTCCTTTTCGGCGTCATCCTGAGGTGCGAACCGCGCCAGCGGTGAGCCTCGAAGGATGTTGATGGCGCCCTTCGAGGCCCGCGCTGACGCGCGGGCACCTCAGGGTGACGAATATCTACTTCTCCACCACTTCGACCAGATGCGCGACCTTGGCGATCATGCCGCGGGTTTGCGGCGTATCGACGAGTTCGGCGACGCGGCCGATCTTGTTGAGCTTGAGCCCGACCAGCGTCTGACGCTGACTGAAATGCCGCCGCAACGGGCTGCCGGTTTGGCGGACTTTGACGGTTTTGCCGCTTTGCTTTTCGGCGCTCATCGCATGCTCCTTTGCTAGTCCGCAGGCGCTTCGGCATCGACATCGCGGCGGCGCGCCTGCAATGTCGAAACCTTGACGTTGCGGCGCGCGGCGACCGAGCGCGGCGAATCCTGGCGCTTGAGCGCATCGAAAGTGGCGCGCACGACATTGTACGGGTTCGATGTGCCGATCGACTTCGCCACCACGTCCTGCATGCCGAGCGTCTCGAACACCGCGCGCATCGGGCCGCCGGCGATGATGCCGGTGCCGGGCGGGGCGGCGCGCAGATAGACCCGACCGGCGCCATGCCGGCCGCTGACATCGTGATGCAAGGTGCGACCCTCGCGCAACGGCACGCGGGTGAGCCCGCGCTTGGCGGCGTCGGTCGCCTTGCGGATCGCCTCCGGCACCTCGCGCGCTTTGCCGTGACCGAAACCGACCCGGCCCTTTTGATCGCCGACCACCACAAGGGCGGCAAAGCCGAACCGGCGACCGCCCTTCACGACTTTGGCGACGCGGTTGATGTGCACGAGCTTGTCGACGAACTCGCTGTCGCGCTCTTCGCTTCTTCGGTCGCGGGGTTCACGCGCCATGTTGGTCTACCATGTTGTTCAAACCTCTAGTTCTCAGATCAGATGTCTGATGTCGGAATTGACTTTGACTTTCTGATCTCTGACATCTGCTCGCTGTCCTTTGTCATCAGAACTTCAATCCGCCTTCGCGCGCGGCCTCGGCGAGCGCCTTGACGCGGCCGTGATAGAGATAGGCGCCGCGATCGAACACCACGTCGATGACGCCTTTCTCCTTGGCGCGTTCGGCGATCAGTTTGCCGACTGCTTTGGCCGCATCGACGCTCGCGCCGGTCTTGAGCGTCTCGCGCGTCGATTTTTCAATCGAAGAGGCGGAGGCGAGCGTAATGCCGCGGTCGTCATCGATCACCTGCGCATAAATATGCTTCGAGGAGCGGTACACCGAGAGCCGCTTGCGCTCGCCGGCGGCGCGCCGCAACAGCCCGCGCACCCGGCCCTGCCGCCTTTCGATCCTGTCGTTGAGCTTGGTCATCGCGCCGCCCCGTTACTTCTTCTTGCCTTCTTTGCGGAAGATCCGCTCGTCGGCATATTTGATCCCCTTGCCTTTATAGGGCTCGGGCGGCCGGTACTCGCGAATTTCGGCGGCGACCTGGCCGACCTTCTGTTTGTCGCTTCCGGAAATGACGATCTCGACCGGGCGCGGCGTAGCGATCGTAATGCCTTCCGGGATCGGATAGACGACATCGTGGCTGTAGCCGAGCGCGATCTGCAAGTTTTTCCCCTGCACCGCGGCACGATAGCCGACGCCATTGATCTCAAGACGCTGCTCGAAGCCCTTGGTGACGCCGGAGATCAGATTGTTCACCAGCGTGCGTGAGGTGCCCCATTGCGCACGTGCGCGCTTGGTTTCGGCGCGCGGCTCGATCTTGATCTGCCCGCTGTCGAGCTTGACCGAAACGTCGTCGTGCAGCGCCACTTGTAGCGCCCCTTTCGGTCCTTTGATCTTCACCGTCTGGCCTTCGACATTGGCGGTCACGCCGGAAGGCACTGCGATGGCTCTTTTGCCGATACGAGACATCAGAACACCGTGCAAAGGATTTCGCCGCCGACATTGGCGTCGCGCGCGTCGTGATCGGCCATCACCCCCTTGGGGGTCGAAACGATCGTGACGCCGAGGCCGTTATTGATGCGCGGCATGCTCTTAACCGAAGTGTAGACGCGGCGGCCCGGCTTGGATACGCGCTCGATTTCGCGGATCACCGGCTCGCCATCGAAATATTTCAGTTCGATTTCGATTTCCGAGCGGCCGTCGCGCTCCACCACCGTGTAACCGCGGATATAGCCCTCGTTCTTGAGCACACCGAGGACGCTTTCGCGCAAGCGCGAATTCGGAGAAGTGACCTTGGATTTGTTGCGCATCTGAGCATTGCGGATGCGCGACAATAGATCGCCGAGCGGGTCATTCATGGACATGGTGCGCGCCTCCTTACCAGCTCGACTTCAAAAGACCGGGGATCAGCCCTTTAGAGCCAAGCTCCCGCAGCGCGATGCGCGACAATTTGTGCTTGCGGTAATAGCCGCGCGGCCGGCCGGTCAGCTCGCAGCGATTGCGAATGCGCGTGGCCGAGGAGTTGCGCGGCAACTCGGCGAGCTTGAGCGCAGCGGCAAAACGCTCCTCCACCGGTCTGGTCTTGTCGCGAGCGATCGCTTTGAGCCGCGCGCGCCGGCCGGAATATTTCTTCGTCATGCGGCGGCGCCGGTTGTTCTTTTCGATTGAGCTCTTCTTCGCCATTGCTTCTCCTTAATGTCCCGCGTCTGAAGCCAAGCGCTTCACTGCCGGAACGGAAAATTGAACGCCCGCAACAGAGCGCGCGCCTCATCGTCGTTGCGCGCGGTGGTGCAGACCGTGATGTCCATGCCCCAGACATCGGCGGCTTTGTCGTAGTCGATCTCCGGGAACACAATGTGCTCCTTGATGCCGAGCGTATAGTTGCCGCGGCCGTCGAAGCTCTTCGGATTAAGGCCTCGGAAATCGCGCACCCGCGGCAGCGCGATATTGATGAGCCGGTCGAGGAACTCGTACATGCGCGCCTTGCGCAGCGTCACCTTGCATCCGATCGCCTGGCCGGTGCGCACCTTGTAGGTCGCAATCGACTTGCGGGCCTTGGTGACCACGGCCTTCTGGCCAGCGATTAGGGCGAGATCGGCGGCCGCGCTGTCGACTTTTTTACGGTCGGCGACGCCTTCACCGATTCCCATGTTGATGACGATTTTGTCGAGCCGCGGCACCTGATAGCGGTTCTTGTGACCAAGCTCCTCGGCGAGCTTGCCTCGGATCGCCTCGTCGAACTGCACTTTCAGCCGCGCCGGCACCCGCGGCTCCGGCTCGCGCGGCACCTCGGCCTTGCCCGGCTTCGCGGCCTTGTCGCCCTTGTTGTCGCCTTTGGCGGCCTTCTCGGCACGCTCGGCCTTGTCGGCTTTTTCCGCCTTGACTGGCTTATCGCCGCCGGCGCCTCGCTCCGGCTGAGGCGCGGCTTTGTCCGGCCGCCTATTCTCTTTGTCGTCGGTCTCAGCCATCGATCTCAACTCCCGAACGCTTGGCAAAGCGCACTTTCTCGCGGTCGTCGCCCTTGCCGACGTATTTGAAGCCGACGCGCGTCGGCTTGCCGTCCTTGGGATCGGCGAGCGCCACATTCGACAGATGGATCGACGCCTCCTTGGAGATGATGCCGCCTTCCTGCTGTGCGGTCTGGCGCTGGTGCCGCTTGACCATGTTGACGCCGCGAACGAGCACGCGCCCGTCATCGCGGCGCATTTCAATCACTTCGCCGCTGCGGCCTTTATCGCGGCCCGTGATCACGACCACCGTGTCGCCCTTCTTGATCTTTGCCGCCATCACAGCACCTCTGGCGCGAGCGAGATGATTTTCATGTGGTTCTTGGCGCGCAGCTCGCGCGGGACCGGCCCGAAAATCCGGGTGCCGACCGGCTCCATCTGCGGGTTGATCAGCACCGCGGCATTGCGATCGAAGCGGATGATCGAGCCGTCGGGACGCTTGATGTCCTTGGCAATGCGCACGATGACCGCCTTCATCACGTCGCCCTTTTTGACGCGGCCGCGCGGTATAGCTTCCTTCACCGAGACGACAATCACGTCGCCGATGGTGGCGTATTTGCGCTTGGAGCCACCAAGCACCTTGATGCACATGACGCGGCGCGCGCCGGAATTGTCCGCCACGTCGAGATTGGTCTGCATCTGAATCATGGGGACGCCTGCCTCTTCTCGCCCCGCACCACCGCCCAGCGCTTGAGCTTGGAAATCGGGCGATGCTCTTCGATCCAGACGATGTCGCCGACCTTGAATTCGTTCTTCTCGTCGTGAGCGTAGTACTTCTTCGAATGACGCACCGTTTTCTTGAACAGCGGATGCGCGTATCGGCGCTCGACGCGCACTACCAGCGTCTTGTTCTGTTTGTCGCTCACCACGACGCCTTGGAGCGTTCGCTTCGGCATATCGATTCCCTCAACTCTTGGCGCGTTTGGACGCGGGCTTGGACGCGCGCTTAGTCGCGGCCGGTTTGGCCGCCGCCGGCTTATCCGAGCCGGCTTTGGTCGCGCCAGGACCCTGGCGCTTTGACTGCATAATCGTCTTCAGCCGCGCGATGTCGCGCCGCACTTCGCGCACGCGGGCGGTGTTTTCCAATTGCCCGCTGGCGCGCTGGAAACGCAGGTTGAAGTGCTCCTTTTTGAGCTTGAGCACTTCGTCGTCGATCTGATCGATCGTCATCGCTCTGATATCGGCTGATTTCATGACGCGGCTACTCGGCGATGCGCTCGACGAAGCGGGTCTTGACCGGCAATTTGGCGGCGGCAAGCGCCAGCGCCTCCTTGGCGACCTCGACCGAGACGCCGTCGACCTCGAACAAGATGCGGCCCGGCTTGACCCGTGCGACCCACAGTTCGGGGGTTCCTTTTCCCGAACCCATGCGCACTTCGAGCGGCTTTTTTGACACCGGCACGTCCGGAAACATCCGAATCCAGACCCGCCCCGAGCGCTTCATGTGGCGCGTGAGCGCCCGCCGCGCCGCCTCGATCTGGCGCGCGGTGACGCGCTCCGGCTCGATCGCCTTGAGTCCATATTGGCCGAACGCGAGGTCGACGGCGCTGGTGGCGTCGCCATGGATGCGCCCTTTGTGCGCCTTGCGGAATTTGGTTCGCATCGGTTGCAGCATGACTTACGCCCTTCGCGCCTTCGCGCCCTTTGTAACATTCACTCGATCAGGCCGCGTCCCGGCGCGGCCGGCCGGCTTCACCTTCGGCCATGCGCTTATCCTGCGCCATCGGATCGTGTTCCATGATCTCGCCTTTGAAGATCCACACTTTGACGCCGCAAGTGCCGTAAGTGGTGAACGCAGTGGCGACGCCGTAATCCACGTCGGCGCGCAGCGTGTGCAACGGCACGCGGCCCTCGCGGTACCATTCCATGCGCGCGATCTCGGCGCCGCCGAGCCGCCCCGAGCAATTGATGCGGATGCCGCCGGCGCCAAGCCGCATCGCCGACTGCACCGCGCGCTTCATCGCTCGCCGGAAGGCGACGCGACGCTCGAGCTGCTGCGCAATCGATTCGGCGACGAGCTGCGCGTCGAGTTCGGGCTTTCGGATTTCGACAATGTTGATGACGACGTCGCTGTCGGTCAGCGCCGCGACTTTCCTGCGCAGCTTCTCGATGTCGGCGCCCTTCTTGCCGATCACCACGCCGGGCCGCGCTGAATGGATGGTGACGCGGCATTTCTTGTGCGGCCGCTCGATGACGATCTTCGACACCGCGGCCTGCTTTAATTCCTTCATCAGCGCCTTGCGGATTTCCATGTCCTCGTGCAGCAGCGAGCCATAGCTCGCTTTGCCGGCATACCAGCGCGAATCCCAGGTGCGGTTTATGCCGAGACGAAGCCCGACCGGATTGACCTTCTGACCCATCGTGTTCTCCTCGCCGCCCGCTTTACGCTTGCGCCTCGACTTCGCGCACCACGATCGTGAGGTTCGCGAACGGCTTAAATATTGCTCCGACCCGACCGCGGGCGCGCGCCGCGTGCCGTTTTATCACCAGCGCCTTGCCGACATGGGCTTCGGCGACCACGAGATCGTCGACGTCGAGATCGTGGTTGTTCTCGGCATTGGCGATCGCCGATTCCAAACATTTGCGCACATCGCGCGCGATGCGCTTACGCGAAAATTCCAGATCGGCGAGCGCGGTTGAAACCTTCTTGCCGCGAATGAGCTGCGCCAAAAGATTGAGCTTCTGCGGACTGATCCGCAGCATGCGGGCGACCGCCTTCGCCTCGGTATCGGACAGCGCCCGCTCGCGCTTCTTCTTGCTCATCGAGCCTCTCCCCGCGTCACGATCCGCCGCTCGGCGGCGCGGCCGCGGGCGCAGCTGCTGCGCCTTCGGCCGGAGCGGCACCCGGAGCACCTGGCGCGCCCGGTACGCCGGCGCGCTTGGCCTTGCGATCCGACGAATGGCCATAGAACGAGCGGGTCGGCGCGAACTCGCCGAACTTGTGGCCGACCATTTCCTCGGTGACGATTACCGGGATGTGCTTCTGCCCGTTATAGACGCCGAAGGTCAGCCCGACGAATTGCGGCAGGATCGTCGAGCGCCGTGACCAGATGCGGATCATCTCGTGGCGTCCGGACGAGCGCGCGGCATCCGCCTTCTTCAGCAGATAACCGTCGACAAACGGACCCTTCCAGACCGAACGCGCCATACTGTCTCCTATTTCTGCTTGCGCGCGTGACGGCTCGCCGTGATGAACTTCGCCGTACGCTTGTTCTTGCGCGTCTTCATTCCCTTAGTCGGCTTGCCCCATGGCGTGACCGGGTGCCGGCCGCCGCGGGTGCGCCCGCCGAGCGGATGATCGACCGGATTCATGGCCTCGCCTCGGACATGGCCGCGGCGGCCCATCCAGCGTGTCCGTCCGGCTTTGCCGATCGATATGTTCATATTGTCGGGGTTGGACACCGCGCCGATCGTGGCGATGCAGCGGCCGTGCACCATCCGCTGCTCGCCCGAACTGAGCCGCAGGATGACGTATTCGCCGTCGCGGCCGACGATCTGCGCATAGGCGCCGGCCGAGCGCGCGATCTGCCCCCCCTTGCCGATCTTCAATTCGATGTTGTGGACGATGGTGCCGACCGGAATGTTGGCGGTCGGCATGGCATTGCCGGGCTTCACGTCGACATGCTCGCCGGCCACGATCGTATCGCCCGGCGCAAGCCGCTGCGGCGCCAGAATGTAAGCGAACTCGCCATCTTCATATTTGACCAGCGCGATGAAGCCGGTGCGGTTCGGATCGTATTCGAGCCGCTCGACCTTGGCCGGCACATCGAACTTGCGGCGCTTGAAATCAATCTTGCGATAGGCCTGCTTGTGGCCGCCGCCGCGATAGCGCGAGGTGATGTGACCGTTATTGTTGCGGCCGCCGGTCGAGTTCTTGCCCACGGTCAGCGCCTTGACCGGTTTGCCCTGATGCAGCCCGGTGCGATCGACCAGCACCAGTTGGCGCTGCGCGGAGGTGACCGGATTGTAGGTCTTCAATGCCATCGCCCGCTCCTCACAGCCCCGTGGTCACGTCGATTGTTTGACCCTCTTCGAGGGTCACCACCGCGCGTTTGGTGTCGGAGGTGCGGCCGTAGCGCCCACGGAACGTCCGCCACTTGCCCTTCCGGCGCAGGGTGTTGACGCTCTTGACCTTGACGTCGAACAGCTTCTCGACCGCCTCCTTGATTTGCGGCTTGGTCGCGTGCATGGCGACCTTGAACACGACTTTGTTGAATTCGGACGCGTTGGTCGCCTTCTCGGTGATGAGCGGCGCAACGATGATGTCGTAATGGCGCGGATCGCTGGTGGTCATTTGAAGCGCGCCTCCAGCGCATCGAGCGCGGCACGCGTCAGCACGAGCTTGTTGCGCCGCATGATGTCGTAGACATTGATGCCGGCGACCGGCAGTACGTCGATATTCGGAATATTGCGCGCGGCTTTGCGCACGTCGGCGGCGACTTCGGCGCCGTCGATGAACAAAGCATTGGACAGGCCGAGCTTGTCGAAATGGCCGCGCAGCCCTTTAGTCTTGGCTTCCTTCACGCTGAGCGCCTCGATCACCAGAATGCCGCCGTCCTTGGCCTTGGCGGACAGCGCATGTTTGAGCGCCAGCGCGCGCACTTTTTTCGGAAGCCCGATGGCGTGACTGCGCGTGTGCGGGCCGAAAGAGCGCCCGCCACCGCGGAACAGATTGACGCGCGCGGAGCCGTGACGCGCGGAGCCGGTGCCCTTCTGCCGGTACATTTTCTTGCCGGTGCGTGTGATATCCGCCCGGTTCTTGACCTCATGCGTGCCGCGCTGGCGTTTCGCCAGCTGCCAGACGACGCAGCGATGAATGATGTCGGCGCGCGGCTCGAGCCCGAAAATCGCGTCGGACAGCGTGACCGAGCCGGCCTTCTTGCCATCGAGCGTGGTGACTTGGACTTCCATATCACTCGCCCTTCTTCGGCTTCTTGGCTGCGGCGGGCTTGCTTTCGCCCTTCGCTTCGGCCTTTGCCCCGGCCTTTGCTTCACCTATGGGCGCCGCGGGCTTGGCTTCCGACTTTGCCGCAGCGGGCTTGGCTTCAGTTTTCGGCACGGCTGGCGCGGCGGCCTCCTGCAGCGCAACCGCGGCCTGTGAGACTTGCGGCGGAGCTTCCGGCTTGGCCGCGGCTTCGGGTGCTTGCTCGTCCGCTTTGGCGTCAGGCGCGGCGTCGGCAAGTTTGAACTTGCCCGGCTTCGGCACACCGCTCGGCAGCTTCTTCTTCACCGCATCGCGCACCGTGATCCAGCCGCCTTTGACGCCCGGCACGGCGCCTTCGACCAGGATCAGCCCGCGCTCAACGTCGGTCTGCCGCACTTTCAAATTCAGCGTGGTCACGCGATCAACGCCGAGGTGACCGGCCATCTTTTTGTTCTTGAAGGTCTTGCCGGGATCCTGCCGGCCGCCGGTCGAACCATGCGAGCGATGCGAGATCGAAACGCCGTGGCTGGCGCGCAAGCCAGCGAAATTCCAGCGCTTCATCGGGCCGGCCCAACCCTTGCCGGTGGAGGTGCCGGTGACATCCACGTACTGGCCGACCACGAAATGGTCGGCGGTGATTTCGGCGCCGATCGGGATCAAAGCGTCTTCATCGACCCGGAATTCGGCAAGCTTGCGCTTCGGTTCGACTTTGGCGACGGCGAAATGGCCGCGGTCGGCTTTGGTCGTGCTCTGCACCTTGCGTAAGCCCGCGCCAAGCTGCAGCGCGATGTAGCCGTTCTTCTCCTTGGTGCGATGGCCCACGACCTGGCAATTGCCAAGCCGCAACACCGTCACCGGCACGTGTTCGCCGGTCTCGGTGAACAGCCGCGTCATTCCGATCTTCTGGGCGAGCACTCCGGAACGCATTGTTCTTCTCCGAGGCCCTTACAGTTTGATCTCGACGTCGACGCCGGCGGCGAGGTCGAGCTTCATCAAGGCATCGACCGTCTGCGGCGTCGGATCCACGATATCGAGGAGACGCTTATGCGTGCGCATTTCGAACTGCTCGCGGCTTTTCTTATCGACATGCGGCGAGCGGTTGACGGTGAATTTCTCGATCTTGGTCGGCAGCGGAATCGGCCCACGGACCTGCGCGCCGGTGCGCTTGGCCGTGTTGACGATCTCGCGCGTCGACGCATCGAGAATACGATGGTCGAACGCCTTGAGCCGGATGCGGATGTTCTGGCCGTTCATTGTCTAAGTCTCTCTGCCACGTCATTGCCGGCCTTGGTCCGGCAATCCCAACTAACCCGCACCGCAGTGCCTATTTGATCGAAATGGCCGGGACAAAGCCCGGCCAAGACGACACGCTGATCCTACTCGATGATGTTGGCCACGACGCCGGCGCCGACGGTTTTGCCGCCTTCGCGGATGGCGAAGCGCAACTTCTCCTCCATGGCGATCGGCACGATCAGCGTGACCTCCATGGCGATGTTGTCGCCCGGCATCACCATCTCGGTGCCTTCCGGCAAAGTCACCACGCCGGTCACGTCGGTGGTGCGGAAATAGAAT
>JBAQBC010000251.1:0-2704 GCA_049286035.1 Xanthobacteraceae bacterium
GACTGATGGCAAGGCATTATTCAGCGGCGCGCCGCAACGCGCTGGCTTCGGCGCTGCGGTTGTCGAGACGCAAGGCCATGCAATAGGCACCGCCGCCCGACATGATGAACGGCAGGAGATCAACCTGGCTCACCCGGTAGCCGCGCTCTGCCAGTCGCGCCACAAGGTGGGGCGAAGCCTGCGCCATCACCAAACGGTCATCGATATTTATGGCGTTCACGTTGAAGCGCGCGGCGTCCTCGTCCGTTGCCTCAATCAGATCTTCGGGCGCTACCACATCGCGGATCGCGGCAAGTGACGCTGCGGAAAACGCCGGCGGATAGTAAAAGATCTCGCCGCCGCCCAACGGGCAGAAGCAGACGTCAAGATGATAGAAGCGTGGCGAGACAAGCTCGAGTGCCGTCGTTTCTCGGCCGAAGAAGGCCGAAACCTCTGCCGCCGCCTGCCGCGTCGAGCGTTGTCCGTAGCCGGCCCAGAACCGCCCGCGGGCCGCGTCCCAGATGCAGTCGCCTGCCCCTTCCTGAAAACAATTTGGGGGGATTTGTGCGACCTCATCGAGAATGAAACCGCGCTCCATCAGGACGCGAAAGTGCTTCTGAAAATGCTTCTCTTCGCCGCAGCGTTCCGGGTGGCGGAACCGGGCGAGCAGTGCAAGGCGATCGAGCACTACCGCCGCATTGGCGGGAAACACCATATCCGGCAGACCCGCAACGCCGGCCATGATCTCGAGCCGTGCCCCGGCAGCGATGAGCGTGGCCGCGAACGATTGGAAGCTGCGCCGGGCCGCAGCCCGGTGACCTACCGGATTTTCGGCCCAGGCACAGGGCTCCATCCACGGGTTGATCGTGTAGGTCACCTCGAAATGGGCAGGATCGGTCAGCAGCAACAAAGGTTTCGAAGGCACGGTGCACTTCCCCCAAAAGATCTCCGGCGCCACGCAAGCTAACACTGGAGGAGCCGGTGGCCAAAGAAAAGCTAGCATTATTGACAAAATGGGCTACGGATTAGACAAAGCGTCAGGGTGATTTGGCATATTGTGGAAGGGACGATGGATGACACGGATCGGCGGCTTATCGCGCTTCTTCGCCAAAACGCCCGGTTACCTGTCGCAACCCTGGCCCAGCTCCTTAAGGTCTCGCGCGGTACGGTGCAGAATCGCATCGACCGGCTGACCGCGGATGGCGTGATTGGCGGTTTTACCGTGCGGCTCAAACCAGAAGCCGAACCGCAACGCGTTCGCGCCATCACCATGGTGGCAGTCGACGGCGAACATGCTGCCGCCGTGCTCAAATCGCTGCGCGGCATCCCGGAAGTTCAGGCGCTGCACACCACCAACGGCCGCTGGGACATTGTTGTCGAACTCGGCGTGGAAAGCCTCGAGGCATTCGATCGGGCGCTGCAACGCATCCGCCTTATCAACGGGATTTCGAATTCCGAGACGAGTCTGCTGCTGTCGACGCACAAGATTTGACCTAAGCGAAAAAGCGGACATTTCGCTAAGGCCGGCCGGTGTCCGCTTTACCCCCGGCACGGGGCAGTGGGCCTCCCAAATTTCGTTCGTTGGGCTGGCGCGACGCCGCCGGAATTCGTATCGGGTGCGAATTACAAATATTGTTCGATCGGGTCATCGCCGACCGTTACGTAAATCAATGTTCCACCCTGAAGTCGCGTGACGAGCTTGTTGTTTTCGACCGGATCGACGGTGATGCAACCGTTGCTCAGGCCCAGCATGCCGTTATTCTTCGCGCGATAAGCGGCGGTGGTGTACCAGTTTGGATGCAGGATCCATTTAAACGGCGGCGTGTGATTGATGTAACTGTTGTAGGAGGTAACGCCCTGGAGCACGGCAACGATCATATTTCGATAAACCGTACCGTCGTACCGGTCGACGATGGTCTTGTAATGGGCCATGACTTCGGAATGCGCTGTCTTTAGCGGACCTAACGGCGTCATATCCAAATCTCTTTGGAAGCCTTTGAATTTGACGGCTTTCGCATTGGGTCCATTGGATCTTCCATGCGCCGCATAGTAGGCGGTGACCTCACCCGGTTTGAAATCAAGGAGATAAAATCTTTTGTTCGCCGACGGCTGTGAGATATCGAACACCGCAAGCGCGTCCTTCTTAGCAAAAGTTTGCTGACGCGAGATCGTGATGGCCCGCGCAACCGCGGCCATCGGAGCGCCGAGCGTCTGCGCCTGCTGCAGAAGCGGATCGAGTCCGTTCGCCCGATTGTCAGGCTTCGCGGAGCTTGGGAGCGCGCCCGACGGCATCGCCGACTGTTGCGCCCGCGCGGCAAGCGACCACGTCAGTGTATTGGCGGCGAGCGTCGCGCCGAAACACGTAATGAACTGCCGTCGCCTCATGAGTGTCGCCCAACCCCGAAGGACAATACTCTAACACATCGCGCCCGGCGATCAGGTCGGATTATAAAGACCTCAAGACCCGTCGGCGTCATAGTAGTGCCGCTTTCTGAATTGAGGGCCGGGGACGCGTGCGCCAGCGGCAGCGATGCCTTATCTTGATGTGCATGCGTAATGACCGATACTGGCCGCACGACATTGCCGAGGTTGCGGAGAAGGTTTCTCTGATCAACGAACCTTTGGCTGCACCTGATGGCACGGTGGCGCTGCCGGTGTTGAATCGGGAGAAGCCGTTGCACGCGCAGCTGTGCGAGGTCCTGGTGCATACCAAGGAGCTGTTGGC
>JBAQBC010000252.1:0-13273 GCA_049286035.1 Xanthobacteraceae bacterium
TCAGTACACCGAGCGCGATGTAATCAGGAATTTTCACGGCATCGCGTCCCTTCGATAGCCATGCCTGACAAATCCTAATGCGCCAATGCGACATTTACTCGACTGAATGAGGGACTTTCCACAGTCGGGCTTAGCCCTTTGATACGGCCGCGCTGTAGGCTCAGACACAGCAAAGCCGTCAGCCTACGAAGCCAACGGCTTTGCCTTGTCCCCACATACGTGCCGTTTTCTTGGACGGCCATCGCCGGGTTGTCGAACCGACAGTGAAGCTAATGCGATCTTCACAGACGGACGGTCCGACCAGAGAAGCATAGCTCCGTCGCGGTCACTCTCAGGCAGCTTTTTGCCGCGCGCTGCACGTCAGTGCATTAGGCCGAAACGAATCCCACTCGCCACCGCGAGTGATAAAAACGACAGTGCAGATGCGGCTGCTATGCCAATCCCAATGGCAGTGATGTACGGAAACACACGCTGAGACACGACGCTTTCCCCATGCCTTACTGAGAAGCATAACACGAGGAAACCCGTGACGCGCTGCACAAACGATGCTGCGAAGCCGCAAATTTTTCTACACGAGCGCTATAGAGACAGCAAAGCCTCGGGCGAGCCACAACCCGGCGTGGGGCATCAGACAGTCACGCAGCCACAAGCAGAATGTCCGCTTTTGGGGGTAGAGCGGAGATTAGCCGAGGGCCTTAAAGTGTCTGCTACCCTCGGCGCCCGTTGCAAGACTCAATTGCTGGCCCTGATAATGACGCGCTGTTTGAACAAGCAGGGACAGCGTCATGGGCAAGGATCGTCTGGCCGCGTTCAGCGATGGTGTGATCGCGATTATCATCACGATTATGGTGCTGGAATTAAAGGTGCCGCACGGCTCGGACTGGACGGCGCTAATCGCAGTGACTCCAAATTTCGTGAGCTATGTTTTGAGCTTTATCTATTTGGCGATTTACTGGAACAATCACCACCACCTTCTGCACACCGTCACGCGAGTGGACGGGCTAATCCTCTGGGCCAACTCCTTTCTCTTGTTCTGGCTCTCGTTAATCCCTGCTGCGACAGCGTGGATGGGTGAAAACTTTTTAGTTCCGATCCCGACTGCTCTTTACGGCGGCATATTGCTGATGCCAGCGGTCGCATACCACCTGCTGCAAAAGGCGATCCTGCGGAAGCAGGGGTCCGAGTCCTTACTCGCCAACGCCCTCGGCACCGACATAAAAGGCAAAATTTCCCCGGTACTTTATGCTGCGGCGATATTGCTGGCCTTTGTTAGTCCCTGGATATCGATCGCAATTTACGTGATGGTCGCCGTGATGTGGCTCGTTCCCGATCGTCGGATCGAGAGCGTTCTTCGTGAAAAAAGCAAGTAGGATCGTGGCAGAACATTTTTTTGCAAAACTTGGCCTAGCCCTTTTGGTCTTCCTCGTTCCGGAGGTTCCGATTCGCGCGGAATCTGCGCCATGCCAGTCTGTCACGTATGAGCACAGCGAATACACAGTTTGCGAGGTGGACCTGAGGCGACAGTTCGTAAAGCTGTTCTGGAAAAAACCGGACGGCCAACCTTACGAATATCTTTCCTCGTTGCCACGGGCGCTTGGTAACCACTCGCGGCGCCTCCTTTTCGCGACAAATGGTGGCATGTACCACCCAGACAACTCTCCCGTCGGCCTGTATGTCGAGGCAGGTCGGGAGCTGGTGCGTGCCAACACGAGCGCGGGCCCCGGTAACTTTCACATGAGACCAAACGGCGTGTTTTACCTGACCGGAGAGGTCGCTGGCATCCTAGAAACCCGCTCGTTCATCAAACAAAAGCCTCAGGTAGACTTCGCCACCCAATCGGGACCGCTGCTGGTCATAGACGGAGAAGTGAACTTTCGTTTCGTTCGATATGGTGGATCAAAAAAATACCGAGTAGGCGTTGGCAGCCGCGATCGTAACTTGGTCGTGTTCGCCATATCGGAATCAGAAGTTTCGTTTGGCGAGTTCGCGCGTCTTTTCCGGGATAAGCTTCGATGCAGGAACGCTCTGTTTTTGGACGGCGGTAGCGCCACCAGCTTTTATTCGCCCGTGCTGGGGCGGAATGGCAACTTCCTGCCACTGGGTCCCATAATCGGCGTATATGGAGCGGATTGACTTCGTGACGCCGGCTCGCCGGTGGGAAAGGGCTCACGATCGCGGATTCATTGCGAGCCCGCTGATTATCGGCTCGCCGGTACTCAGTTGGCGGCCAATGATCGTCCGTCCACTATTGCTCCGCGCGACCATTAGGTGAGGGGAGGGCGGAAAATCTCTTTTCGTACTCAATGGGGCCGATTTGCCCCTCACCTTTTAAATAAGCGGTTGGTGCGGTTGAATTCTGACACTTCTCTCGACCGCACCACTAAAAAATTAGGCCTATGGTTTTCGCTCGCATTTAGGTAGGTGCGGGTAGTTTGCCAGCTAGGTGCGGGCAGTGGACGTTCTTCGACCGTTCGCCTTCCCTATTTTGGAACAGACCGATGTTAAACGCGTTACCGACGCGCGCTTAGACCCCTTTGTGGGGAGATGTTTGGTGTTCGGGGATGATGCCTGGTTAGTAAGAAGCTGCTGTGCGCAGACCTATCCTCAAACGTGCGTCGCGACGATCTGTGTCGGGGACTCCTTATTCCTTAAGAAGCTCAGGCCAAACTCCTAACGCGCGATGAGGCGCGGCGCATCGCGGCGAACATCGCGAAGCTGCCGGACTTGCCCATATTGGGCGGCCCGTTAGTTCGATACGATGTGTTCGCGTCGCGGGCAGCATTGTAGGGTGGGTTGAGCGCAGCGAAGCCCACGCGGCCGAAGCGAGAGAAAGGCCCCGGCGCTCCGCACCCCCTAATCACTCTACGCTTGCTAATTTGGCGCCCTCGCCCGATCGACAGTGCGCTAAATTGTCGTTTCTGTCTCGACCGATACGCTATGTCCGATTTATCCCTCTAAGCCGAAACCCCCACCCTGGGAGGAATTGATAAAACTTCCCCGTCGACAATTCCTGCAATTCGGAGCCGGTGCCGCCGCACTGCCGCCGATCTCGCGCTTCGCTTGGGCACAAACATTTCCGTCACGGCGAATTACGATAGTCGTGCCGTTCCCCCCGGGCGCGCTGACCAACAACATCGCGCGCACCCTCGCCGAGGGGATGCGCACATCGCTTGGTCAATCCATCATCGTCGAAAATGTCGGAGGCGCGGACGGCACCATCGGCACCGGCCGGGTCGCCCATGCGGCTCCCGATGGATACGCGCTCGTCCTCGGCACCTGGAACACACATGTCACGAATGCCGCCGTTTATGCGCTCGAATACGATGTGGTGAAGGATTTCGAACCGGTCCTGTTGTTACCGGACGCGCCGATGGTCCTGATCGTGAAAAAGACCATGCCGGCAAACAATCTCAATGAGTTTATCGCCTGGCTCAAAGCGTATCCCGACAAGGCGTCAATGGGGACCGCTGGTGCCGGTAGTCCACCTGACGTACTCGGCCGCTTTCTCCGCAAGGAAACTGGCACTCAATTCGGTTTGGTGCCCTATCGCGGAGCCGCGCCGGCGATGCAGGATGTTTTGGCAGGCCAGATCGACGCGATGTTCCTCAACATCGCGGCTGCATTGCCGCAAGTGGCTTCCGGCAGTGTGAAAGCCCTTGGTGTGACGTCTGAAAAACGCATGGCGGTTGCGCCTGAAATCCCAACCATGGACGAAGCAGGACTACGCGGATTTTATTTCCGGTTTTGGGCGGCGCTATTTGCACCACGAGGTACGCCAAGCGACATCATCGACAAACTCAACGTCGCGGCCGTGAAAACTTTGACCGACCCAAGTGTCCGCCAGAAGCTCGAAGCCCAGGGCTTTGAAATTCCACCGCCCGATAAGCAGACCCCCGAGGCGCTGGCAGCCTTTCAGAAAGCCGAAATCGAAAAATGGTGGCCTATCATCAAGGAGGCCGGCATCAGGCCGCAGTAAAGAACATCGGCTGGTTCACGCGCCTTCGTTCGGATCACGATAGAGCTCGCCGACGATTCCAGTTAATCCGGGCTTCGCGTTGCCGAGATAATATCGGCCGTCGCGGTCGCGGCTGAGACGGCCGGCCTGGCGCAGTTCGTCGAGTGCACAGGCTATTTCGCGGCCATCTTGGCTGCCGACGGCTTCGACAATATCGGCATAGAACAACGGGGACGCCGCGAGCGCCTGCTCGACATTCTGATAACGCGCGGGTCCTTTAAACGACTTGGCAGCGCATCGCGTCAGCGGGATCTGTCCGTCACGGCCGAACGGTTTTGTGCAATCGAAACCGGATTTGGCGCCGGTACGACGGCCGTTCAGCGAGGGATCCATCGTCATTCCTAACATTCCTTGCAGGACTACAAGATCCTGATCGGCTTGAAACCGTGTGCCAAGCGCCCAGTCCACCTGCCGGTCATCGTGGATATCGATGTCCTCGTCGAACACGTAGACGTGCTTAAGCCGCATGATACCGCCGAACAGCGCGGCGATTGCCGCGCGCGCCTCGCCGAACGCGCGTTGTCTGATCGAGACCCGCAGCGTATTGGCGCCGCCGGAGACGGCGCGCAAATAGACGGCGCGTGGCTCGCGCACGCAGGTTTTGAGAATCCGCATTGCTTCCGCTTCCGTGCGTATCGCCGTGATATTGGCGCTGTCTGTTTGATCGAGCACGAAAGCAGAGCCGTGCAGCAGCGTGTGGTGTATGACGTCAGTGCGCATGGTGATCGCGGTGCAGTGAAATACCGGATCCATGTGAATCGCGCCGTAATAGCCCATATACTCGCCGAACGGTCCTTCCGGCTCGACGTAGCCGCGCTCGTCGAGATAGCCCTCCAGCGTCAACTCGGCGTCCGCCGGCACCAAAATGTCGTTGGTGAGGCTTTTCACGACCGGCGCCGGTTCGGCGCGGAATCTCGCGACAAGATCAAGCTCATCGCCGCCTTGCCGCGTCGTTGCGGCAAAGAAATCGAGCGGATGTGCCCCGACCGTGAACGTCACCGGCAATTTTTGGCCGCGCGCCACGCAAGCCGTGTAGATGCGCTTGAGGTCGGACGGAGCGGTGACATTGGTGCCCGCCTCGTAACGGTTACGCAAACTCAACCTCCGGCAGCCGACGTTCCTACGTCCAGTCGCCGGATCAATCGTATAGTCGATCGCTGAACTCAGATAGCAGCTGCCGTCGAATGCGTGCTGTGGATGGAACGGCAGTTTGGTCAGATCGACGTCCTTGCCAGTGATCGCAATTGCGTGCACCGGGGCGTCGGCAGACGGCACCTCGACCAGAGGCTGTGGATTCGCCAGCCGTTTGAAATATTCGTCGTAGAGCTTGTCCTCGCTGGTCTCGAAGGCGGCGGCGATGCGCTTACGGCTGCCTGCCGTCTTGGCGACCATCTCGACCCGCTCGGGCCCTGCGTTCTTGAACAGCACGGCCTTGTGTGTGCGTTCGATGATGTCGCTAAGCTCGGTCAGCGGCACCGGTTCGTGGTGAACGTCCACCTCGCCGAGTTCGATCAGGCGGTCAACAAAACTGCGCAAGCGGTATTTGTCGAAGTCGAAGGTAGTGGTTGCCATCGTGGTCACTTTACACCCTGAACTGCGGGACGTGCCGCGCGCGTTTCGCGCTTCCTGCCGGATGAATTGACGGGGACATCTTTCCTTGCAGTATGAATTGCCCGCCAGATTTTTTCCGCCGTCAGCGGCATGTCGATCTGACTGATGCCGAATTCGGCCAGCGCGTCGATCACCGCATTGGCGACGGCGCCGAGCGCGCCGGTGGTGCCGCCTTCACCGGCGCCGCGCACACCCAGCCGATTTGTCGGTGTCGGCACCTCGCTGATATCGGTGGTGAACAATGGCAAAAGGTCAGCGCGGGGCATGGCGTAATCCATAAAAGAGCCGGACAATAGTTGTCCCTGCGCATCGTAGGCGCACAGCTCCCACAGCGCTTGGCCGATCCCTTGCGCAGCGCCGCCATGGGTTTGTCCTTCGACGATGAGGGGGTTGACGGCTCGGCCGACATCGTCGACCGCCGTATAGCGGACGAGTTCGAGTGAGCCGGTCTCGCGATCGACTTCGACCTCGCAGACATGCGCGCCGTAGGGAAAACCAAGCTGCAGGATGGTTTCGTCGCAACTTGCCTCAAGCGCTCCGCGCAAGTTTTCCGGCAAGCCTTTGCCGTTTTCCGCTGCTGCAGCCACGTCGAAAATTCCGACCGAACGATCGGTGCCTTGAACGGTGTAGCGGCCGGCAGCGAATACGATGTCATCTTCGGCAGTTTCGAGCATATGGGCCGCTATCCGCTTGCCCTTCTCGATAATGGCGTCAGTGGCTTTCCCCATCACGATGCCGGCGAGGCGCATCGATCGGGCAGAGTGCGAGCCGCCACCCTCTTTGACGATGTCGGTATCATTTTCAAACACGTATACGTCGTCGAACGGCACGCCGAGCCACTCTGCCACGCACTGCGCGAACGTCGTCTCATGGCTTTGTCCACTGGAAAGCGTGCCGACCACGACATCAACTCTACCGTTAGGCTGCACCTTGATGTCGGCGCGTTCCCGCGGATAGCCGCCGGTCGTTTCGAGGTAGCAGCAGAGCCCGATGCCGCGCAGCCGCTTGCGTTTGCGTGCTTCGATGCGCCGCCGCTTGATGCCTTTCCAATCGCCCAGTTCCATCGCGCGCTCCATCGTCGCGCGATATGTGCCGTTGTCGTAGGTGATGCCTTGCGCATTCCTATAGGGAAAGGCCGACGGCGGAATAAGATTGCGCCGTCTGAGCGCGACGCGGTCAAACCTGTGCTCAAGGGCCGCTTTGTCGATCAACCGCTCGATGACGTAAATGACTTCTGGCCGGCCGGCACTACGGTAAGGGGTTGTCGGAGCCGTGTTCGAGAGCACGGCGCGCGCTCGCACATGCGATAAGGCAATGCGATAGCCGGCGGTCACCAGCCCGATACCTTTAACGAGCGGAACGTAAGATCCCGAGTGAGCGCCGATATTACTGAGATTAGAAGTGCGCAAGGCGAGAAAGCGGCCGTCGGCATCGAGCGCGAGTTCGGCGGAGACTGTGAGATCGCGGCCCATATAATCGCTAAGGAACGCCTCGTGGCGTTCAGCCGTCCATTTAACCGGCCGTCCGACGCGCTTGGAGCCCCAGGCTACCAGTGCGAATTCGGGAAAAAAGCTGTTGCGCGTGCCAAAATTGCCGCCAATTTCTTGGGCGATGACGCGCACGGCTTCCGTCGGCACGCCGAGAATGTGCGCGAGTTCGCGCTTCTGGCGCACGATACCGCCTGAACCGGCGTAGAGAGTGTAGCGTTCGCTCGTCGGGTCGTAGATGCCGACGGCGGCGCGTGGCTCCATCGGTACACCAGTGACACGATTGATCCAGGTATCGAGCCGCGTAACGTGTGCAGCCCTTTCAAATGCTCGGTCGACGGCCGCGGCGTCGCCGACTTCGGCGTCGATCACGACATTACCGATATCGTCGTAAAGCTGTGGTGCGTCGGGCGCGAGCGCGGCATTTGCGTCGGTCACCGCTGGCAACACTTCGTAATCGACGACTATGTGTTCGGCGGCGTCCTTCGCCGCAGCAAGCGTCTCGGCGATGACAAAAGCGACGGCGGTGCCGGCATGACGAACACGGTCGGTGGGCAGCACGTAGTGTGGCGCCACCGGTACTGGTGAGCCGTCGCGGTTGTGGAGGACGATGTCTGGCGGTGTCCCGGGCGTAGCGCGATGGGGGATGGCGTTGAGCCCGTCGGCACGGGCATCGTCGCCGGTCAGCACAGCAATCACGCCGGGCATTCGGCGTGCCGGCATCGCATCGATGCCGCGGATTGATGCATGCGCATGTGGCGCCCGCAGCACGGCGGCAAAAGCTTGTCCAGGAAAATTGAAATCGTCACTGTAACAGCCGCGACCCGTAAGGAGGCGCAAGTCCTCCTTACGACGTACCGAATCCCCGATGCGTGCTTGCATGGATTGATGGTTCAAGAATAAGGCCTGAAATATTCTCACAGCGCCGCTGACACCGCCAGTACCCTAGACGGCGCCTGCCACGCGTTGCAGAAGGGGGTATTAACGTGTGGGGGCGAACCGATGGGACCTCATCGCCGCAAATTCCTCCATCTGGCGGCGGTCGCTGTCACCATGCCGTCAGCTGCGCACTATGTCTGGGCGCAAGCCTACCCAACGCGGCCGGTGCGGATCGTCGTCGGTTTCCCCGCTGGGGTTGCGCCCGACATCATCGCGCGGGTCATCGGCCAAGCGCTGTCGGAGCGGCTCGGGCAACAATTCGTCATCGAGAACCGGCCGGGCGCTGGCAGCAATATCGGGACCGAAATCGTCGTTAGGGCGCCGCCCGACGGCTATACGCTTCTTCTTGCCGTATCGTCAGGTGCCATCAACGCCACGCTTTATTCAAATCTCAGTTTCAATTTCGTCCGCGACATCGCGCCGGTCGCGATGATTGGCCTTGGCCCCTTTGTCATGGTGATCAATCCGAAACTGCCGGCCGAAACCATCCCTGAGTTCATCGCCTATGCCAAGGTCAATCCTGGCAAGATCAACATGGCGTCGCAGGGGACCGGACTTGCGTCCCATCTCATGGGTGAACTTTTCAAGATGATGGCCGGCATAAATTTGGTTCACGTGCCGTACGCCGGTAATTTTACAGCCGATCTCCTCGGCGGCCAGGTGCAAGTCGCGTTCGTTCCAATAACCAACGTGATCGAATACATCGGCGACGGTCGGCTGCGCCCGCTTGCCGTGACCACTGCAAAGCGGGCCGAACTTCTGCCTGACGTCCCGGCGCTGAGTGAATTTCTGCCAGGTTATGATGCAACGGGTTGGAATGGCATTGGCGCGCCCAGGGGGACGCCCGCCGCAATCATCGAAAAGCTCGACAAAGACATCAACGCCATTGTATTGGATCCCGGCATGAAAGCGCGCCTTATCAGATTGGGCGTCGAGCCGCTAACGATGACGCCGGCTGAATTCGGGAAACGAATTGCCGATGACACCGAAAAATGGGCCAAGGTGATCAAATTTGCCAACATCAAAGCGGAGTAGATCGTGCGATATATAAATTTCTAAAGTCTGTGAGACGCACGGGTCTTTAAAACTAACTTTTTGACGCTCTAACGATCATGATAGAAACGATCCACGACCATACGGTGCATCCGCGTTATCTTGGTTCGCAGTCGCATGTCTTAGATTTGGGCGCGAATTACGGATTGTTCGCGAAAGCTGTAACGGCGCGGTTTGGCTGCCGGTGCATCGCCGTCGAGCCGCCGCCGGAGCCGTTCGCTGCCATCGTCGAAACCTCGCTGATCTCTAAACTGCAAGCGGCGGCTGCTTCGCAGTCAGGTACAGTGCCCTTTCATGTCGCGCCGGACTCGGTTTTTAGTTCACTCTACCGGACGAGCGAAGTCATTCGGGTTATCGAGGTTGCCGCGATTTCGTTCCCTGATTTGTTTGATCTCGTTGGAGTAAGCCTACTCGATCTGCTCAAAATGGACATCGAAGGCGCGGAGATCGAATTGCTCAACACATGTCCACCGTCCATCTTGCAGCAGATCAGGCAGATAAGCGTCGAATTTCACGATCATTGCGATCTCACCCCGGCTGTGAGGTGAGATCAACCCTGGCTCGGCTCCATAGGCTTGGCTTCTTCTCGGTACGTATGTCTCGCAACGGCCATCACGATACCTGGCTTATCAACCGGAACCTCTGCGACATATCCACTGCCGAACTCAAATTTATTGAGTACATCGCCCCGACGTGGATGGGCATCAGGCGCGTGGCGCGGCGGCAGCTTAGGCGCGTTTTGCAGCGGCCTAGCGGATCGTGCGTGCGCCGATCGATGGACAACTGAGAATCAAGAGTGTCCGCTATTGAACGTCTCGACCCCAGCAAGTTTTGGCCGAGCGAATAGATCGGGCGCATTGATCAAAAGCAAACGCGCCGGATGCCGTCACGACAAGCGTTCTGTGATCGTATTCGATGAATCTTAATGCGCCGCCGGCTGCGCCGGTATGAACATGGCGGTGAATGCCTTCGCGCGCGAGGTGACGCTATTATCGGCATGATGACCGTCGGCGCCGGCGTGGACCCGTTCGTGCCGGCCTCGGTGCGTGGGTTCAGCCCGCCGTTCCTCTTTGCCATCGTCGTCGTGGGCGACCCGGTGTTTTCCCTTTGCCGACGATCGCGCGAATTTGTGCTTGCGGGACGCTTTGGTCTTGGCGGCAGGAGGCGTCATGACCGGCGCCTGGGCTGGCCATTGCACATCGGCGACGTCTTCGCTCGGCGCCACGTCTGGCTCGAACGCTGCGGCGTCCGGGATCGGTAGCGCACTGTCCTCTGGTGCGACACTTGCGACTGATTGCGCAGCCGCTTGCGGCCAGCGTGGCTGGGCATGACGATCGATGTCGTCACCGATTGCCGGTTCGCCTTGCATCGCCGAGGCGAGCATCCGCGCTTTGGGCTTGTTTGCCATCGCGATCACGTAGGAGGCGGCCGGCACCACTTGCACGATATGGAAGCCTTTGTCCTTGAGCTCCTTGAGGAGTCCCGGGAGCGCGGCGACGGTCGCCGGATGGATGTCGTGCAGGAGCAGAATGCCTTTGCCGTACGCTTCGAGCCGCTGCATAGCCAGGGCTACGATCTTTTTTCCACTGATGCGGTGATGCCAATCGTCGGCCACGGTGTCGGAAGAAAAAACGATCAACCCCCGCGCGGCGAGTTCGCTCTCGAGGACGTCGGATCGCGCCAGACCTGGAATGCGGAAGAACGGCGCGAGATATTTGGGATCGCCCAAAGCCGCACTGACGTCGGAAATGCCCCAGTCGATCTCCTGCCGCATCTTCTCGACTGGCAATTGGCCGAACCGGGTTGGATGATCCTCGCTATGCGTGCCGATAGTGTGACCTTCCTCGTAGATACGGCGCACCATGGCCGGATAGGCCCGCGCCATTTCGCCGACGAGGAAGTAAGTCGCCTTCACGCATTGCGCAGCAAGAATATCGAGGATCTGGTTCGAGTAGGGAGGTAATGGACCATCGTCGAAGGTGAGCACAACCTCCTTGTCGTTGAGCGGAAGCGAGCCGGGATATTGCATGCGGCCAATCCGCGGATATTCGGGATCGAGCGCCAGCACGCGGCTCGTGCCAAGTGCGTCCGGATGCCCGGGACAGTTGGCGACTTGGCCGGTCGTATTCTGAGCGGGCTGCGGATCTGCGGCTTGTTTTGCAGCCTCAGCCGCGGATTGGGGAGCAGCGGCTTGGCTAGCCGCAGCTTGGGTGGGTGCGTCTTGCGCCGAAACCACCTCAAAGCACGACGCTGCAACGCTCGCTGCCGCGAGCGACGCCGCCAACAAAGCTGCCCCGGCCTTGCTCATTCCGAACCTCTACACCCGGCCCCCAGCAACAGCGCCGAGCGGCCGAACAACACAAATCTCCAAGACTACGAATCCAGCCCGAATCTTACGGCCCGCCGACATTAACGGCATGTGAACGGCCTCGACCGGTCCCGGCCTCAACTGTTAATAAATTTGATAAATCCACACCAGGGGTAGGGCCAAGAAGTCCCCATTTCATGGGTGCTTCTGCAAGGTCTGGCCCAAGCTCTGGCCCCCAATGGGTAGGCCTTCCCAGCTTTTGGGAAGGGTTAAGCCTTTGCCTCCAGCACCTGATTGCCTGTGCAGCAGCTTGTGTAGATCAAAGTCGGCATTTAAGTTGCCAGCCGTTGAGCACGGCAAATCGGCGTATCGGTCACACCCGTACCCCGAAGCGCCGCTCGGAAGTCGCGCCATTGGTAAGGTGCGGAAGCACGGCAGTCTGACGTGGTGGACGGCGGATAGGTTACCGGCCACGCTAGTTGGGAGAATAGTCCACTCCCAGAAACCGAGTTTGCTCAACGGGCAGCCCACGCGAAGGGCAATCTCTCTCGGTCATCTGTAGGCCCAAGAGATCGAAAAGCGCCAAGCGTCATTGGCGCGTCGATACTCATGGGTCTGAACAATGGCTAAAGCTCCCGCAGAAATACCCGCGATCATGCTCGAAGATCGCGTCGTCAGGATTGGCGACGCCGCCAGCACCATTGGCGTCTGTCCAGAAACATTGAGGCGCTACATCGTTCGCGGTGTTGGCCCGCGTGTCACGCGGCTAAGCGAACGCAAGGTCGGCATTCGCATCCGCGACCTGCGCGCCTGGTTGGAAAGCCGGGCAACGCCAGTCGATGCGGCGTGAGCGTCATGACCCAGCGCGATCTTTCACCCCCTCCGGCAATCCACCGCGCCGTTGTCCAACTTCGATGCGAGAAGTGCGGCCGAGAGACCGCCGCCGCATGCGATTGCTGTGTCCCGTATATGCCGGTTACGCAGCGCGTGGCTGAGTACGACGAAGCAAATCCGGGAAAGTCCACGCGACAAGCGGCGGCCGATCTTGGCGTGAGCAAATCTGCCGTTAGCGAGGCGAGAAGTTCAGGTGTCCACGAGCGGACACCTGAAACCGTCACTGGCCGCGACGGCAAAGACTATCCAGCAACCAAGCCCAAGCGGCCAAGCTACACGCCCGAACCGGGCGAGGACGATTTAATCGACTTCATCGTCGACCACTTTCAGCGCCTGAGCATCCAGGCCCGGGTCCGCTGTGCCACCCGGCTGCGCAACATCATGCAGGGCAAAGAATGAAGCACCGCGAATATTCCTGGCGTTTCCCAAGGCGGTCTCTGGCGGCTTGGTGCGCGATGCCCGCCGCAATGAAGTGCTTGAGGAATTGCTCGGCACCGGGCTGAGCGCGGTCTATGCGGGCTTGCTGATGTATGGGCGGACTAGGAACTACGATCCAGGCTGGGCAGCGCACGCCTTCCGCGAAATCTACGGCACCTGGCCGCGGCCGCAAGATCGGCGCGTCGAGCCAAAGGCGTTGCCGAATTTTTTGGTCGAGGAATGGGCGGCGGGGCGCAAGCGAAAAGGACAAAAGTAGCCGTCGCAGTCATCTATGTCCCCTTTACCCCCAAAAGATGGGGTAATCGGCCGGCGAGCTTGTGGATAGCTGAAGATTTTGGGTGCTGCGCTTCAGGCTGATGGTGAATACGAGGTCCGCGTTTACGGCCTCAAGCATCAGAAGAAGAAGCGCAGCATGGACCATTTTGCTGGACTGGACGTATCGGTCAAGGAGACCAGCGTCTGCATTGTGGATGACACAGGCAAGATCGTTCGGGAAGTGAAGGTAGCGAGCGAACCTAACGCGTTGTT
>JBAQBC010000253.1:0-2429 GCA_049286035.1 Xanthobacteraceae bacterium
TTCGTTCGGCCGCTCCGGGCGGCAACATCGGCAAACCGTTGATGCTCGCTCTTGGTGCTTTGCTTGCTTCAGGCGCTTTGTTCCGCGGAAGCGGTGCAGGACAGAGCGCCAACGCACCGACGCAACCGACCTCGGACGAGGGTGCCGGCGGAGTGCTTGGCGGCTTGGGTGGACTGTTGAACAAACTGCAGCAGGGAGGGCTCGGCGACGCGGCCAAGTCCTGGGTCGGTTCCGGACAAAATCAGCCGGTCTCACCTGGCCAGCTTGGTTCGGCGCTTGGTCCTAGCATCATCAAGATGCTGGCTCAGAAGTCAGGCCTCTCCGAGGAGGAAATCACCCAACAACTATCGCAGGTCCTGCCTGGGATTGTTGACAAGCTGACACCAAGCGGCAAGCTACCAACGGCGGCGGAGTTATCGCAGAAGATGTGAAGACTCCGTTTTTTGGACAATAAAGAAACGCGCGAGCTGAATTGCTGGCGGGCCGGAACACACTGTCGTCCGGCCCGCTGGCAACGTTTGCCCGAGCACCCGGAGCAACGCTCGAAACGTCTTCAGTGCAGCTTCCGTTTGCGTTGTTGCTCTGCCTGAAAGATCTCAAGGCAGAACAGAAGGAACGCGATGATCGCGTCCTCACGTACCGCAGCCGTCCGATGGGCGCTAGACATAGATCTCCCCCGATACGCCATCCGCCATCGTATAAACTAACCTGAGTCGGTGACCCGACCTGTGCTTTTTAAGCAACGTCAACGAACCATTTTTCCGATTTTGAAATCACTGCAGGTGAGCCCAAGGTCCGTTCCGCTTGCTTCCGACGACAAATTGATCCGCATCAAAACGGTTCCGGCATATAAAAAGTTGGCATGCACCTTTATCGATCTTGGCCGTAACCTTTCGGCTCGATGTCCGCTTTGGGTCAGAAACAGACATGACACTCTGAAGTCGCCATGTCCGCTTTACCCCCAAAAGCGGACACGGCTGAGCGTGACCCGAATGTCCGCTAAGTGCCAAAAGGCGACATTAGAACAGTTATTCGATCACCTCGTCGGGCGCGCTACCAACCGCGATGTTTCAGGCGGCTGTGACACATCACTGCGCCAAATAGTCAACCTAAGCTCGTGGCCGCAGTCGCGGCATCGAAAGATACGAACCTCGGACTCGCCACCCTGCACTGGCACAACAGCAATCAAGTGCATTTCCGTGCCACAGCGGCAATTAGGTACTTCCGTCGATCCCGGCACCAGCACGCGGTCGAGCTTTGACATGATCGCCCCGCCCGAAAACTGCATCAACCTACGGGTGCTGTTACAGGCGCTCTAGTGCTTAAAAGGCACAGTCACGGTCTTTGTGCGTCGCAGTATCGCCTCCAGGGAACTAAAGGTTGCCTTCCGACTTGTTGGCTGGCGTGTTGCAAACCGGAGGCGGCTGTGTCGCCCAGTGAAATTACGGCGTGTTACCGACTATATGCCGCTTGTTGCGCGGAGATCGCGCGCCGCGCTTCGGATCAGAGCCGCAGGGCCAGGCTTCTCAACCTCGCACAGGTGTGGTTGAGGCTGGTTCAATCGGCTCGCCGTCAAACAGGAACGCGCGGCCCAGCGATGCCGCGACTGCCGACACAACGAGCAGAAATCGTGACCTGAAATCGTTGCGGTGTTGTCGCTTGGTCCTTTGCATGGCCGTCAGGCCGCATTCATTCTCAAATACGCTCACAACGCGTCCGGCTCATGATGCTGCCAGCGGGTGATCGCGCCGGCAACCGCCGCGCCGAGGATGGGCGCCAGCCAGAACAACCAGAGCTGCGCGATATACGCTCCGCCGGCAAACAGCGCCGGGCCGGTACTGCGCGCCGGATTGACTGAGGCGTTGGTGACCGGGATCAGGAAGAGATGAATAAGCGTCAGGCAAAGCCCGATGGGTATGCCGGCAAATCCAACCGCCGCGCCTTTCGAGGTGGTGCCGATGATGACGTATAAGAAGAAGAAGGTCGCGATGACTTCACTCAGGAAGCACGACGCCAGACCGTATTTTCCGGGGCTGAGATCGCCGTAGCCGTTGGACGCGAACCCACCGGGAACCCATCCGGGCTTGCCCGAAGCGATCACATAGAGTACCGCCGCTGCCGCGATGGCGCCGACCACCTGGGCGAGGATGTAGGGCAGAACGTCGGCGGCCTTAAAGCGGCCTCCGGCCCAGAGCCCAATGGTAACCGCACAATTGAAATGCCCGCCGGAGACGTGGCCGACCGCATAAGCCATGGTCAGCACGGTCAATCCGAAAGCTAAACTGACCCCCAGGAATCCGATGCCGAGCGATGGGAAGTCCGCGGCGAGCACTGCACTGCCGCAACCAGCGAATGTCAGCCAGAAGGTGCCAAAGAATTCGGCCCCAAGACGTCGCCACATATCCATGGTTCCACCGTTGGGCTGATCA
>JBAQBC010000254.1:0-1806 GCA_049286035.1 Xanthobacteraceae bacterium
GCTTAATAATGTTTTCGCTTGGCTCGATCCCGGCCGCGCGCAAGGAGAAAACCAGTGATGCTTCCGTTATGAAGCCAAAATCGCGATAGCCCTGCAGAGCCGTCTGCAGCCACGTATATTCAAGCTGTTTGAGGCGCCAGATTTGGGTGATGAGATCGCCCTTGCCGGGACAAAGCCGTTCGGTCTTGGCTTGGACTGAATGCACGTCGTAGAGCGTGCCGTAAGCGTCGAAGATCAGGCCTTTGATCGGCATTGGCGTCTTTCCTTTTTCCGGTTCAACGGTGCGCCAGCCGACGTCTCTGCTTTTTCACGACTGGCTCGATCTGACCCCGGTTTGGATCCGGAATGTCACTTCGCCAAAACGCTTTTCATGTTCGGCATCGCGCCGGGTCAACAAGCTGCCAAGTACTGCACCGAGCACGCCGAGCGGCAGAGCGACTACCGTCGGATTCACCAGCGGCCAGAGAGCGTTGGGACCGAGATAGGCCGGGCCGATGAGCGCCAGCCCGACCGACGAGACAAGCCCGAGTGTCATCCCGCCGATGACGCCGCCGGTATTGAAGCGACGCCAGAATAGCGACAGCGCCAGCACAGGAAAATTGGCGCTGGCCGCGATGCAGATGGCAAGGATGACCAGCACCGCCACATTGACGCCTTCGGCCAAGATGCCAAGCAGGGTCGCAACAATCCCGACCATCACAGCAACGGTGCGGGCGACGGTGACTTGCTGTCGCTCTTCGACTTTGCCCTTCTTGACAAGATTGACATAGAGATCGTTCGCCACCGCGGCTGATGTCGCCAATGTCAGGCCGGCCACGACCGCGAGTATCGTCGCGACAGCAACTGCCGACACAAAACCGAGCATAAGCTGTCCGCCGACGGTATCTTTGCCACCGCCAAGATATTGAGCCAACAACGGCAGGGTCAGATTACCGCCCGGATTGCCGACACGCAGCGCCTGAGGCCCGAGGTAATGAACTGCCGCCAAGCCGAATATCGTCGTGCAGGCGAAGAAGGCGCCGGCGAGAAACATGACCCAAATCACCGAGCGCCGCGCCGTCGTCGCATCGGGCACGGTGTAGAACCGCGTCATGACATGCGGTAATCCCGCGAGTCCGAGCATGTAACCCAGCCCAAGAGAAATCTCGTCGAACGGGTTCTTCAGGAGGTTACCCGGCAACAGAAAGCTTGGCCCGGCTTTCTGCTCCGCCGACGCAAAGAGAACGAGTGGGTCGAAACCGACTCCCGCCAGGGCGAGAAAAAGAACGATCGCCCCGGCACCAAGCATCAGCACGGCCTTGATGATTTGTACCCAGCTCGTCGCCAGCATGCCGCCGACCGCGACGTAGACGATCATTCCGACACCAACAAGCATGACGGACACGCTGTAGGGAATTCCGAACAACAGCTTGATCAGAACGCCGGCGCCCGCCATTTGCGGGATCAGGTAGGCGAGATTGATAACGACGGTGCCCACGATCGCGGCGGCGAGCGCCGGTGGTTGACGCATCCGATACATGATGACGTCGCCGATCGTGTAGGTGCCGGTGTTGCGCAGCGGTTCGGCGATGAAAAACAGAACGGTGCAAAAGGCGACCAAGGGGCCGACGGCGTAGAGCGCGCCATCCATTCCGTAGAGCGCGGTAAGCCCGGTGAATCCGAGAAACGCGGCGGCCGAGCACCAGTCGCCCGCAAGCGCAAATCCATTCTGAGCTGCCGTCAAGCCCTTTCCGGCGGCATAGAAGTCGACGGTCGTGCGCGTGCGCCGCGCCGCCCATGCGGTGATGCCGAGGCTTATGAGAAGGA
>JBAQBC010000255.1:0-1664 GCA_049286035.1 Xanthobacteraceae bacterium
GTGCTCTCCTGACGAGTTGTCTTGAGACGAGTTATTCGCCAATTTGGCTGATACTCAGCCGTAAGTTGGCGCGTGAACTGGCTTCAGTCAGAGCGCAGGTGATGGTTTCGTTGACCGTCAGCTATAGCGCCGTGGAGAAAGGAGGATTGGCCTACTCTTGGGACACATTCACGCGGCCCAAGAGTAGTCTCACTTCAGGCCGCTTGCTCTTGCTTTGCGGCGACTGCGGCGGCAGCCTTGCGGATCACGTCAATGACGAGGTCAGGCTTGGAGAGCATGATGACGTGGCTGCTGTTCGTCTCGGTAATGGTCGCCCCCATGCGTTTCGCCAGAAAACGCTGGAGGTCGGGATGCACAGTTTGGTCATTCTTGGCCACGATGAACCAGCTCGGCTTCGACTTCCAAGCGTGGCCATCGACCTTTTGCTGTTGCTGGAATAAGTCGGCGGCGGGCGCGTAGTGGGTAGCCCACACGACCTTCTGCTCCTGCTCGGGAAGGTCTCCCGCGAAACACTTGGTGCCTTCCGGGTGAAGCATCCAAACGCGCCCGTCCGCGACTGCAATGTGGGAGAATATTTCCGTGGGGTACTTGTCGAGCTGGCCCTGCACCGTCTCGCCGGTATCGTGGGCAACGGCGGCGATGTAAACCAATCCCTTCACGCGGTCGTCCATTCCCGCCGCCGTGATCGTGGCTCCGCCATACGAGTGGCCCACGAGGATGGCGGGGCTGCTAACCCGGCCCAGCGTGCGTTTCACCGCGGCCACATCCTCCGCGAACGTGTCGAGGCCATACTGGACGGCGATCACGTCGTGCCCGTCGGCCTGCAGCGCGGGAATTACCTTGTTGAAGCACGAGCCGTCGGCCCAGATGCCGTGACAGAAAACGATGCTTGGTTTGCTCATAGCGTTCTCCTCTTTGCTGGTTTGAGGGGCCCAAAGAAGTCGGGCGCCCGACCTACAGGCTCCTATTCTCGTACGTGGTTTGCCAGTGAAGGCCTCCAGTTGGGTTCGCGCACACCGTATCGTTGGCAGCGCGGACAAAATTGTACGAATTTGACCGCGTTGTAAGATTCGGCTGAAAAATCGCTGCGACAGACAACGTCGCTGGCTATTTGCCGCTGTTTTTATGATTATGGGGCGTTTATCCTGTTTCCCATCCGGAACCTTGAGAGCGCGAGAATGTTTGTCGCTCCCGAGAATTAATTGCCGCTTTAGCGACTGTTATGGAGGCAATGATGGCGGCGGATGCGATCGAGGACGACCTTGCTAGACGCTTCCGAATAGATCGGCCGCCGACACTCTTGGCGCGAAAATCTTCAAAAGCGCGTATCGGTTTTTCGCGCATGCGGAGCAGTCGTCCGCTGCGTGGCCGTTCACTGGCCGCGCCACCGCAAGAGGCTTTTGCATTCCATGTTCCGTTATCGGTGCCGTTTTTCTCGAACCTATGGACGGCAGGACGGCGTAGAGAAGTGCCCGATCTGCGTCTCGGCGACACAATGCTGGTTGACCTCAGCGAGAATCCGGTCGTCGGTTTGGATATCCCTTTCGATTCGCTTCGCTTTTACATCACGCAGGTTGCGCTTGATGAGATGGCCAACGAAGCCGGAATTCGCCGGGTGAAAGGACTTTACGCGCCGAATTTTGGTGCCCGCGATTTGGTCATGT
>JBAQBC010000256.1:0-4358 GCA_049286035.1 Xanthobacteraceae bacterium
AGGCTGATCCGAGGGGCGACCCCGCATCGATTTTAACGTCCGTTGTGGCAGATGCGGTCGATCGTTCCCACGCCGACGTCGCGCGGGCTGATAAACCACAACAGCGCGCCGATGCTTTCGCGGCGCATATTGTCTGGCTATCGGAAGCCCCGCTTCTGCCAGGGCGCGCCTATCTGCTCAAAGCCGGTGCGCAGACGGTTGGCGTGATGGTAACCGAGCTGAAGTATCGGCTTGATGCTGGAACGCTCGATCATCTGGCGGCAAAGGAGCTGCATCGCAACGAAATCGCCTTCGTCAACGTCGCAACCGTTGAGCCGATTGGCTTTGCTCCTTATGAAGAGAATCGAGTTAACGGCGGCTTCATTCTGATCGACCGCCACAGCAACGCGACTGTGGCCGCCGGCATGATCCGCTTCGGACTCCGCCGCGCTGCAAACACCTATTTCCAATCGTTCGAAGTCACTAAGACCGCGCGGGCGCGGTTGAATGGACAAAGGCCCGTCTTGCTGTGGTTTACCGGCCTCTCAGGCGCCGGAAAATCCAGTATCGCCAACAGTTTAGAGCAAAAACTCCACGCGCTCGGCAAGCGCACTTTCGTGCTCGACGGCGATAATGTCCGCCACGGGCTCAATCGCGATCTCGGCTTTACCGAGGCGGATCGGGTCGAGAACATTCGTCGCGTTGCCGAGGTTGGAAAACTATTTGTCGAAGCTGGCCTAATAACGCTGGTGTCATTTATTTCGCCATTCCGCGCCGAACGGGAGATGGCGCGTGGCCTGATGGCGCCGGATGAATTCATTGAGATTTTTGTCGATACTCCGCTTGAGATTTGTGAGCAGCGCGATCCAAAAGGACTCTACAGAAAGGCGCGGCGCGGCGAGTTACGCAACTTCACCGGCTTGGATTCGCCCTACGAGCGGCCGGAGACCCCGGACGTAGTCTTGGCCGCTTTCAACGAACGCGCCGAAGATCTGGCCGATCACGTCATTACCTTCCTGCAACAGCGCGGCATTCTGTCCTAGCAGCGGTTCGGGAGCTTTGCCGATCAGGATCTGTCATTTGATCACTAGTCTCGACACCGGTGGTGCCGAGCGCAGCTTGGTCAATCTGGTCACGGCAATGAATCGCGACGAGTTCGAGAACGAAGTCATCACGCTGTTGAAGCCCGGGCCAATGGCGCAAATGCTCGTGCAGGTTGGAGTGCCGGTGACCAGTATGGAGATCGGTCGGCATCGACCAAATCCGACGGCGTTGCTGGCACTGATACGCCACCTGCGTGCGAAGAAGCCGGCGATTCTTCAAACTTGGCTCTATCACGCCGATTTTTTCGGTGCCGTCGCCGCCTTTTTTGCAAGACCGGAGCATCTGCTTTGGAACGTGCGTAGCTCCGAAATCGACCACCCCGGCATCCCCAGATCGACGCGGTCTCTGGTGCGATTATTGGCGATGCTGTCGAGACGACCGGACGCAATCGTCATTAATTCTCAAGCCGGGCAGCGATACCACGAGCGGATTGGTTATCGTCCAAAGCAGTGGATCAACATACCCAACGGTGTCGATCTCGAGCTCTTTTCTCCGCGGCGAAGCGAGCGAGCGGTGTTGCGGGCCCAATTGGGACTTCCCCCTGGCGCTGCGGTGATTGGATTAGTTGCGCGTTACCATCCGATGAAGGACGTGGAGACCTTCCTTCGCGCCGCCTCGCTTTTCCAGCAAGATCATGAAAATGCAAGATTTGTTCTCTGCGGCGATGGGTTGAGCCCCGATAATGCGGAACTGGCAAAGCTGGTGCAGTCCCTCGATCTCGACCGTCGCGCTGTTCTGCTTGGCCGTCGGCCGGATATCGAACTGGTCTATCCCACCCTCGACGCGTTGACGCTCTGTTCGATCTATGGCGAGGGCTTTCCTAACGTATTATGCGAGGCGATGGCCTGCGATGTGCCGTGCGTGGCCACTAATGTCGGCGATAGCGCTGAGATTATTGGCGATTGCGGTGTAGTTGTTGCGCCGCGACGTGAACCGCAAGATTTAGCACAGGCGTGGCGCGCGCTCCTTGCAAAAGGATCCCACCCCGCGGCGGAGGGGGGGCGCGCGCGCGTGGCGGCGCATTTCAGCCTGCAACGGATGTGCACACATTATGAATCGCTTTATCGCTCCCTGGCGCAGAATCCGGCACAAGCGCGAGATCCGTATTGACCACTGGAAACAGAGCCTGCGGCAAGTGGCCTCGCCAGTTGTGAGTGAATATGCCCGGCGGTACTGACAAGAATATTGACCTACGCGTCGCCAGCGGCTTTGGCCGGGAGTGGTCGACGTTTCGCCAGGATTCCGATCATCTTTCGCAACAGCAACGCCAGGCGATCTTCGACGATTATTTCCGCATCTTTCCGTGGGATCTGCTGCCGGCGGGCGGCGGCGTCGGATTGGACGTCGGCTGCGGCACCGGCCGTTGGTCGGTGTTAGTCGCGCCGCGTGTCCAGCATCTGCATCTGCTCGATCCCAGCGCCGAAGCGCTGAGCATCGCGAAAGAAAACCTGCGCGGCATGAATAATGTCAGCTATCACCTCCAAAGCGTCGCCGCCATACCGTTGCCGTCGCAGTCGCTCGATTTTGCCTTCTCGCTCGGGGTGCTTCACCACGTCCCGGATACCGAGGCGGCGATTGCGGCGATCGCGGACAAACTCAAGCCCAACGCCCCATTTCTGGTCTATCTGTACTACGCGCTTGACAACCGGCCGGTTTGGTACCGCCTGCTCTGGCGTGTCACCGACCTGGCTCGATTTGTCGTTTCGCGCTTGCCGCATCCGTTGCGACTGATGATCAGTCAAATCATCGCGGCACTGATCTATTGGCCGCTGGCCCGGCTTGCGCGGTTTTCGGCGCGACATGGCCGGTCAGCTGGCGCTCTGCCGCTGGCTTATTACGCTGACAAATCATTCTACGTAATGCGAACCGATGCTTACGACCGATTTTGCACGCGTCTGGAAAAGCGATTCCGCCGCAGTGAGATCGAGCACATGCTCTACCGCGTCGGATTTAAGGATATTGCGTTTTCCAGCAAACAGCCATTTTGGTGCGCAGTCGGCATCAAGTCAGCGTGAGCAATCAGGCCCAGCGTTCGCGCCAAGCCTCGAGCATCAACACGTCCCAAAGCAGATATTGCCAGTTGCGGCTGCCGTCGAGATGCTCCTGCCAGAATCGGCGAACGACCTGAGGATCCAGCAACGCGGCATCATGCAGTCGTTTTTCGTTCAGCAGGGCCTCGGCCCAATCGCGCAACGGCCCGCGCAGCCATTCGCCCAAGGGAACGCCAAATCCCATCTTCGGCCGTTCGATGAGCGCCCGCGGAACATGCCGGTACAATATCTGTCGCAGAATCCATTTTGTGGTGTGGTTTCGCACCTTAGTGTTGGGCGGCAGCCGCCACGAAAATTCGACAACGCGATGATCAAGAAGCGGAACGCGCGCTTCCAACGCCACGGCCATGCTGGCGCGATCGACTTTGGTCAAAATGTCGTCGGGCAGATAAGTGACGAGATCCAGAAACTGCATGCGTGCAAGGAGATCGGGAAAATCCTGCGCCAGTGTTTCATCCGCAATAATGTTTGGCGGTTCCCTGGCGTCCAGCATGATCGCAGACGGCTCCCAATGGCTGACCAACCTCCGATAGATAGCGTCAGCGCTGTCGAGTTTGAGCACTGTGGCCACCTTGTGCAGCTTATCGCCGATTTGCGGCGGCCGCAGGCGTACAGGCAACACCGCCGCCAGTGCGGTCCAGCGGTCCGGGTGCACCATGGTGAGTGCTGCCGCCGCGGCATTGCGCATCGGTCGCGGCAGAACCGCAAGCGCCCGCCAAAAGCGTTGCGTCAGCTGATACCGGTTGTAACCTGCAAACAATTCGTCGCCGCCGTCGCCGGACAGCGCCACGGTCACGTGCTTGCGCGTCATTGCCGAAACGAAATACGTGGGAATCTGGGACGAGTCGGCGAACGGCTCGTCATAGATATCGGGCAGGCGTGGAATGAGATCGAGCGCCTGACTAGAATTCACCGTGAGTTCGGTATGATCAGTACGCAGATGACTGGCCACCGCCGCCGCATGAGGCGCCTCGTTGTAACCGGGAATGTCGAAGCCGATCGAAAATGTCCGCACTCGGCCCAAATGCGCCTGTTGCATCAGGGCGACCACTGTCGAGGAGTCGACGCCCCCGGACAAAAACGCACCGAGCGGGACGTCCGCGATCATGCGCCGCGCCACGGCATCCTGCAGCAGCGCCTCGAGCTGTTCGGTCAGTTCGGCGTCGTTCCCGTCGAGCGGGTGAAGGATGCCGTTGTGCGCGACCGTGCGCGCGTTCCAGAACC
>JBAQBC010000257.1:0-1930 GCA_049286035.1 Xanthobacteraceae bacterium
TGGTGCCCGTGGAGGGAATCGAACCCCCACTCCTTGCGGAACACGATTTTGAGTCGTGCGCGTCTACCAGTTCCGCCACACGGGCCCAGCGCATGATCCGGAAAAGTGGAAGCCGGTTTTCCGACAAGATCATGCGCCAAGAAACACGCTCTCTATATAATTGGACGCCGGCCGCGTCCATGGTACGCCAATACACCGCACGTCAATACACCGCACGCCAATACACCTCACCCGGATGGGGAGAGGTGATGCGCTCCCGTCGCCACGCATCGCCCTTGCATCGCCACGCCGAACCGGCAAATTGCCGCAATCAACCGGGATGGAGCTTCGCGAACGGATAGCGGGGCAACCGAGATGCCATCGACAGTGCCGAGACAGAGCTTCCTCGATCGGGCCAGGGCCGAGCCGGCCGCCGCCACGGCGATTGCCGTCTTCGTGCTCAGCCTCACGACGCTCGCCGGCGCGTGGTTCTTCGAATATGTGCTCAAGCTCGCGCCCTGCCCGCTCTGTCTCGAGCAGCGCATTCCCTATCACGTCATTGTTCCGCTTTCGCTGTTGCTGGGGATCGCGGCGTTGGCGCGCGCGCCACGCAAGCTTTTGCTGGTCGGCTTTGCCGCGATCGCGATCGCGGCCGGGTGCAATATCGTGCTCGGCATTTATCACGCCGGCGTCGAGTGGCATTGGTGGGCCGGGCCGGCCGATTGCTCGGGCCCGCTGACCGACCTGCGGACCGGCGGCTCGCTTCTTGACCAGCTCCACGCCGTCCACGTCGTGCGCTGCGACGAGGCAGCCTGGCGTTTTCTCGGGCTGTCGCTCGCCGGCTACAATGTGCTGATTTCGCTCGCACTCGCGGTCATCGCCGGCTTCGGCCTCTCCACCGCGCGGCTTGCGCACGCCACCGGATCACGAGCCACGGTGAGCTAGGGTCAAAGCCTCTGGCGCGGTGAGCCGCGTTCAACTAGGGTTGAGTTCGGGGGTTTCTTCCATGCGGGGGCGTTCACCTTTTGCTGGAGGCGACCATGGGTTTGTTGGACAACCTCAATCTCGGCGGCGCGCTGAGAGGGGCGTTAGGCGAAGTCGAAGCGGCCGCGCTGCCCGTTGCCATCAATGCGGTGTTGGCCAAGACGCAGTACCGCGATCTCGACGGTCTCGTCGCCGCGCTGCAGAAGGGCGGGCTGAACGCCCAGGTGCAATCCTGGCTCGGGCCGGGCGCCAATCTTCCAATCACTGAAGATCAGCTCAAGACCGTTCTCGGCAACGCCCAGGTGCAGGAATTCGCGCGCCATCTCGGCCTGCCGGTCGATGCGACGCTCAAACTGTTGGCGCAATACCTGCCCGACATCATCGACAAAGCAAGCCCGAACGGCACGCTGCAATCCAAATAGTCGGCTGTCCCCGTGGACAGCCTTTTTGCGTCAAACAAAACCTAAGGAGACGACAATGAGAACGATCGTATTCGTATTCGCGTCATTTTGCTTCGTTACCGCGGCGTTTGCCGACGACAGCTGCAAGGTGCAGGCGACCGGCAAGAATCTGCACGGTGCGGCGCTCGCAAGCTTCGCCAAGAAGTGCTGCAAGGACCAGGCGACAGCGCAGAAGCTGCATGGCGCCGCGGAGACGAGCTTCACCAAGAAATGCCTCTCCGACGCCACCGCGTCGTGAATTTCGATTCCATCAGCCCGACTTGATCAGCGGGATGCGCGTCGACGTCCCGCAGAGGAGATCGTCATGAACAGTCGTTGTTTGATCATCGTTGCGGCTCTCGCCAGCGCCGCAGCCCTCGCCCCCGTGGTCGCCCCGGTGGCCGTCCAAGCCAAGACCATGAAGGAATGCGCTGCCGAATGGGACAAGATGAAAGCGGCGAACCAGACCGGCGGGATGAAATACCGCGACTTCACCAAGCAATGCATGTCGGGTACCGCCGCCGCGC
>JBAQBC010000258.1:0-2630 GCA_049286035.1 Xanthobacteraceae bacterium
CCCCCAACGTTGGGGCCACACAGTTCGCGACGAAATAGGGGGTAGTCGTGCGGGATCTAAATGAGACCGACGACGTCCCGACAAAAATCGTCAAGGTAATCGGCGACATGTGCGGGACCGTCATCTACACCGTGATTGTTGGCTTGGTGCTGTACGCTCTGCTGCATTGAAGAAAGCCAAGCGGGTCACGCGAATTGAGGACGGGGATCGCGGCCAACGTGGCGAATAGCGTCGAGGTAGAAACGACCGGCGCGGCAAAAGAGCAAAAGCTAATGAGCAAGACCTACGCCATCACTGACCTGCATGGTCGCTTCGATCTTCTCGAAATGGCGCTTGCGTGCATAGTCGAACGCGACGAGCCTCTGGCCACATTGGTCACGCTAGGCGACTATGTTGATCGCGGTCCGGACAGCTGCAAGATCATTGAGCGCCTAATGGCTGGTCTAGGGCACGATGGCTGGCGGCTAATCTGCCTCAAGGGCAATCATGAGGACATTATGTGGCAGACGTGCCGAAGGTTGCCGGACGTCGATTGGTGGCTCAGGAATGGCGGTGGTGCGACGTTAGTCTCCTACGGACAACGAGCAGGCGATCAGGCTGACGTGACAATCGTGCCGGCACCACATCTGGATTGGGTAGAACGGCTACCGCTGATGTATGTCGATAGGCACCGCGTTTTCGTACACGCAGGCATCGATCCAGACTGTCCGCTGGATGAGCAGGACGCCGAAAACGTCATGTGGAAAATCTATCCAGACGATGACAATAGCGGCCACGGCCAGCGCCACGTCGTACACGGACACCATCAGCATGCACATGGGCCGATCTTCAAGAAGAACCGGAGCAACCTTGATACGCTTGCGTGGTACACTGGTCGGCTTGCAATCGGCGTCTTTGATGACGCTGCGCCCGGTGGACCGATCGAAGTTCTCGAAGTCCGCGGCGAGCCGTTTGAGAAGATACTATCGAGCAGACGGTCGAGGTCGCCTCTTGCCACAAAGCGATGCGCCAACGAAGCGCTTGACCCGCAACAGGCCGATTCGAGAAGCGGGCATGACCGGCTTAGGATTGCCGCGTGCGAACCGATCCCTGAACCCCATTTCGCCAGTCGTATCATCGCCTATCTCGGCCTTGAGTAAGGCGATGCGGCGACGCGATTTCATCAGTGCTGTTGTAGGAGCGGCGACGGTTTGGCCGCTCGCGGCGCGTGCACAGAAGTCCCCGGAGATGCGCCGTCTCGCGATCGTCCACCCATCAAACCCGGTGACTGATTTAACTGAATCGGGAAATCCCCGCTACGTCGCGTTCTTCAAAGAGTTACGCCAGCTTGGTTATGTCGAGGGACAGAACGTCGCGGTCGAGCGGTACTCCGGCGAAGGACGGACGGAGCATTATGCCGAACTGGCCAGTAAGGTAGTCGGTCGGAATCCGGATTTGATCGTAACGAATACGTCCCGCCTCGTGTTGAACTTCAAGGCAGCTACGACCACCATTCCGATCGTCGGACTGATGGCCGACCCGGTCCGCTTCGGCATTGTCGAAAGCCTGGCAAGACCTGGGGGCAATATCACTGGCGTTAGTACGGACGCTGGGCTCGAGATCTGGGGCAAGCGTCTCGACCTGTTGCGAGAAGCGGTTCCGGGAATATTGAAAGTGGGATACCTGGCTTCCCGTGATGTGTGGGAATTCCCTATTACGATTGAAGTGCTACAAGGACCGGCCGAACGGATGGGAATTTCGCTCATTGGCCCGCCTTTAGAAGGGACCCTCCAGGAGCAAGAGTATCAACGCGTGTTCGAGGCCCTCGCACAGAGCCGCCCAGATGCGCTTATTGTGGGTGATCAGGCGGAAAATCTCACCTACCAGCGGATCATTATTGATCTAGCCGCGAAGAGTGGGTTGCCGGCCCTATACCCATATCGCGAACAGGCTGAAGCCGGCGGGCTAATGGCGTATGCGCCCGAGCTTTTGGATCTTTATCGCCGCGCGGCCGGTTGCGTCGGCGAAATCCTCAATGGAGCAAAGCCGAGCGACATTCCAATCTATCTGGCATCTAAGTTCGAGTTGGTGATCAATCTGAAGACCGCAAAAAAGCTTGGTCTTCGTATTTCACCCTCGCTGCTCGCCCGCGCCGACGAGGTGATCGAATGAAGCGGCGCGAGTTCATCACTCTGCTTGGCGGCGTGGCCGCGGCGTGTCGCCGATGGTCTGCTGCGGCGTGCCGCTACCGGCCGAGCCCATATTGATTTTGCCCGGATTGGCTTTGGCGTGCGCGATGAACGCGGGAACGCTCTGCGCCGGCACGGCCGGGTTCACCAGCATGACCGCCGGTCCATAGGCAATGCCGGCAACGACTAGGATGTCGCGCAGGAAATCGTAGTTCAGATTGTCGTAGAGCGATGCGTTGATTGAATTGACGGTAGCCAGTTCCATAATCGTGTAACCGTCGGGCGGAGACTTCGCGACCATCTCCGTTGACGCGCCCGGCCGGTTCTCGACGACAAACGACTGGTGCAAGCGCGCTGATAATTGTTCGGCCATGAGGCGCGCGGTGATGTCGTTCGGGCCGCCCGGCGGAAATCCGACGATCCAGCGCACCGGTCGCGTCGGATAATCGAGCGCCGCCGCGG
>JBAQBC010000259.1:0-5158 GCA_049286035.1 Xanthobacteraceae bacterium
CCTGAACGCAGTGGATTGAAAAAGGGCGCACAGAGTCTGTCAAGACGCTCCGCGTTGATTGCCGGCACTGTGTAGTTTTCCGGCCACGTTGGCTGCGACGCTGCGCAATCGCCGCCCGATTTGAACGGTGCAGCGCTGCGCCCGGCCAACTTATCCACGGCTCTTCGGCCGCAGGCACCGACCCGTCGTGCCAGCTGCATTCAAGCCGGCCCGCGGGCGTCAACTGCCACCGGCAGAACAGCACCGGGCGGCGCTTTTGTCGCCGCGGCGCGGCTAAGCGCACCGGTCGATTATCGTTAGTTCGATTATCGTTACTTGGCCGGACCGCCGCCGCGTTGCGACGAAGTCCAAAGCCTCCGCTGTAATGCAGCGATCGCGCTTTTTTTGCGAACATCGCTCACCTCCGTTGCCGCGGGTTGCGGTCGGCTGTGAGCGAATGGCGGCCGCCTAGCGCGCTGCGCCGGGCCGGAGCGCCAATCCCCTCGCGGCCGACGGTGCCGCGATCGGCTTTGTCATGTCTGGCGCCGTCATCCCGTCGGGAGACGAAGCGGCGACGCCGCAGATGGTACTGCCCATGATCGGTTGCGTTTACGGTTCAAAGTTCGCGGCAGCCCTCGACATTGCGGGCGCGGCCGCATACCATACCCCCTACCCTATTTTACGGAGATGTCAACCTTGTCCCACACCATGCGCGAGAAGCTCAAACTCCTGAATCGAGTGAAGCGGGTGCGCGGTCAGATCGAGGCGGTCGAACGGGCGCTGGAAGAGGAAAAGGGCTGCGCCAATGTGCTGCATCTGATTGTCGCAGCGCGCGGTGCGCTCTCGAGCCTGATGACCGAGGTGATCGAGGACCACATCCGGCTTCATGTCGTCGATCCGACGCGCGATTCCGAGCGCAGCCGCGGCGCCGAAGAGCTGATCGAGGCCGTCCAAGCCTATCTCAAGTGAATGCCGCGCCCGACGGCAATAACGCAGGACGGGATTATGGCGGACAGCATCCCTAATCTTCACAACCATGTCTTTCTCGGCGAGGGCCATGAGCGCAACGAGCGCCGCACCTGGACGGTGATCGCGCTGTGCGGCTTCATGATGGTCGTCGAGATCGTCGGCGGTTATTTGTTCGGCTCGATCGCGCTGATCGCCGACGGGCTGCACATGTCGACGCATGCCAGCGCGCTTCTGCTCGCAGCGCTCGCTTATCGTTTCGCTCGCCGCCACGCCGACGACGATCGTTTCAGCTTTGGCACCGGCAAGTTCGGCGATCTGGCCGGCTTCACCAGCGCCATCGTCCTCGCCATGATCGCGCTCCTGATCGGCTATGAAGCGCTGACGCGCTTCATCTGGCCGGTTTCCATCAGCTTCAATGAGGCAATTCCGATCGCGGCTTTGGGCTTGATCGTCAATGTCGCGAGCGCGCTCCTGCTCAGCGGCGGCCACGAACATTTTCATGGCCACAATCACCACAGCGGTCATCACCACGACCATGCTCACGCGGATGAACGCGATCACCACCATCCACATCACGCGGCGCACCGCGACAACAACCTCCGCGCGGCTGTTGTGCATGTGGCTGCCGACGCGGCAGTTTCTATACTCGTCATCGTCGGCCTCACGCTCGGCCGGCTGTTCGGCTGGGTCTGGATGGATCCGGCCGCCGGCCTGCTCGGCGCCATCGTGATCGCAACCTGGGCTTATACGCTCATACGCGATACCGGCGCGATCCTGCTCGACATGACGCCCGATCGCGGCATGGCAGAACGCATGCGGGCGGTGATCGAGACTGACGGCGACCGCTTGACCGACTTGCATCTATGGCGGCTTGGTCCAGGTCATCTCGGCGTCATCGTTTCGGTGGCGACGCGGCAAGAGCGCGGCCCCGATTATTACCAGGCACTCCTCGGCCGCTTCCACGCGCTCTCCCACATCACCGTCGAAGTGCAGCGGCTGTAAGCGATCCCACCATTGAAGCGAAATGATTTTAGGTTGACTGGGTATTTCGCTTTAGCTTTTTGTTTGAGCATGATCTTTTCCGAAAACCGGCATCCACTTTTCGAGATCATGCTTACTGCATGATCGGAAACCGGTAGTTCAGCCCCGCCCGCACTAGATTATCTTGCACTCGGCTGGTGATCGTCGTGGCCGGAGGGCCGATGGCACCCGTCGCGATATGACCTTTATCGAGGTAAAGGTATTCAACGCGCGCGCTGAGATTGTCGGTTATGCCGTACTCAAGGCCTGCGCCGGCCGTCCAGGTGCCGTAGGTTACGGTCGTGTTCGTCGTTCCCGCAGGGATGTTGGCGATTGACCGTAATTCGCCGGCGGCGCCGCCCGCCGTCGCGTAAACAAGATAGCGATCAAAGGCGATCCCAAAGCGGCCGCGCAGAGTTGCGAGCCATGGCATTTGACTCGTGCTGCCCGTTAATATGCCCGCAGGCAGCGATTTGTTTTGGGTAGAGGCGTCGTAATCAGCCTCGAAGCCCCAGACAACCGGCCCGGTCTGATAGTTCGCTCCGACCTGCGCGCCGCCGAGGAAGCCCGGTTCTTTGACCGATGCACTTCCCCCGCCGGGGGATGCCGACACGGTATTTATGCCGAAAGCGCCCCCGGCGTTGAGCCCGAGATAGAAGCCGCTCCAATTGTAACGGTCCGAAACAGCAGCGGGAGAGGCCGGCCACTTGAACCCGCCCGTATAGTCTCGCCTGTTATCTGCAGTGGTGTTCCGGCAATCACCGGTGCCTGGGTCGGCGCAGATTTTCTTTTTGATGCCAAGGAAGAAACCGCGGCGCGGACCGTATTGCGATGCGAACACGCCGATCCCGCTCCCGTTTCTGATTTGATAGATCGTATCGAAAACGTTGACGACGTCGAAGCGCACGGTCACCGGTTGATGGTCCGGCATATCGAAATCGCGTGCCAGGCCGACATTGAACTGAGCATAAGGCGCCAATGCATCGATATTGGCGTCGCCGGTGCGCAGCCCCGAGCCATAAATCATGTCGGTCGAGACGGTCGTACCGTTCCACTTGTACGACAGCCCCGCCGAGCCGGTCACGTACTGGTTATGATCGGTGTAGATCCAGTGCGTCGACAGGTACTGGAATTCGGTCAGTCCGCCGAGATCCGCCAGCGGCGTCGAGTTGTCGAACAAAAATTGGTTCGACACCGGTTGCGTCGCCTTTTCCTGCGCGACCGCCAGATTGGCATAGGCCTGGAAATTACCGCTATGGAATTTTGCGGAAAATTCTACGCCTTGGGAAACTCCTTTGGCGTAATTGAAGCCGCTGAGGATGAGCGCCTGGCCGAATTGCCCGTTGTCGAGCAAGTCCGTTGCGATCTTGTAATAGGCGTCAACGCCGAGATCGAGCGTGCTGCAGTCTTTTGACTGCGCCGAATAGCATCCGAGTAGAATTTTCTGATCGATGCCGGCATCGAAATAATGCGAGCGCTCCGGTAACAGCGGACTGCCCTGGGGATTCGCTACTGCCCCCGTCGTGTTGTTGAACAGATTAAAATTCACAGGCGCTGCTTCGACCAGAACGGGCGGCGTGAAATACCGCGCATAGCCGGCGTGGAAAGTCGTGCCTTCGAACGGCTTGTAGGTAAAGCCCAGTCGCGGGCTTAGCTGATTGGCATCGACGAACTGCCACATCTGGTCGAAGCGAAGCCCGGCATTCATGGTCAGCTTGTCGGTGATTTTCCACTCGTCCTGCACGTAAATGCCGGCGAGCCAACCGACCTTGTGCACGTCGTCGCTGATCGGAAAAGGCGTATCGACCGGTGTGCCGCCGGGGGTCGGCTCGACCAGCGACGTGTTGTCGACCCAGATCTGTTCGGCACTGACCGTAAAGCCGGCGCGCAAGGTATGGGCCGCGTTGATCGCATAGGAAGCGTCGCCCTGAAATCCATTGGTATAGGACTGCCGGCTGACGTCGGAGGCTATCCCATTCAACAACAGATCGCCGATCGGATCGGGGATGAAATGCAGATTGTTGTAACGCGTGAAATACGACAATTGCCCGTCGAAGCCGTTGACCGAGCGTTGCAGCGCCAGCACGCCATACTGAGTTTGTTCATTCTGCCGTTCGTTGAGCTTCGATGAATCGAAAGTGGTCACGCCAAAGGCGCTAGGCAGTACAGTAGGCGCGTTGAACACGTTCGGAATCTGGAAATTGGCGTTATAGGTGCCGGCGATGAGGCTTAAACGCGTATACGGATCGAGGAAGGTCGATAAATACGCGAACCCCCTCTCCTGCCGCGAAAAGTCGTGTACGGGGTTGAGAAACGGCGTCGGGTTTTCGATTCCCTCGTTGGTCTGCAGATAGCTGCCAGTGAAGAAATATTGCACGCCGCCAAAACACGTTGCCGACGACGATGCTGGCGCTTTCGTTGGCTGCGCTGAATTTGCGCTCGGGCAATTGGCGCCAAAGGTGCCGCCGTATTCGAAGCTCGGCTGAATCCGTTCGCGGCTGCCGAAGTAATAATTGATGCTGCCGGAATTGTTGAAGATGTCCGTTCGCGTCGTCAGGTCGATAATGCCGGTGGTGCGCAGCCCGAATTCGGCCGGCAGCGCACCGGTCACCAGCGACAGGCTGCCAATAAAACTAGTATCCAAAATGCTGCCGAACCCGCTGACGCCATCCGGCAGAAGAATGCCGTTGATGCGATACTGCGCATTGGCATGATCGTTGCGCACATGAAACAGACCGCTCGCAGCTGAATCCTGCGACACACCCGGCGCCTGCAACAGGACCCGCTCGACCGGCGCGTTTGTGCCTTGTGGCATCGCCTCGATTGCTTCGTGGCTTTTTGTGTCCGACGTCGTGCCGACGGTGGTGTAGAGATTGCTGCGCGCCTGATCGAAGCTATTATTTTTCCCGGCGATGACTTCGGCGGGCGACACCGGCGGCACGGTTGACGGCGGCGCCACCCGCCGCGCCACGGGACGCGGCTGCGCCTTCGGCTTTTTGGCTCCCCGTACCGTAAGCTGCGGCAGTTGGACCTGTGCGTTCGCCGGCGCGCTCGCGATCGCATCGAGAGCGATCAGCGCAATAAGCGCCGCCGTGCTCACGATGGAGCCGCGCAACGAGAAATATTTCCAATCCGACATGACGCTCCGCTTTGCAAATGCTGCAATTGGCCAAAAGGCCTCGGCCTAATC
>JBAQBC010000260.1:0-5664 GCA_049286035.1 Xanthobacteraceae bacterium
GCGCGACTGCGCAACGGCGGCCGCATCACCACCGACACGCTCGACCGCATTCACGGTTTCATGGCGGCGCACCCCGCGCACACCGGCCGGCCGGCGATCATTGAGCGCACGCGCGAGGGTCGCGCCGCGTCCTCGCCGGCGCCAGCGCCATCGCCGGTCAAACCTGGCGACCCGCAGCGCAATTTCCGTTTCTTCGACAACCGCCAGAAATACCTCCTGTTCGTCAACACCTGCAGTGAGAAGTGGGAGGTCGCACACCGCGTTTCGGAAGAGCTCGCTCACATCCATCCGCGGCCACCGGCGGTGCGGGTGTTCGACGCCGGTGTCGGCGACGGCACCGTGCTGGTGCGGGTCATGCGTGCGATGCACGATCGTTTTCCGCACATGCCGTTCTACACGGTCGGCAAGGAGATCAGTCTCGAAGACGTCCGGCTCACGCTGCAAAAGATGTCGGACCGGTTCTTCGAACATCCGGCGACGGTGCTGGTGCTGACCAATCTCGCTTATGCCGACGCGCCATGGCTCGCAGTCAAATCGGTCAATGCCGCGTCAAGCTTGGTTTGGCACGAGCTGCCGTTGCTGGGCAATTCGGCACACCAATTTGAGAAACAGATTATCAGCCTCGAATCGTTCTTGGGTGAAAACTGGAAGGCCACCGTCAGCGCGCGCACCGGCAATCCGATTTACGAGCGCCCGGTCGTCCTCGTGATCTATCGCGAGGATCATCGCTTCCTGCTCGATCCGATCATTCCGAGGCCCGGTGGAACGCAGGCCAATTACGACCTGGTGATTGCATCGCAGCCGTATCGCGCCCGCGCGCCGCTGGAATTTAAGGCCAGGCGCGTGATCGCGCCGCTCGCTAGGGCGCTCGGACCCGGCGGACGGCTGGTCGCCCTTCATTCCCACGGTCACGATCCGGGGATGGAAATCATCCAAAGGGTCTGGCCCGACGACCATCCGTTCATCCACGATCGGCACCAGATCCTCAAAGCGGTGAAGCACGAACTGGGCCCGGCCGGCCGCGACCTCAACTTTAACGCCTATGCCGACAATCGCGCGCTGTTCCGTTACGTGATGCATACGCTGCCGTCGGAAATTTCCGAGTCGATCGGCACGTCTACTCTGTTCGCCGCGTGGAACGCCGCAATCTATGTAGCGCAGGTGGAAGATGATCGCTTGGCGGAGGTCGGCAGTCGCTACATCGATGCCACGCGCTCGGTGCTGCGCGAGCGCGGCGGGCTGTGGTTTTTCGACGAATCCTATGTGATCTCGCGCCGGCGGCCGTAGCACTGCGTCCCGGAAGCAGTATGCACTCGCCAACCGGTGTTTTAGAATAGCGCATGCTGTACGTGGTCCACGCGCTCGACAAAAGAGATATTCTGCCGACCCGCGCCAAGCATTACCGCGACCATCGAATCCATCTCGATCGTGCCGAGGAGCACGCGGTCGACGTGGTAACGGCGGGCACACTGGTGGCTGACGACGGCGAAACGCCGGTCGGCAGCATTTTCGTCATCGACGCCGCCGATCGCGCCGCGGTTGACGCGTTTACCTGCAGCGATCCCTATCACGTCAACGGCGTTTGGGAGCGCGTGACGATCCACCGCTACAACAAGAAGCGCGGCACCCCGATCGTGAGCCGGCGGTAGTTTCGCTCATTCGTATCCCGGGCGCAGCGCAGCATGAAATGGTGCGCTGCAGACCCGGGATCGTCATGAACGCTGCGTGTGAAACGATCCCGGATCTGCGGTGCACCGCGTCCGGGAAACGCTCGATTAATCGAGCACCTTCTCCCGCAGTCCCATTCGCTCCAACCGACCCATCACCGCGTCAATGAAATACGGCAGTTCGTCGAGGTAATTGACGAGCGAGATGGCAATGCCGGTGAGGCCGGCCTTGCTCAGATCGGCGATCTGCGCGGCGACGTAGTCCGGATCGCCGATGATCGGCAAGCCGCCCATGCCTTGCGCATAGTGACTGCGCTGCGTGAGATATTCCTGCATCGGCACGGTCTGCGGCGAAATATTTTTCAGCCCCAGGATGCCGTCCACGGCCGACCAATCGGCGTGCTCCACGATGCAATGATGAAAATAGTCTTCGGCTTCCCTCTTGGTCGGCCGGCAGGTGACGACGCCGACCGTATAACAGCCGATTTCACGCCCTTGCGCGCGGGCGGCTTCTTTGGCGCGGCGAACGCGTTGCGCGCTTTCCTCGAGCGAGGTGCGTGAGGCCTGCAGGAAGAACGCATCGCAATTCTTCACCGCGAAGGCCTGCCCCGTGGGAGACGCCCCAGCATTCATGATCACCGGGCGGGTGCCGCCATAGGGCTTCGGCTTGCCGCGAATGCCTGTCATATCGAGATATTTGCCGTGGAAGTCGAAATCCTCGCGGCCGGACCAGATCATTTTGATGACGTCGATCCACTCCTGCGCATATTCGTAGCGCTGCTCATGCGCGCGCTGCTCGACGCCAAACATGTCGAACTCGCCCTCGTTCCAGCCGACCACGATATTCAGTCCAAAGCGGCCCTCGCCGACGTGATCGGCGGTGACCATTTCCTTCGCCGCGACCACCGGATTGAAAATCGGCGCGTGGACCGTGCCGAACACAGTGATGCGCTTGGTGACGGCGAGGAGCCCTGTCGCCCAGGTGACGGTTTCGAGCGTCGTTCCCTGATAATCGGTGGTCCCGCCATAACCCTTCCAGCGGCCGATCGGCAGCAGAAAATCGATGCCGGTTTGGTCCGCCATCAGCGCCAGTTTCTTGTTATCCGGCCAGCTGCCCGACCAGCGTTCGGGAACGAGCGTCACCGCGCGGCCGGAGGAGCAATTGGCGCCGAACAAGCCGATTTGGAGCTTGTTGCTGCCGTGCATGGCGCGGCGTGCATTCAATGACGGCGAAGGGGCGTGCATACAGATCTCTTTCAGAACATCCGCTTTCTATAGCTGAAAAATGGGCGCGGCGCGTTGCGGTTCGAGCTGCCGCCTGACCTCCTCGATGTCGCCCAACACCCACAGCTCTATAATCGTGCCGCTGCGCGTCTTGAAAAATGCGGCGCCGCTCCAGCGGATTTCCCGGCCGCTCGGCTCGATGCCAAAGAACCTACCGCGGTGGCGGCCGTAAAAACTCATCCGCGCCGCCGCCTGGTCGCCCGCAGCGATCACCTCCTCGATCTGGCACGTGAAACCGCCGAGTGCGGCATGTACCGATCGCATATAAGCGATGAACCCGTCCGGCCCGCGCAGTTCGGGACCGAGCGAGCCACGGAAACGAAAGTCGCGAGCAAGAATTCTGCGAGCCTCGGTCTCGTCGGCCTTGTTCCAGACGAGATTGTAAAACCGTTCTACAAGCTCAGTCGCCGTCCACGCCACGGATAGTCTCCCTCACCTGGGGAAAGCTTAGGCCTGACGCGTTCACATTGTCTCGGTCTTTGTGCGCCCATTAGGGAATTGACTTGAACGTCGTTATCAACATCAATCGCGCCAATCCTTCCGGGAGGAAATGATGAAAAAGCCCTGGTGCGCCCTTTCCGTCACCTTGTTTGCCGCCGGCCTGCTTGCCATAGCTCAAGCCCAAGCCGAGGCCGCCGAGAACGTCAAGATCGGCGTCATCTACCCGTTGACGGGAAATGCCGCGAGCGCCGGCCAGTCGGCAAAAGACGCCGTTAATCTCGGCGTCGAGATCGTCAACACGGCGCATCCCGAGCTGAAAGCGCTGCCGCTCGGCGCAACCGCCGGGCTACCCAACCTCGGCGGCGCCAAGATCGAGCTCGATGAGGCCGACCATCAAGGCAATCCGCAGGTCGGTCAGCAGCAGACCTTGCGGCTGATTACGCAGGACCACGTCGTGGCGATGCTCGGCTCGTATCACTCGTCGGTCTCGCTGGTCGCCACCGCCGCGGCCGAGCGCCAAGGCATACCGTATCTCGTTGCTGATTCGGTGGCGTTGAACATTACCGGACGCGGCTTCAAATGGACGTTCCGCACCACCCCGATCGCGTCGGATTTTGCCAAGGCGTATGCCGGATTCCTTTCCGATCTGAGAAAATCGGGCCGCAAGATCGATAAAATTGCCATCGTCAACGAGAACACCGATTACGGCACTTCGGTCGCCGGCAGCATTCTCGAAGCGGCAAAAGCCGCCAATATTACCGTAGCTGCACAAATTCCCTACAACGCCAACAGCTCCGATGTCTCCGCGCAAGTCATTCAGCTCAAGACGGCGCAGCCGGATGTTGTCATCTTCATCAGCTATACAGCTGACACCATTCTCTATTTCCGTACGATGAAGAATCTCGATTACTTGCCGCCGATCATCATCGGCGACGATGCCGGCTTCTCCGATCCGACCTTTGTCCCGAACGTCGGCGATCTCGCGCAAGGCGCGATCAATCGCAGCGCCTTCGATATCGGCAAGCCAGGCAGTAACAGCTACATCGTCAATCAGCTGTTCAAGGCCAAATATGGCCGGGATCTCGACGATACCAGCGCGCGATGGATGCAAGGCTTCTTTGTACTCGCCGATGCGATCAATCGCGCCGGCTCGAGCGAACCGGACAAGATCCAGGCGGCGCTGCAAGCGACCGACCTCAAGGCGGATCAGCTCATGATCGGATATAACGGCGTGAAATTCGACTCGACCGGCCAGAATACGCTCGCCTCGACTTTCCTGATTCAACTGCAGGGCAAGCAATATGTGTCGGTCTGGCCTTCGAGTCTCGCGACCGGCAAGCTGGAATTACCGATGAAAGGCTGGCGCTGAACTTACAAGCGGTACCGATGCCGCATTATTAGAAGCGCGAGCAGGCTCAAGGCCGCAGTCGCGATCAGGTAATAGCTCGGCGCCAATTTGCTGCCGGTGAGCTCGATCAGCGATTGGGCGAAGAACGGCGCAAACCCGCCGAAGATCGGCACCGAAATATTGTAACTCAGCGACATCCCGGAAACGCGCGTCGTAACGGGGAAGGTCTTGGCCATCAGCGAGGGCAGCGCGCCCGAGAAAAACGATTTCAAAAGGCTGATCCAGCAAACCATCGCTATCAGAACGCCGAGCGAAGGCTCAGCGCCGAGCAGCACGAAGGCCGGATAGGCCGTCACCATGAACAGGATCGCCGCGCCGATCATCACTCGCGTCTGGCCGACTTTATCGACCCAGATCCCGACAAACGGCACTGCCAGCGTCTGCAGCGCCGCGGCGCTGACCGCTGCCGTGAACCCGATCGATTGCGGCAGATTGAGCTCCCGTATGGCGTAAGTCGGCACGTAGACGAGGATGTATTGTGAACTGGGCTGAACGCAGACCAAGCCATTGATTTTGCAGGGGAGTTCGGTTGTGCCCAAGGGCCTAGCAAGTGCGTAGCAAGCAGCTTCGGCGCAATGCACATTATAATGACACGCAACGCGCCATGCTTTGCCCTTGGCCCGTCGCTACGAATGGGCCGGGAAGTCCTGCTCCTCCTCTGGCTATCCAATCTGTTGGAAATGCTTTTGGAGAAGGCTATAGAAAGCGGCGGCGATGACGAATAAAAGAGAATGCGGCAAGTGCTCGCTGTGCTGCAAACTGCTGCACATAGGGGAGCTGAACAAACCGATTGATACTTGGTGCCCACATTGCCGCCCAGGTCACGGCGGCTGCACCATTTATTCGAGCCGCCCATCCGAATGT
>JBAQBC010000261.1:0-29202 GCA_049286035.1 Xanthobacteraceae bacterium
CTTGAGAGCACTAGGCGGCCCGATTTACGGCGTCGCCTTCGCCCCAAGCGCCCAGAGTGTGGACTTTTTCGGCCGCCACATCGGTGTGCTTTGGTTCGGCGTCGCAAGGTGCGTCGTCGATATTACGAGCGACCGCCAGCAAGCCGGCTTTTGTCTCTGGATTGTCGAGCGCCTCATGGAAACGCGCCTTGTCGCGCCATACCCACTTTCCGCCCTGTAACCGCGCATAGACCTGGCCAGTTTCATACCGAGCGAAATTGATAACCGGAATCCAACGTACGCAGCGCTTGAGAAAGTCAACGTTGCTTGGCGGCGACAGGTCGACGTTGGCATAGACATCGGCGGCTTGCCGGGCCCGAATATTGATTTTCCTAAATCGCTCGATGTCGATCATCGCTTTAACGTCGAGAATGGTCATTTCTCTATTCCACCCGAACGCCACTGTCCGCGGTGGGCGGCCTTGCGCCACGCTGTTATCGAGAAATTCATAGTGGACTCGCTTCCCGCCTATCAGCGCCCATGTGAAGAACAACTCAGGCATGCCGGCATAGGCCTCGACGTTATGGACCAAAAGATCCTCAATCGCTTTGTATCTTCCGAGCTTCAGCCCGCGCGCCCAGGCGCGCTCAACCGTCATTTCCGGCGGCGTGATCATAAAGAACATGTAGACAAGATCGCCAAAGCGGGTCAGCAACCGGCTAGATCCCTCTTCCAGGTTCGGCACAAAACTGTCGAAGCGAAAGCGATCGATCAGCAGGTGCGGCATTTCTCCTCTGGCAGCCCGATCCGCCATCCGGCGGTCAAGTTTTCTATCGATGATTTCAATTTCCTGCCCGGTCAGCGTGCCGGCATATTTGAAGGCGGCGCCGAGCGCTGCATAGTCTAAGAGAAACTTGCGCCAAATATCGGGGCTGATCAGCGCGAACTCGTCCCAGGGGAGATTGAGTTTTCCAGCCAGGATCTTCTGCCGCGGACGCATCGTGCTTTTGCCCGACGCGGACGCTCCCTTGACGTTCATAACGACTGGCTTTTGTTGACGCGGCAAAATTCGATAGCCTTCACGCGCAACCGCCTCTTGAATGAACGGGAGGATCGCCTCACCGATAACCTCGCTGCCAAGATCATTACAGACGAGCGTGACGACGAGCTCTTCCAGCAACGCGTTGTCGCCCAATAGCCGACCGTGCTGGCTTGTGACTGCGGTTGCAACCCTATGCAGGGCGGCGAAGCAGCGCGATCGCAAGCGGTCGTTTTGTTGCGACTGTTCCTGCCATGCAGAAACGATCCGTTGATCGCGCTCCGCGACCGTCTCCGCAGGCCGCGGCGGCGACTTCCCTGACGTCTTAAAGACAAACGACCAGCGCGAATGATCTGATTGACGGCTGTCGGCTGGCGTCCTCGGCTGGGCTAAGGCGGTTTCGAGCTCATGCGCGATGAGGGCGGAAGCCTCGTGCTTTTGCTGTTCGAAAACGCGCGTGAGGCGTTCACGATTTGGCGCGATAAATCGATTGAGGATGGTCGCGGCGATCTCGCGGAAATTTTTGCCTAGATCCTCGTCATCGCGGCCGTCGGGGACAGCAATGCCGGTCATCACGTGAATCAGTAATTCGTGGACAATCAGCCGCTCTACTCGAAACGCAACTAGCTCCTCAGCCGGCAAACCGCAGAAATGACTGAGCTCATCCGCTTTTGCGACGCTGGTCGATACATTTTCGGCACGAAATATTGTCGATAGCGGCAGATATTCGCGCGGCAACTGCGGTTCCAGACCTGGATCCCATGCCCAGTATTTTTCCGACGGCAGATCGCGATTCATGGCTCGCCGCTTAGCCCTCAGGTTTAAGGCACCATCCAGGAATAAAGCTTAGTCATCAGGGCGAACTGAATCCACCCTCTCCCAAATCCGAAAGGACGCGCTCCAAGGTGTGGTGGGAAGATGCCGACGATCGTTCAAACGCCGCTTCGAGAACCCGGTGCGGAGAAACTAGTTGCATCAGTCGGGAGCAGGCGAAAGCCGCCGCCGCCCGACATCAAGGATTTTAATGCAGTCGCTCCTCGGCCACTCAGCGCAAAACTGGCACCACACTGAAAATGAGAGCGTAGAGCTGGACAATCGTGCTGTTCATTAGCGCAAACGCTGCAAGAAACCCGATCGTCAAAGAGAAGATGGTCAGGCCATCTTCAAAGCTCAGGGCGCCAGATTGGTTTCCGACGAAGCGGCAGAAAAAGCTTTTCATCGCGCAGGTCCTCCCTGACGACAAAGCCAAGCGATTAATTAAATTTAGTAACTCCGAGTTACGCCCGACCTAAGGCAACCGTTCAAAATCTCACCGGATTTGGCATAAATGCGGCAAGTACAGCGTTCACTCTGCCGCGCTCTCGACTGCGAAGGCCACCGGCGGCGCACCGCTCTGATAGCGCCGCCACATCGTGGTGTAGGCAGACTCGACATGCCGGGCGCGAAGAACGGCTTTGCAAAGCCGTACCGCATCGTTGCGCTTGCCGGCTTGAAGTGCCGACATCGCGTCCGCAAAAGTGCGATTCATCGGCGGAGTTCTAGTCAGCACTTTGCTCGTTCGCCTTTCAAGATCCGCCTATTCACGATCCTTGACCGGCGACCGCAGTGTTTTATTTCCTCCTTTCTGTATTGCTGCTGCGATGAATCTACATGACTCAAGCGACACGAATAGAAGTGCCAGCAAGCAAGAATCTGTATTCTTCATGCCGATACAAAAAATTTGACAGATCGGAATAAATTTCATCGCGCGGGCCCGCTTCGCTTTCCGCGCTTCGGCTCGGTCGAGGACCAGTCCGACTTTTTAACTAAACAGAAAACCGGGTGGCGATCTCGCCTAACGGCGGTCGCGGCCGATCGGCAGCCGGCCCCGACGGCGTTCCGATGTGAATGAATCCGGCGATGCGCTCGTGCGCTGCCAGGCCAAGGGCATCGAGGACGCCGCGATCATAAGCGTACCACCCCGTGATCCAGTTCGCCCCGTATCCGAGCGCATGCGCGGCAAGGACAAGGTTCATGGCGGCAGCGCCCGCCGACAGAACTTGCTCCCATTCCGGAATTTTCACGTGGGGGGCGGCGCGACTGACTACGGCGATAACCAGCGGGGCATGCGCGAGACGCTTGCGCTCGAACTCGACTTGTTCGGGCTTAGCGTCCGGACAGTTGGCGCGAAATGCAGTTGCAATGGCCGCACCGGCCGCAAACCGCGCATCACCTTCGAACACGATAAAGCGCCAGGGCGTGAGCTTGCCATGGTCCGGCACGCGGCACGCGATGGTCAGAAGCTTGTCGATTTCGGCAGCGGACGGACCAGGCGCCGACAGGGCGACGGCTTTGAAGGAGCTTCGCGTGGAAAGGAGTTCGATGGCATCGGTCATGACGTTCCTAATAAAGCGAGATCAAGGCTGGTGAAAGAGGTGGAAACGAACATTTCCGAATCCGCGGCGTTGTCTGTTGATACTTCGGCTTACGGAAAGTCTCAAACCGGGTCTGCGACGCTTGCGTCGGCGGATCGAGCGCCTCGCCTGATGGCGCGCCGTTCAGCGCCAAAGCAAGTCGAATATTTTTCGGCGGTCACGTCTTCGACACAGTGCTCAGCAAAATTCGTCGGGACTGGGGATTGGGGGCGTTTGCATGAAAACGGCCGCGCATTACCGCGCCATGGCCGAAGAATGCATCAAATGGGCTGGCGAGGCGCATACGGCCGAAGTGCGCGAGTCCTATTTGCAACTCGCGCGCATTTGGCTCGATACCGCTTCGCGGCTTAACGGGTTATCGGCCAACGAGACGGCGCCAGAACGGTCGGCCACGACTGCACGTTCTACCGATTGACGACGCGGCGCCACGCCGCCCGCATAAGAAGAGGCCGCCTCATCCTGAGACGGCCTCGCAAGTTGGCGGATCTTTCAGATGTCTCGCGCCCCCCGCAGGCCCTCACGCGAGACCCTCAAATCCTAACGCGAAATGTGTGCAAGCGAGGGCAAATCAGAGGCAGCCAGCCGAATTATCGGTAGTGTTGCAGCCCTGCCACTGTCTTGGACCGGCGCATCACAAGCGCTTTGCTCAGGAAAATGATTTTGATCGTTGGTGTGGGGGTTTTTTCGCCGGTCCTGACCTCTTTCGCTCTTAACCCACACTGATATCGACAACGGCTTGGGCGAAGGCTTGCGGCGCCTCCTGCGGCAGGTTGTGGCCGATGCCGCCCGTGATGGTCCGATGCTCGTATTTGCCGGTGAATTTCTTCGCGTATGCACTGGGCTCCGGGTGGGGTGCGCCGTTGGCGTCGCCCTCGAGCGTGATGGTCGGGACCGCGATTACCGGAGATTGCGCAAGCCGCTTATCCAAATCGTCATATTTTGACTCACCTTCGGCGAGGTCGAGCCGCCAGCGGTAATTGTGCATGACGATGGCGACGTGATCCGGATTGTCGAATGCCGCAGCGCTGCGCTCGAAGGTGGCATCGTCGAAGTCCCATTTCGGCGAAGCGAGCTGCCAGATCAGCTTGGAAAAGTCGCTGCGGTATTTGTCGTAGCCGTCGCGGCCGCGCTCGGTGGCAAAGTAATATTGATACCACCACTGCAGCTCGGCCTTGGGCGGCAGCGGCACCCTGCCGGCTTGCTGGCTGCCGATCAGATAACCGCTCACCGAGACCATGGCCTTGCAGCGCTCGGGCCACAGCGCAGCGATGATATTGGCGGTGCGCCCGCCCCAATCGAATCCACCGATGGTCGCCTTCTCGATCTTGAGCGCGTCCATGAAAGCGATCGTGTCGACGGCGACCGCGGACGGCTGACCGTTGCGCACCGTATCGCCCGAGAGGAAGCGCGTGCTGCCGTAGCCGCGGATATAGGGAACGATCACCCGATAACCGGCCGACGCCAGCGCAGGTGTAACATCAACAAAACTATAAATGTCATAAGGCCAGCCGTGCAGCAAAATGACGGGAGCACCATTGGCCGGGCCGGCTTCGGCATAGCCGACATTCAGCACGCCGGCATCAATCTGCTTGAGCGGTCCGAATGAACTATTCGTTCCAGGCTTGATCGCCGGCAGGCCCGAGGATTTCGTTTGCGCCAGCGCGGAGCCTGTCAGACCGAGTTCGGCCGCGGCAACGCTCAGGGCCGCGGCGCCGAACAAGCGGCGGCGATCATGGTCGATCTGTTCAGAACTATCGATCTTGGGCACGGCAACTCTCCCTGCATGATTGGGCGTAATGCGACATCCATCGACCCAGAGCACCTTTAGCCATGCTTTCCCTCCGGCGATCCTATGCGGGCGGCCAACGACCGCCCGGAGCGCCGGCCCGGGTCGTCCGCCGAATCCAAATATTCGAGGCCGGCGTCGGCCCGAATCCATTAATCGCTCGCCTGACTCCGGAGCGCTGCGACATCCTTCTCCGTGAGCTTGGACGGCTCGGCGCCGAAGCGCGCGGTGACGTAGTTGGCGACGGCTGCGATTTCGGTGTCCGAATAGGCGCCGCCGAAGGCCGGCATCGATATGACTCCGTCGGGCGTGTGGCGCGTCGTGCCGGAGATCACGATCTGCACCACATTGGTCCCGGTGCGGTCGTTCACGCCGCGCGTACCGGCAATGGTCGCAAACGGCGATAGCTGGCTCACGCCGGTCCAGTCATGACAATGCACGCATGCGCCTTCGAATACGCGTTTGCCCACCGCCTCAGCCGTCGCATTTCCCTCCTTCGGCGAAGCTGGCGCCGGTGGCGCAAGCTTGGCTGATAAGTCAGGCGATGCGATCGGTGGGACGCTTCGCACATAGGTGACCAGCGCACGAATATCGGCCGCAGCTAGGCCCTTGAAACTCTGATCGACGGCTTCGCCCATCGGGCCTGCTGCCGTGCCGCGGTCCGGTGCATGGCCCGCCGACAAATAGCTGCGCAACTCGTCGTCGCTCCATGCGCCGACGCCCGATCCTTTGTCGGACGTGATATTGAAGGCGAGCCAGCCGGCGGTCAGCGCGCCGGCGAATTTATTTCCGTTGTCGAGCGCCTGCGCGAAATTGCGCGGCGTGTGGCATTCACCGCAATGCGCCAGCGCCTCGGCGATATAGGCGCCCCGGTTCCACTCCGCGCTCTGCGCGGTGTTCGGTTGAAAGCGCGTATTGTCATTGAAGAACGTGGACCAAAATCCCATCAGCCAGCGCTGATTGTATGGAAAACTAAAGGTGTTCGGCGGATTTTGTGCATGCACCGCCGGCAGGCTGAACAAATAGGCCTTGATTGCCAGAGCATCCGCGTCGGTCATGCGGGTGTAGGACGGATACGGCATCGCCGGGTATAGACGCGTGCCGTCCAGCCGTACGCCGCGCTGTACGGCATTGAGGAAATCCTGATCGCTGTAATTGCCGATCCCGGTTTCCTTGTCCGCGGTGATATTCGTCGAATAAAGCGTTCCGAACGGCAGAACGAAAGCAAGTCCGCCGGCATAGAGCCGGTCGCGCGACAGGGTGTGGCAGGCCCGGCAATCGGCGGCGCGCGCCAGATATTCGCCGCGCTTTACGACGTCGTTATTTTTAAGATCCGCAGGAACGCCCGTTGGATCGGCGGCGCGATAGTCGGCGAGCGCGACGGTCGATCCCTCCGCAAATGCCAAGGGCCCTATATTGAACTTTCTCCAGGCAAAGACGGCCGCGACGATCAGCAAAACGAAAATTATGAGAATTGTGCCGCGCGTGCGCATTGATGTTACGCCTTGCCACTGGTGGCCAGCGCCTTGCGGTCGATCGGCAACCGGCGCAGCGCCACACCGGTCGCGGCGTAGATCGCGTTGCGCAAGGCGGGCGGCCCAGCGGTTGCGCCGGTTTCGCCTATGCCGCCGGGGTCTTCGCCGCTCTTGATGACGTGAATGTCGATCTTGGGCACTTCGTCGATGCGCAGCATCCGATAATCGTTGAAGTTCGATTGGCGCACGCGGCCGCGCTCAATGGTGATTTCGCCGAACAAGGCCGCGGTCAGGCCGAAGATCAAGCCGCCCTGCAATTGCGCGACGATGGTGTCGGGATTGACCGCAATGCCGGTGTCGACCGCCGAGGTCACCCGGCGAAGATGAACGCCGCCGTGATCGTCAACCTCGGCTTCGACGACGGTTGCGATGAAACTGCCGAACGACGGTTGCGCGCAGACACCGCGGCCGGTCCGCGCCGGCAACGGCTGACCCCAGCCGGATTTTTCCGCAACCAATTCGAGTGCCGCTTTCAGTCGCGGCGTTTTTCCCAGCATGCCAACGCGGAACGCGATCGGATCGGCGCCGGCCTTGCGCGCGAGTTCGTCTATGAAGCACTCGGTGGCGAAGACATTATTATTTGGCCCGACGCCGCGCCAAAAGCCGGTCGGCACCGCCGGCGGCTCGGCGCGAACATATTCGACCTGGAAGTTTGGAATGTCGTAGGGATTGTCGACCGCGCTGTCGACCGCATCGATGTCGATGCCATTAATAAATATCGACGGCGCCCAGCGCGCCATGATCGATGAGCCCGATATGCGATATTTCCATGCGGCGATCTTGCCGCCCGACAAGGTCGCCGAAATCACGTCGCGATAAACGGGGCGATAAATGTCGTGCTGAATATCTTCCTCGCGCGTCCAGACGACTTTCACCGGTCCGTTGACCTGTTTGCCGATGCGCACGGCGGCCGCCACCATGTCGGGTTCGAGCCGGCGCCCGAAGCCGCCGCCGAGCAGGTGGTTGTGCGCCGTCGTTTTCTCGAGCGGCAGGCCCGCAGCTTGCGCGGCATATTGCTGGACGCGCGTCAGCACCTGGGTTCCTGTCCAGACTTCGCAACTATCGGGCGTGACGTGGACCGTGCAGTTGAGCGGCTCCATGCAGGCGTGCGCCAAAAACGGCAGCTCGTATTCGCCATCGACCCTTTCACCCTGGGTCAGGCCCTTCGCAACGTCGCCGACCGATTTTGCGACCACGCCGTCTTTCTTGCTGGCGGCGCGCAGATCGCCCCAAATGTCGCTTGAATTGATTTTCGCGTTTGCGCCTTCGTCCCAACTGATAACGAGCGTATCAAGCCCTTTTTTGGCGGCCCACATGTGATCGCCGACCACCGCGACGAGGTCGTCCAGCACGACGATCTGCTGCACGCCGGGAATTTTTTTGGCAGCGCTGTCATCGACACGGCCGACTTTGCCGCCGAATACGGGACACTGGGCGAGCGTAGCGAACTTCATTCCCGGCAGCATCGCGTCGATGCCATAGACGACCTTGCCGTCGGTCTTATTGGGCGTATCGAGGCGCTTGAGCGGCCTGCCGATCAGCGTGAAATCCTTCGGAGCTTTCAGCGGCGGATCCTGCGGGATCGGCTGAGCGCTCGCCGCCGCGATCAAGTCGCCATAGCTGAGCGTGCGTCCGCTCGAGGCGTGACTGACTGTGCCGTTCGACGCCGAGCAACTCGCCGGATCGACTTGCCATTGTTGTGCCGCCGCCTGAACGAGCATCAGCCGCGCCGCTGCCCCGGCAACGCGCAACGGCTTCCAGAACGAACGGATGGAATTAGAATTGCCGGTGACCTGAATCCCAAAGATCGGATTGGCATAGAGCTTGTCGTCAGGCGGCGCGTGCTCCAGCGTTACCTTGCTGAAATCGGCATCGAGTTCCTCGGCAAGAATCATCGCGATCGCCGTGTACACGCCCTGCCCCATTTCGACCTGCGGCATCACCAGCGTGGTCTGCCCGGAACGATCGATGCGGATGAAGGCGTTGGGCGCAAATTTGCCTTGCGTGCTGTCGGGAGGTTGCTCCGGCTCGTTGACCGCGCGAGCGGGAAGATGGAAGCCGAGCACAAACACGCCGGCCAGTCCGTTTTGCAGAACCGCCCGCCGCGACGCAGAGAGACCAAGATGTTTGGGAGAATACATCGGCAGCCTCCTATGTCTGGCCGTCGCCCGCGGCGCGCTTGATCGCCTCGCGGATGCGGACATAGGTGCCGCAACGGCAGATGTTGCCCGCCATCGCCGCATCGATGTCGGAATCGTCAGGATGCGACGTCACCGCGAGCAGCGCGGCGGCCGACATGATCTGACCCGACTGGCAATACCCGCACTGAATAACTTCCAAGTCCAACCAGGCCTTCTGCACCTTGGCTCCGGTAGGGGTTGCGCCTACACCCTCGATCGTGGTGACGGCGCGATTGCCGATCGCCCCGACCGGAAGGAGACAAGACCGCACCGGTTTGCCGTCGATATGCACCGTGCAAGCGCCGCATTGCGCGATGCCGCAGCCGAATTTGGTGCCGGTCATGCCGAGCACGTCGCGCAGCACCCAAAGCAGCGGCATGTCACTGGGCGCGTCGAAGGTTTGGTTTTCGCCGTTGATTTTTAGATTCATGGTGACGAGCCTCCCCCGTTAAAGGATGCGAGTAGCTCTGATGCAGCGACAGCTCTCAAGATGCGATGCCGAGAGCTATGGTGCCCTCTTGCCGTGCCTTAGCTCAATACAATTAGCCGAATTACTTGGACTGCGATCGCCGAAATGCAGGCAGTCTTCTTATGTATTGGTCCTAAAGGAGACCCCCGCGAAACTCATTTGGCGGGGTTTTGTTCCATAGGCCTGGCGCAGATCAATTCGCGCAAGAGTGCATTCCTGCGCACCGCTTTGGCGTTTGGCGGTTATTTGGTCACGGCGGTACGAAGAGATGAAGGCGAGCTAGGGAATAATAAGCGCGACAACGGGTCTTTGACTAGGAACACAGTATCACACGGCTACAAACCTCCAGGTGCATTCATGATACCAAAGATCATACTTACAGTTGCAATCGTTCTCGGCGTTGCAGTCACCGCGGCGTCCGCGGCAACCAAGCATCGTCGCCCGGCACAGGCCAATCCGCCGGTTTATAACGCGGCCACGAGCCATGGAGTCCCCAGCGGCATCTCGCTCAGCACGGCGTGTAAGCCGACGGATTCACCGTGCCGGACGCAACCGGATAGTTGGTGACGAAAGTGACGATCGATGGGATTCCCAGCTTGTTCTGCGAACAGTTCAAAGATTGCACAACTGTTGTGAAATGCTAGCTCGAGGTCGCGAGCGGCTCCATTCCACTTTTCCTGATTGCCTCGGCCGCGCGCACCGAGGCAAAAAATTCGATTAGTCGTTTAGAACCTTCAATCTCCTCCGAGCCTGCCACGACGGCGGCCGAAAACACCTGAACGAACTGGATTTTCGGCGGCAAGCTACCTGCGAAGTCGACGCCTGGCGCGTGCAAAATTTCACTCACTGGCATAACGGCAAGATCCGCGTCTCCTGCGGCGACCATTTTGGTTGCATCCGCGCCCCGTGGCTTCGCCTTGACATTGATCTTTTCCGCGATGCCGAGCCGCGGAAAAAGATCGGTGCGAAGCCAGATGCCGCTGGTACTCTCCGGGACCGCGATGGTTTTGACCTTAAGCATGGCTTGTTTGAAGGTCTCGACCGAACTCACGTCAGGCTTCGCAGTCCCCGCCCGCACGGCGACGCCAAGGGGTACTCGCGCCAGATCCACATCCGTTCCGACGACGATCCTGTTCGCCCTGATCAGCTCACCAAGGCCTTCCCGAGAGAGGATCACCACGTCGGCAGATACGCCGCGGGCGAGCTGCGCGGCAATCGTTTGCGGCCCTGCTCCTTGTGACGAACCGGATCCGGTCGTGACCTTGATGCGGCTCGTCCGCTCGAATTCCGGCAACAGTTGCTCGTAGGCGCCGGCGAATCCACCGGATATCAGAACGTTCACCGCGCCGATCGACATTTTTGTTAGCCTAGCGGACTCGAGGCTTGGAACCATGCTTGCTATATCCGGATTACAGCAGGGATTTGCGGCCGGCAAAATAGCTCTCCGGGCCCAGGTTGCGGCGTGCCCGGCGCGCTAAACGCGACCGAGCAAATAGGCTAAGCTTCGCCACGGTCCTAACGCGACCAGCGCCCGGGGGTCTCGTCATGCAGCTTCCCCGAAGACGGCTTCTGCAAATTGCAGGGTCTGCCGTACTTGCGTCTTTACCGGGCACCGCGCGCGCGCAAACTTACCCGACGCGTCCGGTGCGGTTGCTGGTTGGATTCCCGCCGGGCGGCGGATCCGACGTCGGCGCGCGCATCATTGCCAACAGATTCTCTGAAATTTGGGGACAGCAAGTCATTGTAGAAAACAAGCCCGGAGCGGGCGGTCATCTTGCCATCGAGGTTGCCGCTCATGCCAATCACGACGGCTACACGATGGTTTGGGTCGGTGGTTCAATTCCGCTCTATGGCCTGATGATCAAGTCGATCAATTACGATCCGGAAGCCGATCTTACGCCAGTGACCTTGGTCGGCACCTACCCGAACATCTTGGCGGTCCCAAACTCCTCGCCGTGGCAATCCGTTCGGGATCTGATCGGCGCGGCGAAAGCCAATCCGGGGATTATCACATTCTCCTCTCCCGGCGTTGGGACATCACCTCATCTCACGGGCGTATTGTTTGCGCGCATGGCTGGCATTGATATTCGACATGTGCCTTACCGTGGCGGAGGACCGGCATTGACGGATTTGATCGCGGCGCGCGTGGATTGCATGTTCAACACCGCTGGCACGCTACTGACCGCCATCAGAGCAGGCCAGGTTCGCGGTGTCGCGGTGACATCAGGCAATCGGTTCGCGACCGCGACGGAGCTGCCGACGATTGCGGAATCGGGCGTGCCGGATTTTAACGTGACGTCCTGGTACGCGCTCTACATGCCGGCAAACAGCCCAGCGCCGCTCGTACAGAAAGTGAGTCACGACGCAGCCGAGATACTGAGCGAGCCCGCCGTGAAAGCGAGGTACGAACAGCTTGGCATTCTCAGCGGCGGATCGACGCCAGCGGAATTGGCGGAAAGGGGGCGCTCGGAAGCCAAGCTTTGGCGATCGGTCATGGAGGCTGCTGGCATTCAGCCGGAGTAACGCAGTTCCGTATGCCGCGAAAGCAGACATCGCTTCGCGGCCGTCAAGTTGTATAATTCCGCGGCCTTACTTGTTGATTGGGATCGGACTTTGTTTCGCTTCGGTCGTCAAAGTGCCATCGACGAGCGCGCCAAAAGCATGGCGCGCATGGTGATGCTTATTTCCCATAGCCTGCGCACCAAAGATTATGACCAGTTTGTCGCCAGCTTTTCCAACCCGGCCAGGGAACCTGACGCGTCCGAGCGGCAAGGCGGTCAACTGCGTTTCCAGATGCGTTTTTCGCCGACATGCTGGTATGACGCGGTTGCCGAATATCCAAGGACAGACGGCACGCCTCATTTTTACATCCAAGGCGGCGGCGACGATTGGGGCGTTTTCATCAGCGGAAACGCCAAAGCCAATCATGACGTGACCGTTGATCTTAATGTCCCGTCAGGTTCGCATGCCGGCTGCGACGCCCGCGCGATGGTGCGCGCATTGCAAGCAATCCGTGGCTGGTCGAGGTACAGCGACCTCGAACGCGCGCTCGGAATGGTCGATTAAAAGCCAAGAGACGCGCCGCCACAGGAGATCTCATTTGATGACTTCGTCGGCGGTGGCAAGCAATGTCTGCGGAATTGTCAGGCCGAGCGTCGCCGCAGTCTTAACGTTGATGGCCAAGTCGAACTTGGTCGGCTGCTCGATCGGAATATCGCCAGGTTTTGTGCCGTGCAGTATCTTGTCCACCATATCGGCGGCCCGTCGGAACAGATCGGCATAGTCCGGTCCATACGACATCAGGCCGCCCGCTTCGACATAGTCATCATAGCTCATGATTGTGGGTAAGCGCCCGCTGAGCGCGAGCGTGACGATGCGGGCACGGTTAGCGGCAATGAGCGCATCAGAGACGACGTAGAGCGCGTCCGCTTTGTTCTTGAGCGCCTCGAATGCCGGCGCAATATCTTCGGCTCGCCAGACCCCAAGCCGGGCTGCTTCGAGCCCGAGCGCTTGAGCCGTGGACTTAACCCGTTCTGCCTCCAACATTGGCTCGGCATAGCCGGCGTCAGCCAGGATGGCTAATCGATGAAGCTTAGGGATAGCCTGACGCAAGAGTTCAAGGCGCTTGCCAACAAGATCGGGCTGTTGGATCGAGACTCCGGTGACGTTGCCGGCCGGATGCCCCAAACTCTGAGCCAAGCCGCCACGAACCGGATCGAACGCAACGGCAAAGACGATAGGGATGGTAGTTATTGTCTGCCTTAGGATCGTAGCGGCGCTGCCATAGGTGACGATGACGTCAACTTGGCGCCGGTCGAATTCAGCGGCGATTTCACTGACGCGATCGGATCTTCCCGCGGCCCAGCGATAATCGATTGCAACGGTACCTCCCTCGATCCAGCCGAGTTCGCGCAGATGCGCGACAAAAGCGGCCGTCCACGGACGCCATACGGTCGCATCCGCGCCGAGTATTCCGACGAGCCGTGGTTTCCCTGGCTGCTGCGCGACCGCGGCCAGCGGCCATGCGCCAACGAGGCCACAAGCGATTTTGATGAATTCCCGCCGCTCCATGGCTTTCCTCCATAGTGAGGGCCACTCCCGGCAGTCAGAAGAATATCAGATTGCAGATTTGGTGCTATGCCCTAGGTCACAAGGCCGCCAATGGCAGAAATCGGACAAAGACGCACTGAATCCGATGTCGTGCAATGAAGTTAGCTGTCTATTTTGCCTGAAGGTCGTTGGTGATCGTCTTTTTCCCAGTAATACAGTCCAGTAGTTCGTCACCGTCGATATTGTGCCCGTCTTCGTCTTTGATTGACACGTTTACGAGTCCCGTCTCGTACATCTGACGTGCTTTGCTAAGCGCTTCATGCACGTGGTCCGCCGTTTCCGCAACGGGACCTATCGCGAGACCAAGCGTATCGCTGGTGATGATGTACGCCATATTGCACCATGCCAATCTCTTTACATCTTACCAAATCACGACGAGTTTGGATCGTTTCACCGCTTATCCACCGTCAAGACGTCAAGCACACGATATAACTCGCGGTGATCTGCGGCGCGGCTTGTTTGTGGCGAAACCGTCGCTTTTATCCGGCACTTCGTTTCGGTAGGCGTATCAATCGTGCCGGGTATTCCGCAAATATCCTCTATGGAATTGACGTCTTTAACCGATAAAAAAATCAGATCGCATTGACCAAGGGTGATGCCATCTTCCCGCGTATTGGTAAGATTTCCAATGCATGTCAATCGAAGCCCCGAAGCGGCACTACATTCAGCAATCGTGCCGCCTATTACCAATATTGCAGCGATACCGATTTGCGCCCGCTTCGCCATGGCGATTTAGCGTGTCAATTTAGCGTGTCGAGCCAGCATGTCGATCTAGCTTGGCTGCCCACAAACTAAAGGTTAGCAAAAGACGTCCACCTCTCAATTCAAATGGCCGCGAGGTATGAATTATCCTGATGCCTGGCGTCGAAAGAGCGAACTCGGAAAAGCTCAAAATCGTGTTCATTGCGTTTCTTCAATGGCATCATCAGGATCATCGGTCGGCGCTCAGTAAACTTGGCTCAAAAAACTTGCCGCATCGCCATGACGGAGACTTTAATGAAGACTTATCGGATCGCGGCCATTCCTGGCGACGGAATCGGGACCGAAGTGGTATCGGCCGGCATTGAGGTGCTGCACGCGCTGGCCAAGCGCGAGGCCCGCTTCCAATTCAAGGTCGATCATTTCGACTGGGGCGGCGAGTACTACAAGAAACACGGCCGCATGATGCCGGAGAACGGCCGCAGCCTGATCCGCAGCCACGATGCGATCCTGTTCGGCTCGGCCGGTCACCCGGAAATTCCCGACCACATCACGCTCTGGGGTTTGCGGCTCGCGATCTGCCAGCCGTTCGATCAATACGCCAACGTCCGTCCGACACGGGTGCTTCCCGGCATAACCAGCCCGCTGCGCGGCGTGAAAGACAAGGAATTGGACTGGGTGATCGTGCGCGAGAACTCTGAGGGCGAGTACGCCGGCGTCGGCGGCCGCGTGCACCAAGGTTCGCCGTTGGAGGCGGCAACCGACGTCGCGATGTTCACCCGCGCCGGCGTCGAACGCATCATGCGGTTCGCCTTCAGGCTTGCGCAATCGCGGCCGCGAAAGCTTCTCACCGTGGTCACCAAGTCAAATGCGCAACGCCACGCCATGGTGATGTGGGATGAGATCGCGACCGGGATCGCTTCCGAGTTCAAGGATGTGACCTGGGACAAGATGCTGGTCGATGCCATGACAATGCGAATGGTCATGAGACCGCAGACGATCGACACCGTCGTGGCGACAAACCTGCATGCCGACATTTTATCCGACCTCGCCGCCGCATTGGCCGGATCGCTCGGCATCGCGCCGACCGCCAATCTCAATCCCGAGCGCAAATTTCCCTCGATGTTCGAACCGATCCACGGCTCGGCCTTCGACATTATGGGCAAGGGTATTGCCAACCCGATCGGCACGTTCTGGTCGGCGGTAATGATGCTCGATCACCTCGGTGAAAAACCCGCTGGGGATCGGCTGATGCAGGCGATCGAGCGCGTGACCGCCGATCACCGCTTTCACACTCCCGACCTTGGCGGCAAGGCCAAGACCGCGGAGGTGACCGCGGCGGTTATCGATGCCATCCACGGCGCTAATGAGTGACCGCCGCGACTGCGCAATCACTCACCGCATTTCTTTTATCTTTGCGATAATCCAGTCATGATAGTAATCGACGCGCGTCGCTTCATATGCGTTCGCGCCAATGTCGCGACCGCACGGCGCGTTTTTACTGCTCAGCTTGGCGACCGGATATTGCGAGACCAATCCGACCAGGATTGGAAGGCCTTCTTTGAGTTCGATTGTTTCGGGGAGCCTGTCCGGGCTTTCGTCGTATTCCGCGCCATTCGATTTTGCCAGGAAAACACCCGATCCTGAATCGCCATGGCATTCAGACACGTCTTTGTTAAATCCGGCCGTGATAATCGTCATTTGCCGCACGGCATGTAAAAGTTCAGGTGGTTTATCCACAACGACGCGCTCCAACGGCCCGTATCGGCCGATGAGCGCTCTTTGCAGTTTGCCGAATGAGCCGTCGACGGCGGCCCCATAAACATAGAACCAGATGGAACCGCCCCTCCCGTCCGGCGCCGTGTATTCATTGTCGATTGCCGGAACGAAAGCGCTCATTGCTCCGGGCGGGTGCGGACGATTGATTTTTAGAACCGCGATATCCTCATGATTGACCGGGAAATTGATGAAATCGCCCGGCCGTGCGGACGGATAGGATACGCGCTCTTGGCGCAGAAGGTTTTCGTGAAGCGTAAACTTTGCAACCTTTCTTGCGTCGCGTTTTGAGTGTTCGCTACTCCAGTAGCGAACCTCGATCCGCTCCGCCGATTTTACGACATTTCCTCTGCCGTCGGTGAAACAGTGAGCGGCGGTGAGGACATAACGGTCTGAAAAGACCACACCGCCGCAAAACGGCATGCCGCGATAATACAAAGCGACCGACGCCCTGGCGCCGATGTCGTCGGGGCCGACATTTTTGCCGCCGGTCAATGTCCGCGCCGAATCGTGGGCGGTGAGCAAAAAACAAGTCGCGAGGAGTACCGTCGCTACCGGCAGGATCGCCGGTCGCGTAGACGTTTTCAGCGGCTTGCGGCGATACGGCCTGCCCCTGCTGACGCTCGCAGTCATAAGAGCTCTCCCGCACCGCCGCCAGCGGCTATCGCGCCGTCAATTACAAATATTGTTCGATCGGATCATCGCCGACCGTCACGTAAACCAGCGCTCCATCCTGAAGGCGTCTGACGAGCTGGTTGTTCTCGACCGGATCGACGGTGATGCAGCCGTTGCTCCTGCCCAGCATGCCGTTATTTTTCGCACGAAAAGCCGCGGTGGTGTACCAGTTCGGGTGCAGAATCCATTTAAATGGCGGCGTGTGGTTGATGTAGCTGTTGTAGGAGGTGACACCCTCAAGCACGACAACGATCATGTTTGGGTAAATGGTGCCGTCATACCGGTCCACGATCGTCTTGTAATGATCCATGACTTCGGAATGCGCGGTCTTGAGCGGCCCCAGCGGCACCATGTCCAGGTCTTTTTGGAAGCCCTTGAATTTGACGGCTTTTGCGTTTGGCCCATTGGTTCTTCCATGCGCCGCATAATGCGCGGTGACTTCGCCCGATTTGAAATCCAAAAGATAGAATCTTTTGCTCGCCGACAGCTGTGAGATATCGAAGACCGCGAGCGCGTCTTTCTTCGGAAAAATCGATTGGCGCGAGATCGCAACGGCGCGCGCAACCGCGGCCATGGGCGCGCCCAGAACTTGCGCCTGCTGCAGAAGTGGATCGAGTCCGTTCGCGGGGTTGTCAGGCTTCGCGGCGATCGGGGTGTCTGGCGTCGCCGGCTGTTGCGCGCGCACAAGCAGTGACCCGGTCGCGAGCTGCGCGAGTGCGGTGCGTGACCACGACAGTGCACATGTGGCGGCCATCGCGCCGAAAGACGTAGCGAATTGTCGTCGCTTCATGGGACTTGCCCCCGGCCCGAAGGACAATAGTCTAGCACATCGCTTGCTGACCACGTCCCATTGTGGCGAAGAGACGGCGCTGCCGCGCGCCGTGGTCGCTCGCCCCTTGAGGTATCCACCCGCCGTCACGGTTCATCGCGTGGCGTAATTCGTATATGTTCGCCATTGGTCCGCCGTTGCCGGTTTCACCGGCAACGTTTCCGCAGATTAACCGCATCGGCAACATTCATGAGACTATCTCGCCGCAAACTTCTGCATGCCGCAGCGGGTGCCGCTGTCGTTCCCGCCGTCGCGCGGGTCGCCTCGGCTTCCGATTATCCGACGCGACCGGTGCATTTGATCATCGGCTATCCGCCCGGCGGATCCGCTGACATGACCGCGCGATTGACCGGCCAATGGCTGTCGGAGCGGTTGGGTCAGCAATTCATCGTCGAAAGCCGGCCAGGCGCGGCGACAAATATCGCGACCGAGTCGGTCGTGCGCGCGTCGCCGGATGGCTATACGCTCTTGCTCGCCGCGCCGGCAAACGCGACCAATGTCGCTCTATTCGCGCAGCTCAATTTCGATTTCATGCGCGATATCACTCCGGTGGCTGGGATTATTCGCTTTCCTGATGTCGTCGACGTCAATCTGTCGGTGCCGGTGCACACCATCCCTGAGCTGATCAGCTACGCCAAAGCCAATCCCGGCAAACTGAACTTCGCCTCGTCCGGGATCGGTTCGACCCTTCATGTCGCCGGCGAGCTCTTCAAGATGATGGCGGGCGTCGACATTGTGCACGTGCCATATCGCGGCGGCGGGCCGGCACTGATCGATCTGATGAGCGGGCGCGTGCAACTAATGTTCGACAACTTACCCACGTCGCTCGAGTTCATTAGAGCCGGCAAGCTGCGGCCCCTCGCAGTCACTACGGCGACGCGTTCCGCGGTGCTGCCCGATTTGCCCACCGTAGCCGATTTCGTGCCGGGCTATGAGGCGAGCGCCTGGTACGGCATCGTCGCGCCGAAGGGAACGCCTGGCGAAATCGTCGACAAGCTCAATCAAGCGATCAATGCGATGCTGACCGATACAGCGGCGAAGGCGCGATTTATCGACCTTGGCGCCTCGCTGCTTCCCGGGTCAGCCGCCGATTTCGGTAACTTGATCGCCGACGAGACCAAGAAGTGGGGCGAGGTCATCAAATTCGCCGGCATCAAGCCTGAGTGATCCAACAACACCCCACGCGGCTTCCGTCGGAACTATTCGGCGTCAGGGTGTTTTTCGTCGCCGAGCTTCGAGCGCAACAGCGGATGCTGCCAGCGCGACGGCACAAAACGGTGCGTAAGCCGGTGCGTCCGGTCAGCCAAGTCGAGCCACTTCTCGGCCAGTTCCAAGAGCCGGCTCTTGTCGCTCATGCGCGAGGCGCGATTGGCCAATTCAATTGAATTGGCGGCGTTGGCTCGATACTGGGTCTCTTTAGTCATGAATCATATGAGCTTGGGGTTGAGTTCCCCCGACCTTGTCAAAAGATGGCAATGTCCCTTCGTTGCCAAAACGGGACAATTATGGAGATGTTCCGGGAACTTTAATGAAATTTCGAAAGATGCGGTCATGACGCCGGCACGCGTCGTCCGCGCTGCCGGCCCAGCGAGCTAGATTTTCCGCAGTTTTCTTCGGCTCACAACCGGGAGGTTCTTCCTCGCCTCGTCTGGATGGACTTCACGAGTGGATGTTGCCAGCAATCGGCCCAAGCGGATCGGTCCGCGGCGAACAGCTCTTCCTCGCCGGCTATTGCCAGGAGACGATTTCTATCGCTGATCTTCGATACAGAACCTTCGACTGTGATGTCGCTGACCGCAGCTGTGCTATCCAGAGCTTCGTCGTCCATGGGGTTTCCGATCCTTGCAATCGACGAAACCTTTATGGACTGTTGCTGGAGCTTTGAAACAAGTTTGATGAAGCGCAGTAACTAGGCCACTGCCCCGTTTGGCGAAGACCAGGGCAGCCAACATGACCTTCTTTGTGGTTGCTCGTTTACCTTATTACTTCGCCTGCAGCCGGTTCAAATATTCGACGATCGCGAGGATGCGGTCGCGCACCGTCTCCTGGCGCCGCAGGGAAGATCGAGAAGCGAATCGAGCTCGGTCTCTCGCCTTTTCATCGCCGACACGACTCTTTTTGGGATTTTGCGCTGGTGCTTGCTCAGCGCTGGCGGCGCTGGGACCGCCGGAGGGTCGTGCCGGCAACCCCAAATCGGCATTTCGGCGCCGCGGTGAGTTGGGCGCGCACTTCTTCCGTCGATCATTTGGTAAACGGCGGCAGTATCGAAGCTCCCGTGATTGCGCTTAGCCAGCAAGGTCAAATCCGCCGGTTTGGTTTTGAGCTTGGCGCTCAGGGGCCGGCGCCCCTGGCATCGGCGCCATGACATCCGGCGCAATTTTCCATGTATTCCGTCTGGCCTTTGTCGGCGTCTTGTTTGTCAGTGTCTTGCGCCAACGCACAACCGATCGCGGCCGTCAGAAAGGCTGCGGCGCATAGGCCTACTGATATCGGTCTCCCAATCAGTCTCATGCCCAGGCGTTTCGAGGCAAAGACCCGCAATTGCCAGCAGATTTGCGGCGCGGTCTTTGATCCAAATCAAGTTAACAGCCTCTGCCATACGCTTAATCGCTTTCCATGAACGCAGGTAACGATCAAAAACTCGAACCCGACTCCTCACCCTATCTAGGGGACGTGATGGAAGCCGCGGATCGCAAGATTAAGGACTATCTTTTGCGCCAGCATTTGTCGCTCTGGCACCCGATCTCAACGGCGTCCGATAACCACGACCTCGAGCTAACAGTGCTGGACGGCGGGTCGTCGGTCGTCTTGCCATTTCCGTGCCGGCGAACGAATACCGGTCAGTGGGTCAATACCGATTTACGAACAAGCATCCACATCCAGCCGATCAAATGGCGTCCGTGGCAAAAAGCAAAAGCGCCGAAACCACGGCCCGACAACAAAGGCGATTTTCCTCACACCGAGCAAAATCAGCAGCGGTGGAGCGACCCATGAATGACAGTGCAGCTCAGGAACCAATCGGCAAAAGGGCAGTCCATGAGTTGAGGGAATTCCTGATTGTCGCCGCATATTTTTATGTCTGCTTCACCGCCCTCGCCTATCTAAAAGCCGCCATCCTTCAGGCGCACGGCATCGCCTTTGCTCCCTTCGGCTTCGCCGCAGTCAAGGCTCTGATTTGCGCGAAATTTATGAGCATAGGACACGCTTTCCATCTTGGTGAGCGGTACAAGAAACAAGCTCTGATCTGGCCCATACTACACAGGTCGTTCGCCTTCCTGGCTTTGCTTATCGTTTTGAATGCGCTGGAAGAGCTGATCGCCGGTTACCTGCACGATCGCACGTTGGCCGATTCCATCGCCGACATTGGCGGCGGCACTCTTCATCAGGCAATCGCAACGTCGATCGTCCTATTGCTGATCTTGATACCTTTCTTTGCCTTTCGCTCGCTTGCCGAAGTGGTCGGTGAGCGTGTGCTGTTTCGTCTTTTCTTCGAGCCGCGCCGAAAGTTTGATGTTGCGCCAGCACAGACCCACCGTAGCGAGCTGATCGCGAACCGCAGCCGTGACGTTGCTCTCGGCGCCAGCTATAACAGCAGCGGCTATAACAGCAGCAGCGTTAAACCTGTATCGTTGTCGCTGAGCGGCGCTTCACTTCACCTCAACGATTTCGACCCAATTGGCGCCCTTTCCCACCGGATAGTGCGCCGGCTCGCCGAGCTTTCCGCTGGCTTGGTCGATGCGATAGACCGACAGCCGATCCGATTTTTCGCCGGAAGCGACGAGATAGTGTCCACTGGGATCGATATTGATGCCGCGCGGCTGCCGCTCGGTGGCAAAATTGGTAACGTAAGTGAGTTTGCCGGTGCGCGGTGCGACCGTGAACAGCGCGATCTTGTCGGTGTTGCGCTCAGTCGAATAGAGAAATTTTCCGTTCGGCGTCAGCCGCAGATCGGCGGCCCAAATCGGCGGCTTTTCGTCCGGCTTCTGCGCCGCCGCGGGTGTGGCTGGCGCAGCGCCGATCGGCGCCTGCGGCTGGCCCCATTTCATGCCCAGCTCAGGCGGCACCGAGGGCACTGAATCGATGAGCCTCAGCGTCCCCTTGCTGCCGTCGATCGCATATTGCGTGACGTGGCCCGAGAGTTCGTTCAGCACGTAGAGAAATTTGTTGTCGCGCGAAAACGCCAAGTGGCGTGGGCCGTGGCCGGGCCCGGGCTTCACCGCCGGAGGATCTAGCGGCGTGAGCTTTCCGCTCTTGGCATCGAACGCGAATTGCAACACCTGATTCGCGCCAAGATTGGCGGAATAAACGAAGTGATTGCTGCGCTCCGCCAGGATTGAATGCGCATTGCGGCCGGTCGGCAGAATCTGGATTGCCTCGGTAGTGACAAGGCCGTCCGAGCCGATCGGGCTCACCGCAACTTTATCGCCACCGTACGAAGCAGTGAACAGGAAGCGGCCGCTGCGGTCGGTCGAAACATACGCCATGCTTTCCGGCAGCGGCGCGGTCGCCCGCTGCGTCAGCGCGCCGGTCTTGCCGTCGATGGCGTAGGTGAGCACGCGCATCGGCTGTGAACGGATCACGGCATAAAGAAGCTTCTTGTTGGGCGCCACCGCCATCGGCATGACCGTCTTGCCGGCCTCGGCTTTGCCGATCGATGTCAAGGCGCCGGTCTTTGTGTCCATCACATAGGCGTCGATGGTGGCGTCTTCGGCATTGGACACATAGACGAAGGTCGCTGCGGCGGACATCGAGGGAGCTCCCAGCGTCAAGAGGACCACGAGCGCTGCGCTTGCGGCCGTCGTAATGGATGTCAGCGTCGTTTTCACGGGTTCCCCTCCCTCAGGCATTGGCAAGGTGCCGCACTCTATCGGGCGGCGTCCATACCGTGTGCCGACGAATATCCGACAATCTACAATAGACTGCGGACGCGGGTAACGGATTCTTTGCCGCGCGCTTTGGCCGCAAGCACAGGGAATATCGGCGCAGCGATTTGGTTATTATGCAGTGCGCAACGGGGCGGCCGCAGAGCAAAGGATTTCGCGATGTCGGAACTGACGAGGCGTAACCTTCTCGGGACCGCCGCGGCAGCCACGCTGGCTGCGCCGGCGACGACCGCGCGCGCGGAAGCGCCAGCTGCCAATGCCGCCGCGCCGGGTGTCTACCGCTATAAGATCGGCTCCTGTGAGCTCACCGCGCTCTATGACGGCATCTGGTATCGTCCGATCGACGACAAATTCATCGCCAATGCGCCGTTTGCGGAAGTCGAGCAGGCGCTCAACGCCGCTTTCATGCCGCACGACAAGCTGGCGACGCCATTCACCACGCTGATCGTCAATACCGGCAAGCGGCTTGTGCTCCTCGACACCGGCACCGGCGGGCAGATCGCGCCGTCAGCCGGGGCGCTGCGCGACAATCTCGCGGCCGCAGGAATTGACCCGAAAGAGGTCGACACGATCGTCATCTCGCATTTTCATCCCGACCACATCAACGGCATCAAGGACAAGGATAACGCACTGATCTTTCCGCGTGCCGAGATCATGGTCCCGGCGGCAGAATGGGCCTATTGGATGGACGACGGCAACCTCAATGCCGCACCCGCGGATCTGAAAGTCGTGTTTCTCAATCAGCGGCGGATTTTCACCGACATCGCCAAGCACGTGACGCAATTTGAGCCCGGCAAAGAAGTCGCCCCGGGCATCGTCACTATCCCGGCGGCGGGGCACACGCCTGGCCACTCCGTTTTTGCCATTCATTCCGGCGATCAATCGTTGTTGGTCTTGAGCGACACCGCCCAGCATCCGGCGGTGTTCGCGCGCCACCCGGATTGGCAGGCAAGCTTCGACATCGACGGCGCCGCCGCGGTCGCAACCCGCAAAAAACTTTTCGATCGCGCCGCCGCCGACCGCATGCTGGTTACCGGCTATCACTTCCCCTTCCCCGCCTGCGGCCATTTGATCAAGACTGCCACCGGCTACGAACATGTTCCGGTCGAGTGGCAGACGGCTTTGTGACACTCCGGAACCGGCTTATTTTCAGTTTCGCCCGGACTACGCCTAAGCACCGCCCTAATTTTGATTAACCTCGGAACGGCATGCACTGAGTGCGCGCTGTCGGACGGGGACGATCGTGCGGGTGAAACTAATAGGGGCCACGCTTGCTCTATCGTTTCTGCCGCTGGCTGCCGGCGCGGCCCGTGCGCAGGCGCCACAATCGGCACCGGCCGAAAGACAATCACCGCTGTTCGAAATAGCGCACGATCTCACGACTTGGCTGAACCGCGTCACTGGTAGCAGCACCAATCACCACCGCGTAGCGTCTTCGCCACCATTGCCGCGACCACGGCCGGCAGAACCGGCAACCACGCCGGTCGTGTCGAACGGAGGGCCGTCGCAGGCCACGCCCGCGGCTGCTCTACCGAGGAAGAAAATCGTGGCGCCTGTTCTGATAAATGACTGATTGAGGGAAGCCGATGAACCCCGCTGATGAAACGGCTGCGAAAATAAAAGCGCCTGAGTCAACCAGTGCTCCGGCCGATTTCGGTCATAAATTAGACGAGCGCGCCGTGCCTAGGGATTTTGATCGTCCAAGCGATCAGCACAGACCCGTGGAAGATTTGCACAGTCTTCTTTTACGGATCAGCCATCATCTCGACTACGAGACCTCGGAACGATCGACAATCTATTATCGTCTCTTAGCAATAGACGCTCAGGCAAAAAGAATAGAGAACCAGACTAAAAGGCGCGCTTTGCGAACGTTGGTTCGTTACTCGGTCGCAATGTGCATCGCTATCGCCGCCATCCTGGCTTGGCAGTCGTATGGCGAGGCGACCAAACAGATAATCGCGACAACGGCACCGGAACTCGGCTGGTCGCCGGAGGCGAAGCAGATGATCGCGAGTTGGGTCCAGGAGCGTGGCTGGACGAATCCGCCGCCGGCAGGCCCCGAAACCGCTGCCGTGCGAGTGCCTGTGGCGGAGACGCCGCAGGCAATACCCGTTGCACAGACCGCGCCGGAGGTGGTCGCGCCGAAAGCGCCAGCCACTCCCTCCGTTGACCCCGAACAGGTGCAACAGATAATGCAGGGTCTGGCCGCGCTTCAGCAAACCGTGGAGCAACTCGCTGGCGCGCAAGATCGCATGGCACGCCAGATCACGTCGCTGCAGGCTTCCGATTCTGAAATCCTGAAGCGGGTTCCGGCGCCACCGCCGCTGCCCCCCGCCGCACCGGCGCGCAAGCCCATCCAACCGACCATGCAACCGACCACGCTAGCGCCATCGTCGCGGACGCCGGCTTCGGGTCGTTAGTCCTTACAGTACGTCGTTGTGATATCGGCTGCGCGCGAAAGCGGATCGCGGGCATAGGGCGACCGAAGGAATGCCGTTCTGCGAACGGCGAGCCCGGTTGTAACGGACTGAAAAAAATGCGGAGGCCGGTGGCTTAACCGGCCTCCTCTATCCCGCGTTTTTGTTCCCGTAAGCTGTTGCGGGACGACTACTCTTGAGCCCGATCTTTGCGGACGCTCGAATTCACGTCTCGGGATCAGACTGAAAAATCCGACTTGCGGGCCAGGCGGCGCCGCCGCTGGCGGCCGCAAGCCGGTGCGTACGACCCGGGCCTCGGTTCGCACCGCATCTGGTGCTAATTCCGGATCGCAGGCAATTGGATTTACGCGTTCTTGCTCACGCCGGCTTGATGCGTTTTGGCCGGCTTGGCATGCCGCGCATGACGCACGACATGACCCTTGCTCCGCGCAACATGTTTACGCACATGATTGCGGTGGCGAGCAGCGTGCTTCACCGTCTTGCCGGGTTTGGCCGTGTTGGCCGCCGGCGTGGACGGTGTCTGGGTCTGGACGGCCGGCGCGGTGCCGTTGGCAGCGGGCGTGCCGGACGGTTGAGCGGCGATCGCCGAGCCGGCGATCAAGCTGGTCGCGAGCAGCGCGGCGGCGAATTTGGTCAACATTTTGTTCTCCTTTTTTCGGCGCTTGGGGAGTTGACGCCGATTGTCCAGGAGACACTTACAAGGGAGTCACTGAACGCGGCCTGAAGTGGCATAATGCTTGGCGTTCACCTACGTGAAATTATCGTAATGCGAGGCCGCCCGCCGCCGATCAACTTTCCGTTGATCGCCGCTAATCGGCAAAACGCCGGCGGAAGAAATGCTAGGCTTTCGGTGTTAGCCACCTCAAATGCCGTCCAGGAACCTGGCGCGGGGAATAAACGCGTAGAGTAAGGACTCCAGGATACGACGCACGTCGAAACACGGAACTTTGCCAGCCAATGACCGGAGGAACCATGCGAAAGACCTCGTTGCTTACAGCCGCCATCCTTGCCGCGGCCGTTTCGGGCGCCCCGCAACTCGCTGCTGCGATGGGTGCGAGCAATCCCGAGCCGCCGAAGCAAACCACTCAACCCTCCGGCAAGACCGACGCCAAGAAGCACAAGAAGAATGACAAGAGCAGCTCGGCCAAAGAGTTCTTGGACCGCTATCATGCCGCTTACGCATTGATCTACGACAAGGAAGACTACCAGGGCGGCATCGCCGCGCTGCATGCCGTGGGCTATGACGACAATGCCGACGTGGCCACACTGCTCGGCTATGCGAGCCGCAAGCTCGGCCGCTATGACGACGCCAAATACTGGTACGACAAGGCGCTCGCCGCCGATCCGAAGCACGCTTTGACCTGGTCCTATTACGGCATGTGGCATGCCGAACAGGGCAACCTGCTCAAGGCCAAGGACGATCTCGAGCAGGTGCGCCTGATCTGCGGCACCGAGTGCAAGGAATTTGTCGCGCTCAAAGAAGTGATCGACGGCACGCGGACGTATTGATCGTATAAGCCCGCCGAAGCACGAAGTGCGCAGGCGGAAGCTTGATCCACAAGTGTGATTTCCCCGGATGTCGCATATGCGATATCCGGGGCTATTTTTTTGTGCTGCTACAGCGCTAAGATAATTTCACTTCGAACGGAGAAAATTATGAAGAAATCCGCCGCCGCGGCGCTGTGCGCCGCTGGTCTTTTAGTTGCAAATCCACTGTCTGGATTTGCCCAAGATGTTCTGACCACGCATCGCCTGTCGGCGGCGCTCGCTGCCGAGGCAGTCGGTGAGGCTGTCGCCGCCTGCGCCAAGCAGGGTTACAAGGTGACCGCGGCCATTGTTGATACCGATGGCGTGACGCAGGCCCTGTTACGCGGCGATGGCGCATCGATGACAACGCTCGGGGCCGCCCCCAATAAAGCCTATACCGTGCTGATGCTCGGGGCGTCGCGCAACGAGGACACCAGCGGCGCCATTGTGCAGCGCATGGGGCAGACGCCGTCGGCTGGTGGTTTGGCGAAGCTGCCGCGCATCCTGCTTCTGCAGGGCGCGATCAGCATCAAAGTCGGCACCGAGGCCATTGGCGCAATTGGCGTCGGCGGTGCGCCGGGCGGCGATCTCGACGAAGCTTGCGCCAAAGCCGGCGTCGACAAAATCAGCGGACGATTAAAGTAAGCTAAAGCAGGGTGGGCACGGCGCTACGAGCCTTTGCCCGCCCTACTCTCCCGCGTCTCCGTCAAAAGCCATTCCCGGTAATCCGCATCGGCCCTCTCGATCGGCAGCACCAGTATCGCAGGCGTCGTATAGGAGTGCAGCTGCCGCACCGCGGCGCGAACCGGCTCCGCGAGCGCCGCGCGCGTCTTGATGATCATGACCGCCTCCTCGCCGCGTTCGACGGCGCCCTGCCACCAATACAGCGACACCATGCCAGGCAGGACATTGACGCAGGCGCACAGCCGCCGTTCGAGCAGCTCACGGCCGATACGCTCCGCCTCGACAACAGACGGATGGGTCGTATACACAAACACCACGCGTTCATTGTTATTGTCCATAATGATCTCCTGCGCGGCGCTGCCGCTTGTTTGAAACGCTGCCATGCGCAAAACCCGTCCGGCCCCGTCCTATAAGCGCATCGCCTTTGTCGCCAGCGATGGGCTCGCGGCGCAGCGGGCGCGACGCCGGCTGGTCCAGCGTTACGGCGACGTCCGGCCCGAGACCGCGGATGTCGTGGTCGCGCTTGGCGGTGATGGCCTCATGCTGGCGACCCTGCAACGGTTCATGAATTCCGGCAAGCCGATCTATGGCATGCATCGCGGCACGGTCGGTTTTCTCATGAACGAATACAACGAGCGCGACCTGCATAGGCGGCTTGCCGCCGCGCATGTCACGGTGACTCACCCGTTGTTGATGCGGGCGCGCGATGCCGCCGGCCGCGTGCACCGGCACCGCGCGATCAACGAAGTTTCGGTGTTCCGCCAGACCTACCAGGCGGCGCGGCTGCGCATCTTCGTCGACGGCAAGGAGCGGCTCGCCGAACTGGTAGCGGACGGCATTATGCTGGCGACGCCGGCGGGCTCGACCGCCTACAATCTTTCGGTGCAGGGGCCGATCATTCCGATCGGTGCGCCGCTCCTGGCGCTCACGCCGATCAGCCCGTTCCGGCCGCGGCGCTGGCACGGTGCGCTATTGCCTGATCGCGCCCGCGTCACCATCGAAGTGCTCGAGCCGGCCAAGCGCCCGGTGGCGGCGGTCGCCGACCATGACGAAGTGCGCTCGGTGCGTGAGGTGGACATCCACATGGATCACGGCACCGCCATGCACATGTTGTTCGATCCCGGTCACAGCCTCGACGAGCGCATCCTCGGCGAACAGTTCGGGCATTAAGAGCGCAAAGAGGATTTAAGCGGCAACGGAGTAAATGAGCCGGGGCGGCTCGGCCGCAAGCTCGTCGCAGAATAGCCGCGCTTCCTCGCGCGCCGCTTCGGTAGCGAAACGGCGCAACAGTGTGATCAGCGGCGCAACGTCGCCCATATCGGCGGTTTCGCAGGCGGTAAGGACTCGCTCCACCACGCGCCGTTGCAGGCGCGCATCGTCCGCCTCCTCGGCGAAGCCCTCGCGCATCGCTTTGATTGCCTCCTTGAACGCCGCATGCATTGACGCCGGCAGCTGCGCCTTTTCGAACAAAGGCCGCAAGCCGGAACCGATGCGGTCATGAACGAGCGCCGACACGCGCGCAAGCGGCATACCGCTCAACTCCGCCAAGGCTTCTTCGAATAAAGCTATGTTGCCGGAGAGCAGCGCGCGCAAGACCAGGCCGGCGGTGAGTTGACCGCTCGCGCAGAGATGACGAATGAGCGGCCGCAGCTCGGTCTTCGGCCTGTCGGCGGCGATTGAGACGGTCGCCTTCTCGCAAGCCTCGCGGGCGATGCGCCGGGCGCGATCCTGCTCCAGCCAGGAGCGGCCGACGACAAAGCCGGCGAGCGTTTGCGACAGCCGGGTCACCAGATTTTGCCTCGTCGCGGCCGGAAGATCGTCGCGCGCCAAGAGCGCGTCGCGGATCGCCGCAACGTCGCCGAACCGTTCGACCATGCGATCAATCGACAAAGGCGCGATCTCAGCCCCGTCATTTTCCGCCAGAATCTGACAAGCCTCGGCACTGCCGAGCTCGGCAAGCGCGGCCGAGACCGCGGACGGCAGCACGGCGCGGCTGGCAATTGCGGCTTCAACCGCCTCGCCGCCGGTTGCGACCCCATCCACGAGATCGGCATCGATCAAAAGCGGCGACAAAGCATAGATCGGCGCCGCAATCTGCGGCTGGTCGCAGGCGAGCGCGATGATGACCGGCGCCGGCGCGGCCGGGCTCGCGGCCAAAGCATCGGCGAGCGCGCGCCGC